>CAIMSN010000071.1 GCA_903844135.1 uncultured Rhodospirillales bacterium | reverse complement strand
GCGACCTCGAGCAGCGGCGTCTCAGCGCCCATCGCGCACCCTCGGGTCGAGCAGGACATAGGCGACGTCGACGATGGCGTTGGCCAGCACCACGAAGATGGCCGAATACATCACCGTCGCCATGATCAGCGGCAGATCCAGATTGATCAGCCCCTGGTAGGTGAGGCGGCCGACGCCCTGCAGCCCGAACACCACTTCGGTCAGCAGCGCGCCGCCGCCGACCAGTTGCGCGAAATCCAGTCCGAACAGCGACACGAAGGTGATGAGCGAGGTGCGCAGGCCGTGGCGCAGCATGATCCTGGTTTCGCTCAGACCCTTGGCGCGCGCCGTGCGGATGAAATCCTCGCCCGACGCGGCCACCAGATCGGCACGCAGCACGCGCCCGTAGATGCCGATGAACAGCACCGCCAGGACGCACCAGGGGATCACCAGATGGGTGAACCAGGCACCGGGATTCTCGTGCAGCGGCACGTAGCCGAGGCCCGGAACCCAGGAGAACAGCCAGGTCTGGTGATAGCGGCTCTGGGTGACCAGGTTGGCGACCTCGCCGAGCCAGAACACCGGCATCGAGATACCGACCAGCCCGACCATCATCAGGCCACGGTCGAGCAGAGAGCCGCGGGTCGCCGCGGCGATGGTGCCGATCGCGATCGAGACCAGCACCCAGAGGATCGCGGCACCGCCGACCAGGGACAGGGTGACCGGCGCGGCATGGAACACTTCGGGGATCACCGCCTCGCCATGGTCGACGTAGGAGGTGAGGTCGCGGCTTATGAACAGCCGGTCCATCAGCTTGAGATATTGCACCGGCAGCGGCCGGTCGAACCCGTAGGCGTGACGCACCGCCGCCATGGTCTCTGGGCTGGCGTTGCGGCCGGCGATCCGTGCGGTCGGATCGGCGCCCGGCGTGGCGAAGAACACCAGGAACACCAGCACGCTGATGCCGAACAGCACCAGCACGGTCTGGCCGAGCCGCTTGAGCAGGGCTTCGATCATGCCGTGCGCATCAGGGAGAGCCGCGACGGCTGGTTTCGCGCACGTCGAGCGCGTCGCGCAGCCCGTCGCCGAGCACGTTGAGCGCCAGCACGGTGATGACGATCGCCAGTCCCGGCGCGATCGCCACCGCGGGGCGGGTGTAGATCAGCCCTTGCCCGTCCTCGATGATGGTGCCCCAGCTCGCCTGCGGCGACTGCACGCCGATCGACAGGAACGACAGCGCGCTCTCCGCGAGCAGGGCCAGCGCCATCACCAGCGGCGCGAGCACGATCAGCGTGGTGGAGACGTTCGGCAGGATCTCGCGCAGCAGGATCCGGGTGCGCGATGCGCCGAGGCAGCGTGCCGCCAGGACGAACTCCGCCTGGCGCAGCGACAGCACCCGGCCGCGGATCGGGCGCGCCGCATACGGCACGTAGACCAGGGCGATGATGGCGATCGGCAGGATCAGGCTGTCGGACCGGATCGTGATCGGGCCCAGCGACAGACCATGACTGACGGTGACGATCGAGAGCGAGATCGCGAACAGATAGACCGGGATCGCCCACATCACGTCCATCAGCCGCGACAGCAGGATGTCGACGAGGCCGCCGAAGAAGCCGGCGCAGATGCCGACCACCGCAGCCAGGACGATGCACAGGATCGCCGCGCAGGACGAGATCAGCAGCGAATTGCGGCCGCCATACAGCAGGCGGGCGGCGACGTCGCGGCCCTGCGTGTCGGCGCCCAGCAGGTCGGCCGACGGGCGCCAGGTCGGGCCGATCGGGGTCAGTCCGAGATGCAGCCGGTTCTGGTTCGGCTGCATCACCGGCACGTCCTCGCCATGCAGAAAGACGGTGGCGGCGACGTCGGACTCGAACGGATCGGTATGGGCGACATGGCGTGCGTAGAACGGCGCCGCGAGACTGACGATCACCAGCAGGGCCAGGATTGACAGAGAAGCGACGGCGCTCGGCATGCGCAGCAGGGTGCGTGCCGCGACTTCCCACGGCCCCTTGACCCGCTTGCCCCGGGCCGGCGGCATCACCGACGTCCCGCTCATTGCACCCAGGCCTGCGAGAACAGCAGGTGATACAGGTTGGTGGTGTAGAAATTGCCGAGACGTTTCGATACCAGTTCGATCTTCTTGATCTGGATCAACGGCGCCGCGGCGGACTGCTGCAGCAGATAGCGGTCCGCCTGCGCCCAGAGGCGACTGCCCGCCGCCTTGTCGGTCACCGAGACCAAGGCTGCGCGATGGATCAGGTCCTGGAATGTCTGGTCGCAGAAGCCGGAGATGTTGACCGAGGAGTCCGAATTCGGATGGAAATTCTCGCAGCCATAGAGCGCGGTGAGGAAATCCGAGGGTTCGGCGTAATCCGCATACCAGTCGCTGAGCGAGATCTGCACCTTGTTGGCGGTGTTCTGGATGTAGGTGAACTGGATCGCGAACGCGATCGGCTTGACGTCGGCATCGTAGCCGATCGCGTTCAGCATGTTCTGCAGATTGGTGCCCATCGCCACCTCGACGGCACGATTCGGAACCACGAGCGTCACATGCATGCCCTTGGTACCGCTTTCCTCGACCAGCTTCCTGGCCAGAGCGAGATCGGGCGCCTTCCAGGCGGTGGCGGGATGCGCGAAATCGGCGCCCCTGGTGTAGGGGCAATAGGGCTCGTAGCCCGGCAATCCGGCCGGCACGTTCTGGCACAGCACGGTCGCGGCCGCCGGACCGCCATAGAAGGTCTGCATCGCCAGGCGATTGACCGCGTAGTTCACCGCCTGCCGGGCGCGCAGCTTGTCGAACGGCGGCAGGTTGACGTTCATCGGCAGGTAGAAGGTGCCGAACAGCGGATTGATGTGCACCTGGTCGGGAAAACGGTCGCCGAGTTCGCCATACCGGTCGAGCGGCACGTTGTCGTACATGTAGTCGAAATCGCCGTTCTCGGTCGCCGTCACCTGGGCCTCGTCGGTCAGGCCGAACGAATAGGTGATGCGGTCCGGGTAGCCGTCCGGCTGCGCTTCCGCCGACCAGACCTTGAAGAACGGATTCCGCTCGACCAGCATGCCATGATTCGGATCGTAGCTGACGATCCTGTAGGGTCCGGTTCCGGGCGGCGCGTCGTTGCCGAGATCATGTAGCGGCGTGTCGGCGGGTAGCACGTAGGCGTGCGGGAACGAGAGTTTGTCGAAGAACTCCGCATCCGGGTGGGTGAGATGGAAGGTGATGGTGCCGGCCTTGTCGTCCCCGACCACGCCGCCCGCCAGGGTGCAGTGCGCGCCGTCCTTGAGGCAGGCATCGGCGCCGACCAGCCCGCCATAGAAGCCGCCGGAGGTCGGCGAATTGACCTTGAAGATGCGCTGGAAGCTGGCGACGACGTCGCGGACGGTGACGATGCGTCCGTCCGAGAAACGAATGCCCGGCCGCAGATGGAACACGTAGGTGAGGCCGCCATCCTCCGGCGCAGGCAGCGCCTCGGCCAGATCGGCGACCGGACGGTTGCTCGGATCTCCCGGGCGCTTCGCGAACGCCGTGAGCCCGTCATAGACGTTGACGGCCAGGCTGATCATCTCGGAGTTGTAGTTGATCTGCGGGTCGGCGGTGCCGGCGCCCGCATCGGCTGTCAGGCGCAGCGTGCCGCCGCGATGCGGGCTACCGATCGTCTGGCCGTCCGGTGCGATCAGCGGCGGCAGGTCGGTCGAGTCCGGCGACCGTGTCACAGGCGGCGCCGCCGCGGCCAGCAGCAGCGCCAGCGGCAGGGCAAGGACCCGGCGCCGCCTCATTGCATCACGCCGCGCAGGCGGGAGGCAATGGTATGCGCATCCGCATTGCCCGGGATGATGGCGGCAAAGCCGCCGGCAGGGTTCATGACGATGATCGCAGAGCTGTGCTCGATCGATTCCAGGCCGGTGGTGTTCGGCGTCGCGTAGTTCGGGCTGGGTGCCGCCACGTGGTAGGCGTTCTCGATCGCCAGGGTCTGGTCCGGCGTGCCGGTCAGGCCGACGATCCGCGGGTCGAACTGCGCGGTGTAGCGGCCGACCACCGATTGCGTATCGCGATTCGGATCGATCGTGACGAACAGCACGGCGAGCTTGTCGTCCAGCGGACCGAGCTCTCGCAGCGCTCCGGCGATCGCATTCAGGGTCGCGGGGCAGAAATCCGGACATTGCGTATAGCCGAAATAGACCAGCATCCATTTGCCGAGGAAGTCGTGATCGGTGACGGTCCGCCCGCGCGAATCCGAAAGCTGGAACGGGCCGCCGATGGTGATCCCGGCGTTCGGATCCCGACCGAACCAGTGCAGCGCGCGCCCGATCTGCACCGTCGCCAGCGCCAGGATCAGGAACGGCAGCAGGAGGCGGAGGATCCTCAATGCGCTTCCGCCCAATTCGATCCGGTGCCGGTCTCGACCACCAGCGGCACCGACAGGGTGGCGGCATCCTGCATCACCGCGCGGGCCAGCGACGCGAGAGTCTCCGCCTCGTCGCGCGGCGCCTCGAACAGAAGCTCGTCGTGCACCTGGAGCAGCATGCGCGCACGCAGTCCGGCCCTGCGCAGGGCGGCCGGCAGCCGGACCATGGCACGCTTGATGATGTCGGCGGCGCCGCCCTGCAACGGCGCGTTGCTGGCCTGGCGCTCGGCGTAGCCGCGGCGCGCGGCGTTCTTGTCGGCGATGCCGGAGATCCAGCAGCGGCGGCCGAACGGGGTCAGGACGTAGCCGTTGGCGCGGGCCTCGTCGCGGGTCGAGTCCATATAGTCGCGTATGCCGGGATAGCGGGCGAAATAGGCGTCGATGTAGGCGCGCGCCTCTCCTGGCGGAATGCCGAGCTGGCGGGCCAGGCCGAAGGCGGAAATGCCGTAGATGATGCCGAAATTGATCGCCTTGGCGCGACGCCGGGTCAGGCTGTCCATGCCCTCCATCGGCACGCCGAACACTTCCGACGCGGTGCGGGCATGGATGTCCTGCCCCTGGGCGAAGGCCTCGCGCAGGGCGGGGATGTCGGCGACATGGGCCAGCAGCCGCAGCTCGATCTGCGAATAGTCGGCGGACACCAGCACATGGCCGGGCGCGGCCACGAAGGCGCGGCGGATGCGGCCGCCTTCCTCGGTGCGGATCGGGATGTTCTGCAGATTGGGCTCGTTGGAGGAGAGGCGGCCGGTCGAGGTGATCGCCATCTGGAACGAGGTGTGCACCCGCCTGGTGCGCGGATCGATCTGTTCGACCAGCGCGTCGGCATAGGTCGATTTGAGTTTGGCAAGCTGCCGCCAGTCGAGGATCCGTGCCGGGAGTTCGCTGCCCTGCTCTGCGAGCGATTGCAGCATCGCCGAATCGGTGCTCCAGGCGCCGGTCTTCATGCGCTTGCCGCCTGAGAGCTTCATCTCGTCGAACAGGATCTCGCCAAGCTGCTTCGGCGAGCCGAGATTGAACGGCCGGCCGGCGATGGCGTGGATCTCTGTTTCCATCACCGCCATGCGGGCTGCGAAGTCGGCCGACATGCGGCGCAGTTCGGTCTCGTCGACGGCGATGCCAGCCGCTTCCATCTCGTAAAGCACCCGCACCAGCGGCCGCTCGAGCTGTTCGTAGAGGGCCAGCGACCGGTTGGCGCGGAGCCGCGGCTGCAGGATGTGCCAGAGGCGCAGCGTGACGTCGGCATCCTCCGCCGCATAGTCGGTGGCCTTGCCGACCGGCACCCGGGCGAACGGGATGCGGTTGCGGCCGGTGCCGGTGACCTGATCGTAGGTGATCGGCGTATGGCCGAGATGCCGCGCGGCGAGCTCGTCCATGCCGTGTCCGTGCAGGCCCGCCGACTGCGCGTACGAGATCAGCATGGTGTCGTCGAGCGGAGCGATGACGAGGCCGGGATGCGCACGTTCGAGGATGGCGAGGTCGAACTTGGCGTTCTGGAACACTTTGAGCACGGACGGGTCGCACAGCAGCGGCGCCAGCATGTCGAGCGCGGCGGCGGCCTCCATCTGCGGGCCGGTGGGATGCTCGAGATCGCCCTCGTGACGCAGGGGAATGTAGCAGGCGCGCCCCGGCTTCACCGCCAGCGAGATGCCGACCAGATTGGCGCGGAGGGGATCGAGCCCGTCGGTCTCGGTATCGACCGCGCACAGCCCGGCTTCGCTGGCCTCCGCGACCCAGACCGCGAGGGTTTCGGGGTCGGTGACGCAGACATAATCCGAGAACGGCGCCGCGTGTTCCGGAACCAGTCCGGAGTCGGGCGGGCCCTGATCGGCCTGCACGTGCGGTGCCGGGACCGGTGCCGGTTCCACCGCCTCGATCGACAGGCGTTGCGCGATCGACCTGAACCCCATGGTGCCGAGCCATGCGCCGAGACGCGCGCTGTCCGGCGTGGTGAAGCCCAGCCGCTCCACCGGCAGCGGCATCGGCACGTCGGTGCGCAGGATCACCAGCCGACGAGAGAGGCGGGCAGCCTCCTCGTGCGCCTCCAGCGCGTCGCGACGCTTGGACGGCTTCATCTCGCCCGCCTTCAGCGCGCGATAGATGCCGTCGAGATCGCCATACTCGTTGACCAGCGCGCCGGCGATCTTCGGACCGATGCCGGGCACGCCCGGCACGTTGTCGACACTGTCGCCCATCAGCGCCTGCACCTCGATCACCTTGTCGGGGCCGACGCCGAAACGCTCGCGCACCGCGTCGGCCCCGATCGGCTTCTGCTTGATCGGATCGAGCATGTCGATGCCGGGCCGGATCAGTTGCATCAGGTCCTTGTCGGAGCTGACCACGGTGCAGCGGCCGCCGCCGGCGGCGACGTGACAGGCATAGGTGGCGATCAGGTCGTCCGCCTCGAAGCCCGGCAGCTCGATCGCCGGGATGCCGAACGCCGCGGTGGCCTCGCGCACCAGGGCGAATTGCGGGATCAGCTCCTCGGGCGGGTCGGGACGATGCGCCTTGTACTTTGCATAGAGCTCGTTGCGGAAGGTCAGCCTTCCGGCATCGAAGATGACCGCCAGATGGGTGCCGACATGCTCGCGCAGGAAGCGGGCGAGGATGTTGGTGAAGCCGAACACCGCGTTCACCGGGGTTCCGTCCTGGCGCGTCATCGGCGGCAGGGCGTGGAAGGCGCGGAAGATGAAGCCCGAGCCGTCGATCAGCACCAGGTGGGTGTCGGCGAGAGGGGCGGCGCTCCCGGCGTCCGGCCCGGTTTCGGCAGCGGGGACGAGTCCGTCCTGACCCTGGGTCAATGGCCGGTGTCGTCGCCTTCGCCGGCGCCGGGCGCGAGCACGTAGACGCGCGAGCAATAGGGGCAATAGGTCTGCCGCTCGACGATCCGCAGCCAGACGCGCGGATGGCCGAGCGCGCCGGCGCCGCCGTCGCAGGCCAGCACGCGGCTGGTGACGGTCAGGGTCTCGATGGCGTCCGGGCCGAGCGCCGGGGTCGGGGTGGCTGCGCCGAACGGCATGCTGAGAAGCCTCGAAGGTGGTCTGACTACGAGACTGATGATACGCAAGCCGGCCGCGTTTTGAAACCTCTGCCGCCGGAGCCGCGCCCGCCGCATGCCACGCCGTCGTTTCCTCCGCGCCGTCATGGCGCCGCTTCTGGTGGGTGCGCTGCTCGGCGGCTGCGCGGTCGTGCCGATGTCGCACACGCTGCCGCCGGCGGCGCCGAAGACGCATCTGGCCGATCGCCGGCTGGTGCCACCCGATCTGTGGTTCACTCTGTCGGACGGCGCGCGGCTGCCGGCCAGGCTCTGGCGCGCGGAGGGCAAGCAGCGCGCCGTGATTCTGGCGCTGCACGGCTTCAACGACAGCCGCGACGCCTGGGAACTGCCCGCGCCGGTTCTCGCCTCCAGGGGGATCACCGTCTATGCGCCGGACCAGCGCGGCTTCGGCGGCGCGCCGATGCGCGGGCGCTGGGCGGGCGTCGATCGCATGGTGTCCGACGCCGCCGAACTGGCCCGCCTGGTGGCGTCCCGCGAGCCCGGCGTCCCGCTCTATCTGATGGGCGAGAGCATGGGCGGCGCGGTGCTGCTGTGCCTGGCGGCGCGGCCGGATGCGCCGGCGGTGGCGGGCACCATCCTGCTGGCGCCGGCGGTCTGGAGCCGGGCGCAGATGAACCCGGCGATGACGGTCGGCCTCTGGGCGGTGGCCGGGGTGGCGCCGGACTGGCACCTGACAGGCCGCGCCTTGCCGCTCAAGATCCAGGCCAGCGACAACCGGGCGGCGCTCTATCGCCTGGCCTACGATCCGTTGAGCGTGCACGAGACCAGGGCCGCGACCCTGGCCGGCCTGGTGGACCTGATGAGCCGCGCGCAGGCGGCGGCGCCGAGGGTGCATGGTCCGATGCTGGTGACCTATGGCGGCCGCGACCAGCTTGTCCCGGCCGGCTCCACCGCGGCGACCTGGGCGGCGCTCCCCGGCCAGGTCCGACGCAGCTTCTATCCGGCCGGCTATCATCTGCTGATGCGCGACAGGGATCGGGAGGCGGTGATCGGCGACGTGGCGTCCTGGATCGTCGATCCGGGCCGCGCCCTGCCCTCCGGCGGCGATGTGGCGGCCGCGTCCTGGGTGGCGGGCCAGGGCTGGACCGGAGACGTTCCGGTCTGGCTGCCGGGCGCGCTGGACGGGATCGCCGGACAATGACGGCGGCGACGGCCTCTGGCATTCGCGGAAGGTTCGGGCTATGCAGCCTGCGCGGGACCCGTAGCTCAGCTGGATAGAGCGCTGCCCTCCGAAGGCAGAGGTCGAAGGTTCGAATCCTTTCGGGTCCGCCACGCTGATCGCTGGTATCGAGGATCTCCCGGCAGCGATGTCGCCGGTGACACCAGCCCTGAACGCCTGCTCCTGAGCGGTCCTAAATCGGCAGCATCGCCGCCAGATGCTGGACGTCGTGGCTCAGCATCGCCAGGGCGACGCCCACCAGGACGGCGAACAGGAAGGCCAGGCTCAGTTTCATCCTAGATCCTTCCGCCTGCACAGCAGGCACGGGCAACGGCGCGCTCGCACGAAGCGCGGCCGTCGAGGCTTGGAGATGGGGAGCGGAGACCGGTAACGCCAGCGTCGGTATCGGACTGCGGATCCGGCCGGCGTGAACACCGCCAGCCATCGCGAGATGCTACACTAAGCGACGAAGAGTTGCCACGGAAATCATGAATTGGGCCGCGCTTGGCGTAACGGTGCGACCCTCACCGGTCGGCGTGCTGCATCACCCGTTGTCGCACCGCGAGCAACGCGTCTCCCTTGACCGAGACGCCGACGAACGGTCCCGCCACCGCATCGATGCCGGCCTTGCGCAACACCTCCATCTGGGCGGCGCTGCTGACGCCGTGCGCCAGGGTTCTGGCGCCGGCGGCTCGGGCGAACACCACCGCCATGTCGAGCAGGATCCTGAATTCCGCCGATCCGGTATCCAGCTCGGCGAACGCGCGGGCCAGATGCAGCCGCGTCAGCGGCACCCGGAGCAGACGCTGCGGCGAGAAGCTTTCAGTGTCGACCTCGACCGCCAGCCGGAACCCGAGCTCGCGCACCTGATGCCAGACCTCCGCATTGCCATCCAGGTCGGCCGCCAGGAGGCGGATCTCGCATCGCTCCGCGTCCGCTCTGGACTCGATCAGCAGATCGCGAAGGTTGGACAGAGCGTCGTCCGCGGACAGCGCACGGCTGTCGACCGCGGCGCTGAAGAACGCGGCAGGTCCCTCGCTCTTCCAGTTGGCGCATTGCAGCAGTGCGATCCGCAGGCTTCGGAACGGGTCGGCGGCCGCCGTCGGTGCGGTCTCCGGAACCGGGACGGTGTCGCACAGGATGCCCGCCAGGGTTCCGTCGCGCAGACCGAACGCCAGCGCGTAGGTCGCCTCCCTGGCCCTCTGCTGGTTCATCGCGGTATGCGGCGGCGTGCCCCGCCCGCGCGAGCGCCGCGCCCCGGCCGGCTTGAAGTCGTACATCGCCAGGTCGGCATGGTGCAGCAGATCGGACAGCGTCTCGCCGTCGACGGGATAGATCGCCGTGCCGATGCTGGCGCCGATCCTGATCGTCCTCTGGTCGATCTCGAACGCGCTTTCGAACATGCCGGACAGCCTGGACAGGAAAGCCTGGCAGTCCGCCGCCGTCTCGATGCCGACCTGGACGATGGCGATCTCGTCGCCGCCCAGCCGGACCACCAGATCGAGCTTCCGGCTGATCCTGGTGACCCGTTCGCTGACCTGCCGCAGGATCTGGTCGCCGGAGCGGTGGCCGAACCGGTCGTTGATCTGCTTGAACCCGTCGAGATCGAGCATGTGGACGGCGAAGCGCAGATCGGCATCGCCCTTGGTCATGACTTCGGCCAGCCAGCTCGTGAGATAGAGCCGGTTCGGAAGGCCGGTCAGATGGTCGGTATAGGCCAGCGTGCGGAGCCGGTGGGCGTCCTGCGCCAGCGCGTCCAGACTGTGCCGCAGCCGCATGTTCTCGAAGCTCAGGCCCGATACCTTGCCCGCATTGCCGAACAGCAGCCGCAGGTCGGCGTCGGTGAACGGAAACGCCAGGACGTCGTCGGCGCCGATCGCCAGCGCCCAGTTCTTGTCGGTCTCCTTCCGGTCGCCGTCGCCGTTCTCGATCAGCACGATGATGTGCGGCCGGCTCGAACCGTCGAGGAGGGCGATCTCCCCCAGGATGCGCATGATGGCGTCGTGATCCTGCCGGCAATCGACGATGAGGGCGGTTGCGGACAGGTCGTCCTTGGCGAGCGGGGCCGACAGGGGGCGCGTGGCGATGGATGCCGGCGGCCACAGCGCCTGGACGCGCTGCGTGATGTCGGCGCAGACGCCCGCCGAGTCGCTGGCGAGCAGCAGCCGGATCGCCACGCCGTCGGGTGCGTCCGCCTCGATGTCGTCGATCCGGTCCTCGAAGGCGGTGCCGTACGGGCGTTCCATGCCGACGGTCGACGGGTGGCGCCGGAACAGGCTCGACAGGAACGACGGCTTGCCGCGCGCGGATGGAAGGCCCTGGTGCATCGTCCGATTCCGCTGCTCTCGCTCTTTGGGGTGTCGGGGTAGATGCCGGACCAGGAGCGCCAACAGCGTGGTTCGGAACGTGCAGGATAATAACAAGTTCATTCCGGAGACCAGGGGTAACGTGCCGGATGCCGGGAACCCGGGCCGTCGCCTCGGTCCGCGGCGATTGACGCGCCCGCCGGTCGCGGGCAGGACACGGCCGCATGACCCGCAGCCCATGCGCCGCGTCGACGATGCGGCACGCGGCGCGAGACAGGGAGTCCGGAATGATCGACCTGCGTGATCCGGGCCTGACCGCCGCGGCGGTGATCCACGCGCTCGGGCTGCTGCCTCACCCGGAGGGTGGCCACTATCGCGAGACCTGGCGCGGCGCGCCCGACGAAAGCGGGGACGAAGACGGGGACGAAGACGGGGATGAAGACGGGGACGAAGACGGGGGCGAAGCGGGGGAAGGGCGCGCGCGGGGCGCCGGCACGGCCATCCTGTTCCTTCTCGCCGACGACGAGCTCAGCGACTGGCATCGGGTCGATGCCGACGAGCTCTGGGTCTGGCAGGCCGGCGCGCCTCTGGTGCTGACCCGGTCGCCGGACGGGACCGACGCCGAAGCGCGCCATCTCGGACCCGATCTCGGTCTGCGCCAGTCCTTGCAGCTCCTGGTGCCGCGCGGTCATTGGCAGACCGCGGTGTCGCTCGGCAGATGGACCCTCGTCACCTGCGTGGTGGCGCCGGCGTTCCGCTTCTCCGGGTTCGAGATGGCGCCGCCCGGCTGGCGGCCGACGCCGCGTCGTTGAACGGCACGCCGCGATCACAACGAGGAGCGGACGATGGAGAAAAATGCCATGACCGAGGCGCGGACGCTGGCTTCGGTGAGCAGGGACACCGTGCTGTGCATGTCGCTCTCTGCCCGGCCGGGTAATTTCGGCACGCGATTCCAGAACCACCTCTATGCCGAACTCGGCCTGGACTATCTCTACAAGGCCTTCAGCACCACCGATCTCGCGGCGGCGATCGGCGGGATCAGGGCGCTCGGCATACGCGGCTGCGCGATCTCGATGCCGTTCAAGGAAGCCTGCATTCCGCTGCTGGACTCGCTGGACGCGTCGGCGGCGGCGATCGGCTCGGTGAACACCATCGTCAACGACCGGGGCCATCTGCGCGGCTACAATACCGATTACATCGCCGTCGCACGGCTGATCGAACGGCATGGCCTGACCCCCGACATGCGTCTGGTGCTGCGCGGCAGCGGCGGCATGGCCAAGGCGGTCGCCAGCGCGTTCCGCGACGCCGGCTTCGCGCACGGCACGGTGCTGGCCCGCAACGAGGCGGCCGGCCGGGCGCTGGCCGGTTCGTGCGGCTTCGACTGGGTTCCCGACCTGGCGCAGGACCGGTCTGCGCCGGCCGCCGACCTGCTGGTCAACGTGACGCCCCTCGGCATGGCCGGCGGCCCGGACAGCGAGACGCTGGCGTTCGAGGCGCCGGCGATCGCCGCCGCCGCTTGGGTGTTCGACGTGGTGGCGATCCCGGTGGAGACGCCGTTGATCCGCGCGGCGCGCGCCGCCGGACGACACGTCATCACCGGCGACGCGGTGCTGGTGCTGCAGGGCCTGGAACAGTTCGTGCTGTATACCGGGCGGCGTCCCGACCAGGCGCAATGCGCCAGGGCCGCAGCGGTCGCGCTGGCGTGAGCCGATCCTGGCGCAGCGCCGGATTGCCGCTGCGCCGGGCAGATGCTAGCGCTCTGCCCCACCCGCAGGCCAGCCGTGCGGCCTGCGTCGGAGCCAGCCTGGGAGATCGAGCGATGCGCACCAAGATCACGGGATCGACGCCGTGCGTGCTGGTCGGATTGGCGTTCGTGCTTGCCGGATGCGGCCATTCCTCGCCCGGCCCGGCCACGCTGTCCGTGACCTGCGACGGCAGCCTGATGTTGTCGGGCGCGTCGACCATCTCGGCCGCCGCCAGCGGTGCCGGCACCACCCTCAGCTTCCCGGATCCGGTCAACCCCGGCCAGACCGGCACCCTGCCGATCCAGCCCGGCCATTCCTGCGCGATCGCTCCGGAGGTCGGCAAGTCAGACGGCGGCGACGGCCATGCGCCGCGCAAGGCCGGCTCCTGAATGCCGTTCGACGGCCTCGATCCGCCGCCGGATCGTTACCGCGCGCCGCGCCCGGATCGAGAGCCGGACTGGGTCTGGTCGGCGCGCGATCGTCTGGTCGCGGCGGCGATCGCGCTGTTGCTCGCTGTGATCACCATCGGGGAATGCAGGATGCTGCTCGGCTACTGGCAGGGTCTCGGTCATGAATCCTGAGCGGCGGCCGGGGCCGGGGCCGGACGGCCAGAAGCCGGAGGAGGCGATGCGCCCGCGCGACTGGGCGGTCGCGGCCGCGATCGCGCTGGTCCTGCTGCTGATCATCGTCGCCATCTTCCGGATGGGTCTCACCTATCTCTACGGGTAGACGGCGCGCTCCCTGACGACATGCCAGGCGAACCGGGCAGGCCGACGGCCGTTGCGTCGCCAGTCCCGGGAGACCCTTCCATGATTCGATCGATCCATGCCGCGCCGGCCGGCCTCGGCCTGCTGCTGTGCCTCGCCGCCTGCGGGTCCGGGGACGGGCTGGGCATCGGCGCGCCGGCGCCGGCAGCGCGCGCGGGGTCGCTGGCGCGCGGCCCGCTGCCGGCGATGATGCCGACGCCGACCTCGGTCGGCGTGGCGGGGACCGGTCCCGCCGGCGCCAACGCCGCCATCGGCGACGGCACCGCGGTCATCGGCCGCTAGACTTTCCGGCGATCTCGTCCAGACCGGCGGTTTCATATCTTCGGGTTTCTGTTGTAGGACTGCACAAACGAACAACAGTCTGGAACAGAGAATGGCGGACGAAGACGGTCAGGCAATACTGGCGCTGACGGCACAGATCGTATCGGCACATGTGTCGAACAACACCGTCCCGGCGGACGGCCTCACCGCGTTGATCCGTCAGGTGTATCAGGCCCTGGCCGGCGTCGGCGTTGCGACACCGGAGCCGGAGAAGCTGCAGCCGGCGGTGCCGGTGAAGCGGTCGGTGTTTCCGGACTACATCGTCTGTCTCGAGGACGGCAAGAAACTGAAGATGCTCAAGCGGCACCTGCAGAGCGCCTACGGCATGACCCCGGACCAGTATCGCGAGCGCTGGGGACTGCCGCAGGATTATCCGATGGTGGCGCCGAACTATGCCGAGCGCCGCTCGGCGCTGGCACGGCAGATCGGCCTCGGCCGCAAGGATGGCGGCAGAGCGCCGGCCGAGCAGCCGTTGGAGACCGCCACGGTCAAGCCGGGCCGCCGCCGCAAGGTCTGACGGGCGGGTCGGGCCGGCGGGTCGGGCCGCCTGCCCGCGACCGGTTTCGTGCTTCCACGCCGCGCCGTACCGCCATACGCTGAACGCCCGGTCCGATCTGCTGGAAGCGAACGATGAGCCTTGAAAGCGATCTGGTGGTCGACCGTCTGCGTCTGAAGCGACGGCTGGTGATATGGCGGGTGCTGGCGATCGCCGGCCTGGTCCTGGCGCTGGTCGCGACGGTGCCGCTCGGACGACGTTCGGGCAGTCTGTCCGGAGGCCTCGTGGCCGGGCCGCATCTGGTCCGGCTCAGGGTCGACGGCGTGATCGCGGAGAACCGCGCCCGGCTCGAGGCGATCGACAAGGCCACGGACGATCCGGCGGTGAAGGGCCTGATCCTGGCGATCGACAGCCCTGGCGGGTCGGTGTCGGGCGGCGAGGCGCTGCACGACGCGATCGCGCGGTTCGCCGGCAAGAAGCCGGTGGTGGTGACGATGGGCGGGCTGGCCGCCTCCGCCGGCTACATGATCGCCGTTCCGGCGGCGCGTATCTTCGCCAGCAACGCCACCCTGACCGGGTCGATCGGCGTGATCCTGCAGAGCCCCGACATTTCCGGTCTGCTGGACAAGGTCGGCGTCAGCGTCGACGAACTCGTCTCCGGCCCGCTGAAGGGCCAGCCGAGCGTGGTCAAGCCGCTCTCTCCAGAGGGCAGGGCGATGCTGCAGGGCGTGGTGGCGGACCTCTACGACCAGTTCGTCGCCATGGTCGCCGACGGACGGCACATGGATCCGGCGCGGGTCCGGGCGCTGGCCGACGGCCGGCCCTATACCGGGCATCAGGCGCTCGCGCTGGGGCTGGTCGACCAGATCGGCGGCGAACGCGAGGCCCGGCAATGGCTCGCCAAGGCGCGCGGCCTCGATCAGTCCATGCCCGTCGAGATCCTCGACGACAAGCCGAAACATGGCTGGCTGCACACCAGCATCGCCGGCCTGGCGCGCGGTCTCGGGCTGGTCGCGATGCAGGGCGCGCTCGATGCGCTGCCGTCAGGAGTTTCGTCGAAAATCGTTGCTGCGCAAGGGCTTGCGCTTGACGGTGCGGTCGCCCTCTGGCAGCCTTGAGGCTCGCCAGGGGGGCCGGATGACCAAGTCGGAATTGATCGACGAGCTGGCTTCGGCAAACCCGCACCTCCTGAGCCGCGACGTCGAGCTGATCGTCTCGACCATCTTCGACGAGGTGACGGCGGCGCTGGCGCGCGGCGAGCGGGTCGAGTTGCGCGGCTTCGGCGCCTTCACCATCAAGCAGCGCGACGCGCGCACCGGCCGCAACCCGCGGACCGGCGAGCCGGTCTCGGTCGACGAGAAGGTGGTCCCGTTCTTCAAGGCCGGCAAGGAACTGCGCGAGCGGGTCAACCAGCGCGGCGCCCGCGCCCGCTAGCCGGCCGGCGCATCGGTCGGCCGGCCTGGTCGCGGGCCGCGACCTTACACGTCCGGGAGACCAGGGTGCTTCTCGGACACCCCGGTCAGACACTCTGGCACAGTCGTGGGAGGCCACGGCCAAGTCCCGCCTCGACCCTGGTTCGATATGAGACCGATATGACCACCGTTCCCACGACCGGCCGAGAGACGTTCGCCATCCGCCACCGCCTCCCGGTCCTGGTCCCGGTCCTGGTCGGACTCGCGAGCGCCGGACTCTTCCTCCAGGCCTACGCCACCAATCCGGCGCGGCCCGGCGCCAGCAGCCGGTTTCCGCTCGGCTGGTGGGGGTGGTGGGACCAGTCGCAATATCTGCTCTCCGCACGCGCCCTCGCGCATTTCGATTTCGCGTCCGACCAGCACTGGTACCCGTTCGGCTATGCCCTGGTGGGCGCGCCGTTCTCCGTCCTGCTGCCGCTGCATGGCTTCCTGCTGCCGGACCTCATCTGCTACCTCGCCTGCTACCTGGCGTTCCTTGGGTTCGCGCGGGCGGTCGCCGTCGGCCCGGCCTGGGCCGCCTTGCTGTTCCTGCTCGGCACCGCCGGAAGCCAGGCGATCCGCGACGTCTGGGCCGAGCCCTGGAACACCACGCTGTCGAGCGCGCTGATCTGGTCCCTGCTGGCGCTGACCGCCAGGCACATGACGCTGCTTCCATCCGACGACGGCATGGCCGCACGGCGCAGGCTGCTGCGTCTCCTCGCGATGGGCGCGATCGCCGGCTTCGTTCTCATCACCAGGCCGACCGACGCGCTTCTCGTCGCGATCTGGGCAGTGGGCGCGGGGAGCTGCGCGCTGCGCGACGATCTGCTGCGCCGTCGCGATCTGCTCGCCCTCCTCGCCGGCGCACTGCTCGTGCTGGTGCCGGGCGGCCTGTTATGGCTGCGGATCTACGGATTCGGTCCGAGCCCCTACGTGCTCTCGTCGCGGGACCTCGGGTTCAGCGTCGCCGCGATCGGCTGGAAGAGCTACCTGCTGCTGATCTCGCCTGCGCCGTGGTTCACCTTCGGCGCAGGAATCACGCAGAGGCTGCCATGGGTTCTGCCAGGGCTGGCCGGAATGCTGGCGGCGCCATGGCTGACGCGAGGCCGGGCCAGGCAGCTCCTGCTGCTGCTGTCGGCGATGATCGTCGCCTACAGCCTGCTGTTCTTCTCCTACGTCGACCTCATCCCGTCCGGTCTGTGGCGTTACAACAATATCCACTACTTCAAGTGGATGCTTCCGGGCATGGCGCTGTTCGCCTTCCTCCTGCTGCGCGGGCTGGTATTCGGCCGGCGTCGCGCGGCGTCCCTGGCGCTTGCCGCGGTGCTGGTGCTCTACGTCGTGCGCTGGCGACCGCACCCGGCAACGGAGGCGGAGCCGGCGTGGATGGTTCAGGTGGCGGGGCCCACGCCTGGCTGGGATGAGGCGTATTTCGCCGCGTTCACCATTCGCGACGAGCGCGGCGTCCTCGTATCGATCAAGGATTTTCGCGCCCTTCCCGACAGCCAGGGCTGGCGCCTGATCGCGCTGCGGCGACCGTTCTACGGGTCGCTGCTGATCGCTGGCCTGGGCCACACGCCGGATGGTCCGGTCCCACCGGTCTGGGCGGAGGCCGGCACCAAGCGCTGGGGGCGGTCGTTCGGCGTGCGCCTGCCATGCTGGCTGTCGCGCTGCGTGACCCTGTCGCCCTGAACACCGGCGGTCCCGAGCACGGGCAAGATCGTTCCGGCGGGACTCGGTTAGGAACCTTGCATGCGCGTTCGCGAGCTTCCACAGTCCCGGGTGAAACGTCGTTGCACAGGGGTCCGCAGGCCCTCTGTCTGCGGACGGCCCGGTCCGGAACCTGAAAGGTCGCGCATGAGGCGGTTGCCGACAGTCTCGCGCCGGGTGCGCGTGGTGCTGCTTCTCGCCGCGTTCGTCGGCCTTGCAGCCATGTCCGTCCCGTCCTGCGACGCCAGGTCGATCGCGTCCCGAAGCCAGCTCGGCCATGTCCGTCTCTCCGGCGTCCATCGGTCCGGCAACAGCCTGGTGCGTTGCTCGTCGCTCCGCCAGCCGTCGCATCTGGGCCGGTCGTGGTCACGCCGGCAGGATCTCGCCAGAGATCGCGCCAGATACTTCGCACCGACCAATCAGGCGATGTTCTTCTCCCATGCCGGCGATCGCTGCCTATGGCGCTCACGGACCGCCGCCAGAGGCTGAGAGCCGCTCCTGCGGGGGCTTGCCGGGCGCTGCGCGACGGGAGACAACCCTCCACCGAATGGTCGAGGCAGGAGCGCCGATGTTCAGCAGGAAGAACCGGATGCCGGCAGCGCCGAAAGCGGATGCGTCCGCGTCTTCGTCCAGGAAGGCCGCGCCCGACAAGCCGGACGCCGTCCGGTCGGCTGCAGAGCAGGCCAGGGAGCAGGCGAGGGGCCAGCCGAAGGGGAAAGGCAAGCTCGCCTACGAGTCGCGTCGCGCCGAAAAGGCAGGCATGGGCCTCGAGAAATGGATGGCGGAAAAGGAGCGCAGAGTGCAGGCCGAGCGCGAGGCGATCCAGCGCGCCAAGCGCAAGCCGGCGCCCGGGCGCCAGGCGGATGCGGCCAAGCCCGGCCTGCTGCGCCGGCTGCTCGACCGCGCGCATCGTCCGCTCTGATCGCCGATGTCGCGCCTGCGGCCGCCTCCCGAGACCGATGCCATGGCTGACCAGGCGGGCCGCCACGCGCCCGGTGCGCGCGCATCGGCCGCCAACGCCACGGCGCCGACGACGCTGATCGTCCCGGTGATCCTGTCCGGCGGCTCCGGCAGCCGGCTATGGCCGGTCTCGCGGGCGAGCTTCCCCAAGCAGCTCTGGCCGCTGATCTCCGACAAGACGATGCTGCAGGAGACCGCGCTGCGCGGCACCGGCGCCGGTTTCGCCGCGCCGGTGATCGTCTGCAACAACGAGCATCGCTTCCTGATCGCCGAGCAACTGCGCGAGGCCGGGATCGAGGATGCGCGCATCGTGCTCGAGCCGGTCGGACGCAATTCCGCGCCGGCGTTGGCGGCCGCCGCACTGCTGGTCGCCGAGGACATGCCGGACGCGGTGCTGTGGATGATGGCGGCGGATTCCGCGATCACCCGGCCCGACGCGCTGGCCGAGGCGGTCGCCGCCGCGGTCGCCGCGGCGCGCGAGGGCAGGATCGTCACCTTCGGCATGAAACCCACCCGGCCGGAGACCGGCTACGGCTATATCGAGGTGGGCGAGACCCTGCCGGGCCATCCAGGCGTGCATGCGCTGGCCGCCTTCGTCGAGAAGCCCGATGCGGCGCGTGCCTGCGAACTGCTCGCCACCGGCCGCCATCTGTGGAATTCGGGCATGTTCGTCGCCACCGCCGCGACCATGATCGAGGAGCTGCGGTGCCATGCCCCGGACGTTCTGCTGGCGACCCAGCGCGCGGTGAGCCTGCGCGGCACCGACCTCGATTTCATCCGGCTCGATCCGGTGGCGTTCGCGCAGGCGCCGGACATCAGCATCGACTACGCGGTCGCCGAGCGCACCCAGCATGCGGCGGTGGTTCCGGCCGATCTCGGCTGGTCGGACGTCGGAAGCTGGGACGCGCTGTGGGACATCAGCGCCAAGGACCAGGCCGGCAATGTCGCGGTCGGCGACGTTTTCCTCGAACACGCCAGCAACTGCTACGTCCGCTCCGACGGCATCGTCACCGCCGTCACCGGCCTGGCGGACGCGATCGTGGTGGTCACCGAGGATGCGGTGCTGGTGACGCATCGCGACCGGGCGCAGGACGTCAAGAAGGTGGTCGAGAAGCTGCGCGCCGAGGGCCGGCACGAGGCGGTGGCGCATAATCGCAGCTACCGTCCGTGGGGGTTCTACGAGAGCCTGATCAAGGGCGACCGTTTCCAGGTCAAGCGGATCGTGGTCAAGCAGGGCGAGCGTCTGTCGCTGCAGCGCCACTATCATCGCGCCGAGCACTGGGTGGTGGTGGCCGGCGTGGCGCTGGTCACGCGTGAGGACGAGGAGATCCTGGTGCGCGAGAACGAGAGCATCTACCTGCCGCTCGGCTGCACCCATCGGCTGGAAAATCCGGGACGGATCCCGCTGACCCTGATCGAGGTCCAGTCCGGCGCCTATCTCGGCGAGGACGATATCGTCCGCCTCGACGACACCTACAACCGGACCTGACGCCTCCCCGCGGGAGACGGCGTTCAATCGTGATCGTTCAAGTCCGGGCGGGCATCTCCGCGAGCAGGAAGTCGCGGAACACGGCGACCCGCTTGGACGTGCGCAGCTCCTCGGGATAGACGAAATACGCCTCGATGGTCGGAGTCTTGATGTCGGTCATGATCTTCTGCAATCCAGGCCGGTCGATCAGCATGTAGTGCGGCAGGGAGCCGATGCCGAGGCCGGCTTCGATCGCGTCGGCGAGCGCGGTCAGACTGTTCACCTCGAACACCGGCTGACGTTTCTGCCCGTTCGGGCGGCCGAAGCCGGCGAGCCAGTTCACGTCCGGCACGGGCGGGTGATAGGTGCCGAACATCAGCAGTCGATGCCGGTCGAGATCGTCCGGACCGGTCGGCGTGCCGTTGCGGGCGAGATAGTCCGGCGAGGCGCAGATCGGCAACTGGATGTCGGTCAGATGGCGCTGCACCAGGTCTGGCTGGCGCGGCGGATGCATGCGGATCGCGACGTCGGCTTCGCGCATGCCGAGATCCAGGTCGCTATCCTCCAGGATCAGCGTGATCGAGATGTCCGGGTGCATGTTCAGGAAGCGCGGCAGGCGCGGGCTGAGCCAGGAAGTGCCGAAACCGGTGGTGGTGGTCACCTTCAGGCGGCCGGCCGCCTTCTCCTTGCTCTCGGTGAGCAGCGCCTCGGTCATCGCCAGCTTGGCGAACACCTCCCGCACCGTGCGGTTCATCTGCTCGCCCTGCTCGGTCAGGATCAGGCCGCGCGCATGGCGATGGAACAGCGGCACCTGAAGTGCCTCCTCCAGCGCCGAGATCTGCCGGCTGACCGCGGACTGGCTGAGATTCAGCGTGTCGCCGGCATGGGTGAAGCTGCCCGCCTCGGCGACGGCATGGAAGATGCGAAGCTTGTCCCAATCCATGCTCATGGCGTCCGGCTCTCTGTCTGGAGGGAAGGGGGCCGGTTTGGTGTCAAGCCGCTGCCGCCCTGGCATCCTGCCGGGCGGCGGGTTGGACCATTTCGGTCAGATAGCGTTCCGCCTCGAGCGCCGCCATGCAGCCGGTGCCGGCGGCGGTGACGGCCTGGCGGAAGATCTTGTCCTGCACGTCGCCGGCGGCGAACACGCCGGGCACGGAGGTGCGCGTGCTGCCTGGTTCGGTCACCACATACCCCTCGTCGTCGAGCGCCACCTGGCCGCGGAACACCGAGGTGTTGGGGGTATGGCCGATCGCCACGAACACGCCGTCGACCGCGAGCGTGCTGGCCTCGCCGCTCCTCGTATCGCGCAGCGACACGCCGCTCACCACCGGCGGGGTGCCGGTATCGGTGATGTCCTCGACCACCTTGTTCCACAGCACCGACACTTTGGGGTGCGCGAACAGCCGCTCCTGCAGGATGCGCTCGGCGCGCAGCGTGTCACGGCGGTGGATCAGGGTGACGTGGTCGGCATGATGGGTGAGGTGCAGCGCCTCCTCGACCGCGGTGTTGCCGCCGCCGATCACCGCCACCGTCCGGCCGCGGTAGAAGAACCCGTCGCAGGTGGCGCAGGCCGAGACGCCGGCGCCGTGCAGACGGCTCTCCGACGGCAAGCCGAGCCAGCGCGCCTGGGCGCCGGTGGCGATCACCACCGTCTTGGCCAGGTAGACGTCGCCCGAGTCGCCGACCAGCCGGAACGGCGCGCCGGGGGAACGCTGCGACAGGTCGCACTCCATGATCAGGTCGGACACGATCCGGGTGCCGACCGCCTCGGCCTGCGCCTGCATCTGCTCCATCAGCCACGGACCCTGGACCGCCTCGGCGAAGCCCGGATAGTTCTCCACGTCGGTGGTGATCATGAGCTGGCCGCCAGGCTGCAATCCGGCCACCAGCATCGGCTTGAGGCTGGCGCGCGCGGCATAGATCGCCGCCGTGTAGCCGGCGGGTCCGGCGCCGATCACGAGCAGGTCGGTGGTGAAGGTCTGGGTCATGGCTGCGAATCGTTTCTCAAGGCTCGGTCAGGATATGAGCCTGCTTCCCCGTGGTGCAAGCAAGATGGCGGCCAGCCGGCCGCACGCCGGGCCGGTCATCCCGCTGGGGCCGGGCTTCCAGATGCGGTTCGGCTGCCGTACATAGGGCGCGCATGCAGACCGCAGACAAGATGGAAGCGGATCTCGACGCGATCGACCGCCGGATCGTCGCCGAGCTCCAGCGCGACGGCCGGATGACCAACGTCGAGCTCGCGCGGCGTGCCGGCATCTCCGCGCCGCCGTGCCTGCGCCGCGTGCGCCGGCTGGAGGAGCTCGGCGTGCTGCGCGGCTATCACGGCGACAGCGATCCGCATCTGCTGGGCTGGAGCATCGTGTTCTTCGCGCTGGTCGGCCTCGACAGCCAGAAGGAGGCGGTCCTGACCCAGTTCGAGTCGCTGGTCGCCGAATGGCCGGAGGTGCGCGAGTGCCACATGATCCGTGGCGGCGGCGATTTCCTGCTGCGCCTGGTCGCCCGCGACACCGCGCACGAGAACCAGCTCACGCGCAGGCTCACCGAAATGGCGCATGTCAGCCGCCTGCAGACGCTGCAGACCATCCGCACCAGCCGCGATCTCGCCGGCGTGCCGATCTGACCATGCGGCCGCCGCGTTGAGCAGCCCGTCGGTCAGCATCGTCGTCCCGTGCTACCGGGAGCGCCTCAATATCCGTCCGATGGTGGACGCGCTCGACGCGGCGCTCGGCGGCATCGACTGGGAAGCGATCTTCGTCGACGACGACAGCCCGGACGGGACCGCGGAGGAGATCCGCGCCGTCGGCGCCCGCGACCGCAGGGTCCGCGGCCTCAGGCGGATCGGCCGGCGCGGCCTGTCCTCGGCGGTGATCGAGGGCGTGCTGGCGTCCTCGGCGACGCTGGTGGCGGTGATCGACGGTGACCTCCAGCATGACGAAACGCGCATCCCGGCGCTGCTCGCGGCGGTCTCGTCCGGCGCCTGCGACATCGCCGTCGGCTCGCGTCACGTCGATGGCGGCGACTCGTCGGGCCTGTCCTCGGCCTGGCGCCACCGTCTGTCGGAGAGCGGCATCAGGCTGGCCCGGGCGGTGCTGCCGGTGCGGGACGGATTCGCGCCGCTGCGCGATCCGATGAGCGGTTTCTTCGCCTGCGAGCGGCGCTTTTTCGAGCAGGCGGCTCCATATCTGAGCGGCCACGGCTTCAAGATCCTGCTCGACCTGATCCTGTCGGCGCCGCGCGCCACCGGGCAGGCGCCGCGCGTCCTGGAACTGCCGGCGGTGTTCCGGGCCCGCCAGCAGGGGGAGAGCAAGCTCGACCTGCTGGTGCTGGTGCAGTTCGTCGCCATGCTGCTGGACAAGGCCTGCCGCGGCCTGCTGCCGATGCGGTTCCTGGTGTTCGCGCTGGTCGGGCTGGCCGGCGTGGCGGTCAATCTGGTGGTGCTGGACGGCGCCCGGATCGCCGGGCTCGATTTCGCGGTCGCGCAGACCACCGGCACCATCGTCGCGATGGTCGCCAATTTCTGGCTCAACAACACCCTGACCTACCGCGATCGCCGTCTCCGCGGGCCGCGTCTCTGGGGCGGGCTGACGCTGTTCATGGCGGTCTGCGGCGTCGGTGCGGTGGCCGGCGTCGGCATCGCCCGCGCGCTGTACGACACCCATCATGGCTGGCAGCCGGCCGGCGCCGCCGGGGCGGCGATCGCCGTGGTCTGGAACTACGCCGTGTCCTCGACGCTGATCTGGCGCGTCCGGTGATGGCGTCATCCCGGCGGTGGTCGATCGGGTCGCCGATCGGCTGGCCGTCGGGCGGGCTGGCGGGCTGGCTGGCGCTGCTGGCGGCGCTGACGCTGGTGCGCCTGGTGGTCGCCGGACTGGCGCCGCTCTCCGCCGACGAATCGTACTACTGGGTCTGGTCGCGGGCCCTGGCCCCCGGCTATCTCGATCATCCGCCGATGGTGGCGCTGTGGATCCGGCTCGGCACCTGGCTGTGCGGCGACGGCCCACTGGGGGTGCGTCTGCTCGGACCGCTCTCGGCCGCGGTTGGAACGCTGCTGCTCGCCTCCGCGGCCGCCGATCTCGGCGGTCCGGATCATCGCGCCGGACGCGCCGTCGTCGCCGGCGTGTCGATGAACGCCACCCTGCTGCTCGCGGTCGGCAGCGTGACCATGACCCCCGATACGCCCCTGCTTTTCTTCTGGACCCTGGCGCTGGCCGCGCTGGCGCGCGCGCTCGCGACCGCGCGCGGCGCCTGGTGGCTGGCGGCCGGACTGGCGATCGGGGCGGCGCTCGACAGCAAATACACCGCCTTCCTCGCCGGCGCCGGACTTGCCGGCTGGCTGCTGGCAACCGGCCCAGGGCGCGCCTGGCTGCTGACGCCATGGCCCTGGCTGGCGGCGCTGCTGTCGCTGGCGCTGTTCCTGCCGGTGCTCGACTGGAACGCGGCGCATGGCTGGGCCAGCTTCGTCAAGCAGGGCGGCCGCACCGGCGACTGGCATCCGGCCCGCGCCGGACGCTATCTGGGCGAACTGCTCGGCGGCCAGATCGGGCTCGCCACGCCGCTCCTGTTCGTGCTGGCGGTGGCGGGCCAGGTCCGCGCGCTGCGCGCCGCGGTTCGTGGCGACCAGGCCGGGGCCCTGCTGGCCTGGGTGACGCTGCTGCCGGTCGCCGTGTTCGTCGAGCATGCGTTCGGCGACCGCGTGCAGGCGAACTGGCCTGGGCTGCTGTACCCGTCCGCGATCATCGCGCTGTCCCTTTGGGCGGCGTCCTGGTGGCGCTGGGCGGCCGGCCTTGGTCTGGCGCTGGCGTTGCCGGTCTATCTGCAGGCGGCGTTCGCCCCGTTCCCGCTGCCCCGTTCCCTCGACGTGACGCTGCAGCGGCTCGCCGGCTGGCAGGGCCTCGCCGACCAGGCGGCGGCGATCGATCCCGGCTTCGTCGCCGCCGACGAGTACGGCCTGGCCGCCGAACTGGCCCGCGCCCTGCCGGGACGCCTCGTGATCGGCGCGGAGCCGCGCTGGCGACTGTTCGACCTGCCGCATCCCTGGCTCGCCGGCCGGGAGGGCGTGCTGCTGCGTCTGGAACGGCGCAAGGATCCGCCGGACGCGCGATTCTGGACGGTGCTGGGGGCGCCCACGTCTCTGGTGCGCGAGCGCGCGGGGCATGTCGCCGACCGCTATCTGGCCTACACCGTGCGCGCCCGATCCGGCCTCCCCGTGGCACTGCAGGCCGACCTGGCGACCTTGCCGTCGCCGCATTAGCGCCCGGTTAAGACCCTCGCCGGTAATCTGCCGCCATCAGCCAATGCGACGGACGAGGAGGGGCAAGCCGGATGGCCAAGCGGCGCGGCAGGAGCGACGGCGGCACCGTCATCATCAGACGGGAGGAGATCGTCGCCAGCGGCCATCATGGCGGCGCCTGGAAGGTGGCCTACGCCGATTTCGTGACGGCGATGATGGCCTTCTTCCTGCTGATGTGGCTGCTCAGCGCGACCACGGAAACGCAGCGGCGCGGCATCGCGGCCTATTTCAGCCCGCTGGCCAGCGTCGAGAACGGGTTCTCCGGCGCCGGGCTTATCTCCGGCGGCGTCAGCCCGCTCACCGGAGGCACCAGCCTGACCATGACCGAGAGCGGCTCTCCGGCGGTCGCGGCAATCACGCCCGGCCCGGGTACCCAGGCGGCATCATTGCAGAACGATCCCGATGCTCCGGATGGCGGCCAGGACGGCGACGACCGGGACGGCGCACGGAAGCCCGACCAGCCGGTTCCCGCCGCCAACGACGCGCCCAGGCCGACGACAGCCAGCAGGGCGCCTGAGACCGCGCCTGAGCCCGCGCCTGCGCCTGGGCCCGCGGTGCCGCCCGCCTTGACCGGGGTGGCCGCCGTCAATGCCGCGAAAGCGGAACAGACGGCGCTCGCGGCCGCCGCGTCGGCGCTGCGCCAGCGCGTCGCCTCCGATCCGAAGCTTGGCGCGAGCGCGGGGCAGATGGCGATCGATGTCACCCCGGAGGGTCTGCGCATCCAGATCATGGAGCGCGACGGCCAGCCCATGTTCGAACGTGGCGCCGCACGTCTGAACGACCGGGCGATCGCCCTGCTGCGGACCGTTGCGCCGTTCCTGGCGAAACTGCCGGAGCCGGTCTCGATCGGGGGCTATACCGACGCCGCCACCTGGCCGGCCGGGCAGGTCTCGAACTGGAGCCTGTCCTCCGGGCGGGCCGACGCGGCCCGCGACGTGCTCACCGCTTCCGGTCTGCCGGACGCCCGCATCGCCGACGTGACCGGCTTCGCCGATCGTCGCCTCCTCCTGCCGGCGGAGCCGATGGCCAGCGCCAACCGGCGTGTCGTCCTGACCCTGCACCGCCAGTTTCCCGTATCGCCCGCCGCCCAGGGGGGCTAGGGCGATGTTCACCCTGGTCGGCCTCGGTTTCCTGCTCGCCTGCGTGTTCGGCAGCTTCATCGCCTCCGGCGGCGCGATCGGGCCCCTGGTCGGCTCGATGCCGTTTGAACTGCTGAGCATCCTGGGGGCCGCGATCGGGACCTTCCTGATGGCCAACTCGATCCACGAGATCAAGCATACCGTCGGCGGCTTCAAGAAGGTCCTGAAGGGTCCATCCTTCAAGAAGCCCGATTACGTCGAGATGCTGAGCCTGCTCTATTATTTCGTGAAGCTGGCCAGCAGCAAGGGACCGACCGCGGTCGAGCCGCATATCGAGAAACCCGAAAGCAGCAGCGCGTTCGCGGCCTTTCCGAAGGTGCTCGCCAATCATCACGCAGCGTCGATGATCTGCGACTATTTCCGCATGGTCGGCATGAATGTCGACGATCCGCACCAGATCGACGATCTGATGGCGCGCGAACTCAAGAAGACCCTGGCGGAGGAACTCCATCCCTGCCACGCGCTGCAGAGCATGTCGGACGCGCTGCCGGCGCTGGGAATCGTCGCCGCCGTGCTCGGCGTGATCAAGACCATGTCCAAGATCAGCGAACCGCCGGCGGTGCTGGGCGAAATGATCGGCGGAGCCCTGGTCGGGACGTTCCTGGGCGTGCTCCTGGCCTATGGCGTGGTGGCGCCGATCGCGGCGCGGCTGAGCGCCGTGGTGATCGAGGAGGCCAAGTATTTAGAGCTGATCCGCGCGGTGATCGTCGCCCATCTGCACGGCAACCCGCCGCAGGTCAGCATCGAAAGCGGTCGCAAGATGGTCCCCAACGAGCACATGCCAAGCTTCCAGGAACTCGAGGCCGCGGTGCAGAACCTGCAGATCGCCTGAGACACCCGTGCGCTTTGCTGAAAAGTGAGCGGCACCGGGTCGAGCCGATCGCGCGGGCCGGCGTTGCGCCTTTCATGATGAATGAAAGCCCGCTCATGCAGCACGTCGCCAGCCTCAGCGCCCTGACCCAGGGAACGCCAAAAACGGTCGAGATCGGCGAGACCAAGATCCTCCTGATCCGTGACGGGGACGCGGTGCGCGGCTTCTCCGCCACCTGTCCGCATGCCGGAGCGCCGCTGGACAAGGCGGCGGTCTGCGAGGGCAAGCTGATCTGTCCGTGGCACAAGGCGATGTTCGATCTCGCCGACGGCGCGCTCCTCGAGCCGCCTGCCCTTGATCCGCTGCGGCGCTATCCGGTGCGTGTCGAGGGCGACAGCGTATTCGCCTCGCCGGAACCGATCGTCGATGCCCCGACACCGGCCGTTCCCGAGGATGCCCGCATTATGGCGATCGTCGGCGCCGGCGCCGCCGGCGTGGCGGGGGCGTGCGCGCTTCGGGAGTTCGGTTTCGCAGGCAGGATCGTTTTGATCGGAGCCGAGCCCGGCGCGCCCTACGATCGAACCGCGCTCAGCAAGGCGGTGCTGCAGGGCAAGACGGCGCCGGATGAGGCCCCGGCGCTGCGGCCGGCGGAGTTCTGGTCGGAGCACCGGATCGAGCGGCTCCGTGATCGGGTCGAGCGGCTCGACCCGTCCACATCGAAGCTGAGCCTGGCCGGTGGGGCCGACCTGTCCTACGACGCCGTCCTGCTCGCCAGCGGAAGCGCGGCACGGCGGCTCGACGTGCCCGGCGCCACCCGTCCCGGTGTCCACCGGCTCCGCACCCGCGAGGATGCCGCTTCGATCCTGAACGGCGCCCTGGAGGATCCGAGGGGCAAGCCGGGCGTGGTGATCGTCGGCGGCGGCTTCATCGGTCTGGAGGCGGCCTCGGCGCTGCGCAGTCAGGACCTCGCCGTGGAGGTGGTGATCCAGCATCCGCTCCCGCTGGCGTCGATCCTGGGCGAGGCGGTCGCGGCGCGGCTGAAGGCGCTGCACGAGGAGAACGGCGTCGTCTTCCGGATCGGCACGGTCGCGAAGATCGAGGGCAAGGGCGAGAACGAGAATGAGGGCGAGCAGAGTCCGGTCACCGGCGTGGTGCTCGAGGATGGCAGCAGGATCGCCGCCGGGCTCGTCCTGACCGGGATCGGCGTGACCCCGGCCACCGGCTTCGCCCAGGCGCTCGGCCTGGCCGAGGATGGCGGGCTCGACACCGACCGGTCGATGCGTGTCGCCGGGCCGGTCTTCGCCGCCGGCGACATCGCCCGCTTCCCGTTCGGCGACGACGACAGCAACCGCATCCGGGTGGAGCACTGGCGCGTGGCGCAGCAGCAGGCGCGTGTTGCGGCGGCCAGCATGCTCGGCCTCGAGGCGCAGTTCGACCAGCCGCCTCTGTTCTGGACCCTGCAGCATGGCAAGCGTTTCGAGGTGCAGGGACACCCGGACGGGTTCGACCGGGTCGAGATCGACGGCGACCTGGCGGCGCTCGAATTCGTCGGGCGCCAGTATCGCGGCGATGCGCTGGTAGGGCTGGTCGGCTGCGGCCGCGATACCGAGATGGCCGCGCTCAGCCTGACGCTGCCGTCCCGTCCGTGACGGCCAGGCGCGCCAGCGAGGCAGTGCCGGGGCTGAAACCGGCCTGCGTCTCGGTCAGGGCGTCGATCGCGAACCAGCCCGCCTCCAGCGCGTCGCTGGCGGCGATCGGCTCGCCCACTGGCGCCTCGCACGCGACCGCCACCAGCACGAAGTGCCGATCGGTCGTTGCGTCCGGCCCCGGTCTGATTACATCGAGCGCGGTCAGCACCGAACGCGCCGTCGAGACCAGTCCGGTCTCCTCGCGCAACTCGCGCTCGGCGGCGGCGAACAGCGTCTCCGCCCAGCCGATATGGCCGCCGGGAAACCCCCACAGCCCCTGGTCGGGCGGATTGGCGCGCCGCACCAGCAGAACATGGTCGCCGCGCCTGACCACCGCCAGCACCGCCGGGACCGGACCGGTCATGGCTGGGTGAGCGCGCCCACCAGGAGCGAGGCCGCGCCTTCGCACAACAGGCGATCGTCGTCGGAGAAGCGGTTGACGATCGGGCTGTCGATGTCGAGCACGCCGAGCAGCGTGGCGCCCTGCAGCAGCGGCACCACGATCTCGCTTCGCGATGCCGCATCGCAGGCGATATGGCCGGGAAATTCGTGCACGTCCGGCACCACGATGGTGCGCCGCTCCTGCGCCGCCGTTCCGCACACGCCACGCCCGAGCGGGATGCGGACGCAGGCGACGCGACCCTGGAACGGGCCCAGCACCAGTTCGGAACCGCGCAGGAAATAGAAGCCGGCCCAGTTCACGTCCGGCAGGGTCTGGAACAGCAGCGCCGCCATGTTCGCCGCGTTGGCGACCAGGTCGCGCTCTCCCGCGAACACCGCTTCGAGCGTCTCGAGCAGAGCGTCGCGGCCGGGATCGGTATGGTGCACCTGCATCGTCCCTGACAGACACGAAAACCGACACTGAGATTGTCGCGACAGTCGGTTGATCGAGGGATGTGGCGCACCCGGAAAGACTCGAACTTCCAACCCCCAGATTCGTAGTCTGGTGCTCTATCCAATTGAGCTACGGGTGCGTGCCGTGGGGGCGGGGTGTAACGGATGGTCCGTGGGTCCGCAACCCCCTTCGTTCAATTGCCCAGGGCCCGCTGCAGACCGTGGTCGGTCGGGCGCAGCAGCACGACCGAGGCGCGGCAGGCAGGGGTGCCGAAGCGTCCATCGATCCGGCTGCCATCCTGGGCCAGCGTGCCCTCGAACACCATCGGCAGGGGCTTGTGATTCATGTCGACGAGCGAAAGCTGGGCATGCAGGCGCGACGATCCGGAGTCGTGATGGCCGGTCAGGGTGAGCACGCCGCCGGCCGGGATGAAGGAGATCTTGCCGGCATCGACCAGCAGCCTGGAGGGGGCGCGATCCGGACAGCGCCCCTGTTCGGTCCGCAGCGTGCCGGCCCATTCGCCGTCCGCGTCGCCAGGCGCGGGCTGGCCGCCGCAGCCGGCCAGGCCCACCGATGCAAGGAGGGCCAGCCCGGCTCTCGCCCAGCCATGGGTCTTGCGCATGGTCATCGTCTTTCTCCACCCTGGTTCCCTGTCGGGCGGGTCGGTATAGCAGGCTCGATCATCTCCGCGATCCGAAGGTCCAGCATCATGAGCGAGCTCGAAGCCGTCCTGCACGAGGACCGGATCCTGATCCTGGATTTCGGCAGCCAGGTGACGCAGCTCATCGCCCGCCGGGTCCGCGAGAGCGGGGTCTATTGCGAGATCTGGCCCTTCACCGCCGCGCCGGAGCGCATCCAGGGCTTCGGCGCACGCGGCGTGATCCTGTCCGGCGGCCCGGCCAGCGTGCTGGAGGTGGCGTCGCCGCGCGTGCCGGACGCGGTGTTCGCGCTCGGCGTGCCGGTGCTGGGTATCTGCTACGGGCAGCAGGCGATGTGCGCGCAGCTCGGCGGTGCGGTCGAGACCCACGAGCATCGCGAATTCGGCCGCGCCCATGTCGAGGTGCTGGAGGACAGCGCGCTGCTGCGCGGCATCTGGCAGCGCGGCGCCCGCGAACAGGTCTGGATGAGCCATGGCGACCGCGTCACCCGCCTGCCGCCCGGCTTCAAGGCGGTGGCGGTCAGCGAGGGTGCCCCGTTCGCGATCATCGCCGACGAGGGCCGACGCCTCTACGGCGTGCAGTTCCACCCTGAAGTGGTGCACACCCCGCATGGCGCGGCGCTGCTGCGCAACTTCACCCATGACGTCGCCGGCTGTCGCGGCCAGTGGACCATGGCCGGTTTCCGCGATCTCGAGATCGACCGCATCCGTGCCCAGGTCGGCCAGGGGCGGGTGATCTGCGGCCTGTCCGGCGGCGTCGACAGCTCGGTGGCGGCGGTGCTGATCCACCAGGCGATCGGCGACCAGCTCACCTGCATCTTCGTCGATCACGGCATGCTGCGCGCCGGAGAGGCGGAGCAGGTTGTCGCCACCTTCCGCAACCGGTTCAACATCCGCCTGATCCATCGCGACGCCAGCGACCTGTTCATCGACGCGCTGGCCGGCGTGACCGACCCGGAGACCAAGCGCAAGACCATTGGCCGGCTGTTCGTCGAGGTGTTCGACGAGGAGGCGCGCACGCTGGGCGGCGCCGACTTCCTGGCCCAGGGCACGCTCTATCCCGACGTGATCGAGAGCGTCTCCTTCACCGGCGGCCCGTCGGTGACGATCAAGAGCCACCACAATGTCGGCGGCCTGCCGGCAACGATGCGCATGAAGCTCGTCGAACCGCTGCGCGAACTGTTCAAGGACGAGGTCCGCGTGCTCGGCCGCGAGCTCGACATCCCGGAGCACATCGTCGGCCGTCATCCGTTCCCAGGTCCCGGCCTGGCGATCCGCATTCCGGGCGACATCACCCGCGAGAAGCTCGACCTGCTGCGCAAGGTGGACACCATCTTCCTGGAGGAGATCCGCTCCGCCGGCCTGTACGACGCGATCTGGCAGGCCTTCGCGGTGCTGCTGCCGGTGCGCACGGTCGGCGTGATGGGCGACGGCCGCACCTACGACCAGGCCTGCGCCCTGCGCGCCGTGACCAGCACCGACGGCATGACCGCCGAAGTCTATCCGTTCGACATGGGCTTCCTGAACCGCGTCGCCGGCCGCATCGTCAACGAGGTGCGCGGCATCAACCGGGTGACGTACGACATCACGTCAAAACCCCCGGGGACGATCGAGTGGGAGTGATCTAAGGTCGTTTCAGACCATCTCGCACCGTGCCAAAAATCGCCAGAACCTTCTGGCTAACAAGGACTTTTATTCCTACGCCGTATAACTGGATGTCACCCCAGCCCGGCCACTTTGTTGGTAGCGATGTTGGTATGGCGCAGAATGGTCAAGAAACGGGCTTTCGCTACCAACACTCCCTGTGTTGGTATCCGTTCGCCCCCCGACCGGATGCGGATTTATGGGCGATCTCACTGATAAAGAACTGAAAAACCTCAAGCCAAAGGCCAAGCTCTACAAGGTGACGGACCGCGATGGGATGCATGCCGCTGTCACGCCGAGCGGGGTCATTTCATTCCGGTATCAGTACCGGGTTAATGGGCGGCAGGAGATCTTGACCATCGGCCGTTATAGCGCCGAGGCGGCGCGCACGCTGACACGAGCGCCCGACGCGCTGGAATACGGAATGGATGTGTCGCTTGCGGAGGCGAGGACACTCTTGGGACGCGCCAGGCGTCTGGTTGAGCGGGGTGAGTCGCCGTCGAAAGCCAAGGTGGAAAAGCGCACCGCGTCGGCCGAGGCGTTCACCTTCGGCGGTTGGGCGGAAGCGTATTTCAAGCACAAGGCCGATCCCAAGTCGGGAGCAGAAAGACTGGCCGACAGCACGCTAGCGATGCGCCGCTCCGTCTATGATCGCGCCATCGCGGCAAACTTGTCGAAGCTCAAGCTGGGGGAGGTAACGCCACAGCGTCTCAAGCGCCTGTGTGACGAGGTCAAAGAGAAACGCGGGCCGGCCGTCGCCGTGCATGTCCGGGAGGTCGTGTTGCTGGTGTTCCGCCACGCTCAGGCATGTGGGCTGGATGTGAGCAATCCAGCCGAGTCGATACGCACCAGCGCCATCGCCACGTTTGAGCCGCGCGAGCGCGCCCTGTCGCCGTCCGAAGTTCGCGCAGTCCTGACGGCGTTGGATCACGTGGCGGCGGCGCCAACGCTGCGCTCAGCGGTGAAGTTTGTTCTGCTAACCGGAGTCCGCAAGTCGGAGTTCATTGACGCCACATGGAAGGAAATCGACTTCGCCGCCGCGCGCTGGACGATCCCGGCCGAGCGTATGAAGGCTGGCAAGGCGCATGTTGTCCCGCTGAGCGATCAGGCGCTCGACATTCTTACGGCGTTCCGCACGATGTTTGGCGTCAGCCGATACCTGCATCCTGGCCGGTACGACGGCGATACGCCCATAAGCAACGCCACGCTTAACCGCGTGATCGATGCGGCTGTGGAGCGTATCCGCAAGGATGATCCGGACTTTGAAAGCCTTGGCGTTCACGACCTGCGCCGCACCTTTTCGACAGGCCTGAACCGAGCCAAGTTCGATGATCGCTGGATCGAGATGAGCATGGCTCACGCGCCTCGGAACCGGATCGCGGCTGTCTACAACGTGAACCGCTACTTGGCCGAGCGCAAGATCATGCTTCAATGCTGGGCTGACATGCTCGATGCTTGGATGAAGGGCGAGTCTGCCAAAGAGCTGATCGCCGACGCGAAGCAGCGCGCCGCCGAGATTCACGACGACGAGTTGGACGACGATCTCTGAACTACGCGTGGCTCGCGCGCATCTTCTCTGTCGCCTCTGGTGGCCGCCAGCCGGCTGGATTGGCGATCCAACAATCGATGTCGGATTCGTGCCAACCGGTGCCGTTCATGCTAATTTTCAGCTGAGCCGGAAACGTACCCCCGGCGATCTTGCGGTAGATAGTTGAGCGGCTGAGGCCGGTGCGGGCGAGGACGGTCCTCAGACGGACGATACGGTCTGCTACGAGCATGGTCGCGCTGCCTCCTGCTGGATGCTTTTGACATTGCAGAGACAAGACAGAGCGAGGATTTGTCGTTGTGCAATAGATATTTAGTGATCGTAGCTGACTGGCGTAGAGGAGGCTAAAAATAAGTAGGTCTACAGACCGAAACCTGTCCTCCGCTGAGGTCTATGGCGTGGCTGAACGCGATTCCTGGAGTTAGACTGCGACTCATCTTATCGCGCATCGCCGACCGCGCGGACCTGTAGCCGGACACGTGGCCCGCCTGGCACGGGGCCGGACGAGGTGATGCGTCCGTAGCTCAGCTGGATAGAGCGTTGCCCTCCGAAGGCTGATGTCAAGAGTGTTTCGCAATTGGGTAACTGAAGAAATGTTTGTGAAAACAGTAGCTTGAGTGGTCCTGCGAACGCCGGAAAACCCCGAGAAATTTTCGCGTAAGCACCGCGTAAGCAGTTTTCGGAGAACGGGGGCGGAACAGCGGGTAGCTGGGCGTAGTCGCCCGTCGATCGCGATGTGGGATGAGTTTTTTGAAGGCCGAATCCGTTGACCCTCATAGATCGGTCGGGCTAGGCCAAATTGAGATGCACCCGTAGCTCAGCTGGATAGTGCGCCACCCTCCGAAGGTGGACGCCGCACGTTCGAATCGTGTCGGGTGCGCCAACCCTTTTAGGTTGGATTATCAGTGATGGTTATCATCACCGGGTCCAGATTTCCGCCAGCCCGGTCGATCCTAAGCGCTGGCGCCATTTCCTAGCGATAGCGGCGGAACAACCGCCCGTCGCCTAATGGTCGTTGGGCCGCCATTTTTTTTGCTGAATTCACGCTCCAGTGTCATTCTATCGCCGACCGCCGGATCGGCACCGGTCAGAGAGCAAGGCCAATCGTATCTGCGGCTCCTCAAGATCGAGCGTGAGCTTTTGGAGGTGAGCCGAAGGCACGCCCGAAAGCGTAACCAAATGCACTTTGCGAGGCATAGCCAACTTTGCTCGCTATGCTGGCGACACTCTCATCGCCATGTGCGAGAGCCGCACGGGCAACGGTCAGACGCCATGCCCGCACGTAGCTCAGTGGCGGCTGTCCCACTCGCCGCGTGAACTCCGCGGAGAAGGCAGCGCGCGACATGCCTGCCACCCCAGCGAGATGGGCCACTGTCCACGGGCGCGCGATGTCCCCATGAATGGCGCGAAGTACTCGACCGAGCCGAGCATCTGCCAGAGCGCCGAGCCACCCGATTTCGACCTGTTCTCCGCTCCCCGTATAGGCGCGGATCGCCTGCACCAGCAACACATCGGCGAGCCGGGCACTAACGATTTCGCCGCCGATGCTGTCGCCACCGACCTCGCTTTCCATCAATCCAAGGATCGTCGCCACAGTACCGGATGCGGCCGAGGACCGAGGGACGAACAGGAAATCCGGCAGCATGTCGAGCAGGAAATCCGCATTCCCAGGATCGAACGAGACGGTTCCCCCAATCGCGACCGCCTCGTCACCCCCCAGACGCGCGACATCGCCGTCGGCGCCGTAGAAGGTCTGGCCATCGAGTGGCGGTAAATTCGGGTCGCTGGCTACGGCATATGCGGTTGCTCCGAGCAGGCAGACATCCCCCGCGCTCATGAGCTGCGGCGCGCGCGCCGGTAGCATCATCCAGGCTGTTCCCCTCAACAGTGCCACGAACTTGAGCCGGTCGAGAGCTGGAAATGCGAGAGCCCACTGTCCAGCGGCCTCCAGTCGGGTGCGGCGGGTCACCCTTGCGCCCAGAACGTTGAGGACATCCGATAGGGGGTCGGTCACAAATTAGACGATCTCGATAAGTTCATGGAGATTCAAACATAGAACATCCTGAACCGAGTGCATATTTCTTCGATGATTTCATGAAGGAGAATCGCAATGGGCATCGAAGGCAAGGTCGTCGCCATCACGGGCGCAAGCAGCGGGATCGGCCGCGCGACGGCGAAACTTCTCGCAGAACGCGGCGCTTTTGTCGTGCTGGGGGCTCGGCGTGAGGAAGAGCTCTCGGCGATCGTGGACGATATCACCGCTGCAGGCGGCAAGGCCGTGCACAAGGTGACCGACGTCCGCCACCGGGGCGATCTTCAAGCCCTCGTGGCATTGGCGATCGAGCATGGCGGCAGGCTCGACGTTATTGTGAACAATGCCGGGATTGGGCCCATTTCCCGCTTCGATGCGCTGCACGTCGAGGACTGGGATGCCATGATCGACGTCAATCTCCGCGGCACGCTTTACGGCATCGCGGCCGCTCTGCCGATCTTCCAGCGTCAACAGTCCGGCCATGTGATCAACATCGTCTCGACTGCGGGACTCAAAATCCTTCCGACGATGGGTGTCTATGCTGCGACCAAAAACGCGGTGCGGACGATCAGTGAAGCGTTAAGGCAAGAAGCGGGACCGCATCTGCGGGTCACCGAGATTTCGCCGGGGATGATCTCAACCGACTTTGCAAGCTCGATCTCCGATCCCGCCGTGAGGCAAGCGATTGGAGAACGGGCTTCCAATGTTGCAATTCCACCGTCTTCGATCGCGCGTGGAATTGCCTACGCGATCGAGCAGCCGGCTGACGTTGAGGTCGGCAGCATCGTGATAAGACCGACCGCCCAGGACTGAAGGGATTCGCCCAAACCTCTATCGGCCCTGTAAGCAGCCATTCGGAAAAAGGAAGATACCATGCCCAGGTTAGGCCTTAAGCCGAAGTTCATCACCTTCGACTGCTACGGGACGTTGGTGCAATGGCACCGGGCCTTGGAAACGGCAGTCCGCGCGGTCTTCGCGGCGCACGTCGAGGCGAGCGGTGTGAACGACGGCCGGGTCACCAATGCCGTCGAGGCGCTCCGAACCCTATCGATGGAGCAACAGCAGCGTCCACCGTACCGCGATTATAAGGCAATCCTACAATCCAGCTTGGCTGAGGTGATGGCCGGGCAGAGTCTGTCGCCGCGGCCGGACGACGGAGAAACGCTCCTGTCATACCTGCGCACCATCCCAGCTCATCCAGAAGTGCCAGCCGTGCTACAGCGCTTGCGATCCCAGTTTCGCCTTGCGATTATCAGCAACTCGGACGACGACCTGATCGCCGGAACCGTTGCTACGATCGGCGTTCCGATTGACTTCGTGTTCACCGCCCAGCAGGCGCGGGCCTACAAACCCGATCACCGGCTATTTCGTCATGCCCATGCCGTCATTGGTGTAACTCCAGAGGAAACCGTTCACGTCGGCATGGGACAGGTAACCGACCTGAAGGTCTGTCACGAATTGGGCATACACGCGGTGTGGATCAACCGGTCGGGCGAAACACTCGATCCCGACTGGGCGCCAGACGCTGTTTTGCCCGACCTGACTGGTTTGCCTGAGCTCCTCGCGTGACGATCTGGCCGCGCTCGCACCACCGTCTGTTTCAGCGCGCTGACTTCCCTAACCCAGCCAGAACGCTTCTCGATGTCGGTGCCGTCGCTCTCGGTGCCCGCCCCCAAACTCGTGCCGGTGCGTGTAGCCGACCGCGGGTGCTGCGACGGCGATCGGCGGGCTCTGGCTCGCCTCCCTACATGATGAGCGGCGGCTTTACGGGCGCAATGCTCGGTTGCGCGCTGGCGGCGCGCGACGCCTCCGCAGCGCGGCTACACCGTTGAGAAAGCGAGACCTGCCGTCTGCGGGAAAGCTCGACAATCCCGAGCGCCGATGGAGACCTGTCTGGATGCGCCACGCGGTTAAGGCCATCATCGGTCTCGTACTGCTCGCGATCCTAGCCTTAGCCACCCCGATCGCCTTCGACAGCCCCCGCGCGCTGCCGCTGCTCGGAGTCGGCACCGACTCCGACACCTCGGACCTGCCGCCCATCTCGCGCTTTGTCGCGCGCGACGGTGCAGCACTCGCCTATCGACGGTACGGCGGCGATGCCGATCGCCTTGTGATCCTGATCCACGGCTCGGCTGGCAGTAGCATCGGCATGAACGCGCTGGCCAAGGCGCTGATGGCGGCGGGGGCAACCGTGATCGCCCCCGACATGCGCGGCCACGGCCAGTCCGGTCGGCACGGCGACATCGCCTTCGTGGGGCAGCTCGACGACGATCTTGCGGACCTGATGAGCAGTCTCGACAGCACTCACAGGGCGCGCGAGACCACACTGATCGGCTTCTCCTCAGGCGGCGGCTTCGCGCTGAGGATCGCAGGCGGCCCGCTCGGGCGGCGGTTCGACCGTTTCATCCTGCTGGCACCCTTTTTGGCCCACGACGCGCCCAACGCCCGGCCCGACACGGGCGGCGGGACCGCAGTCGCGGTGCCGCGCCTGGTTGCGCTCTCGCTGGTCAACCGGCTCGGGATCACGGCGTTCAACGGGCTTCCGGTGATCGCCTTCGCCGTGCCGGCCAGCAATCCGGCCAACCTCACGGCGACTTACTCCTACCGGCTTATGATGAGCTTTCAGGCCGACGACTACGTTGCCGACCTGCGCCGAACGTCGCGGCCGATCATGGCGATGGACGGCGCGGACGATACGGCCTTCCGCAGCGATAGGCTGGGCACTGCTCTGCCGGGGATCCGCGTCGAGATCGTCCCCGGCGTCGGACATGAGGGGTTGGTGACAACGCCTGCTGGCACTGTGGCGATCGTCGGAGCGTGGCAAAGCAAGTAAGGGCGGTCTGCCTTGAGCCGCGTCACCTGCCGCTCCCGCGCCTCCGCCTGCCCCAACCCAGCTACCGGCGAAGTTCGGTTCATGACGCCAACTTGCCGTAGCTTCGCTAAAAGCTGAACTCGTCAAGACGCCCCTTGATGGTCTTGCCATCGTCCCAATGGTAGGAATGAACCAGCGGAGGAGGCGCCAGGAAGCATGAATGCGGTGGCTGAAACGCCTTTACGCGGCAGGCCGCGCGATCTTGCAAAACGCGAGAAGATTTTGTCCGTCGCTCGGCGGCTCTTTTTGGATTTCGGACCGGACCCGATCAGCATGGAGCAGATCGCTGCCGAGGCGGATGTCGCCAAAGCGACCCTGTATGCCAATTTCAAGGATAAGACGGCGCTCCTGACCGAGATCATCGCAAGAGAGTCCGAGAGACTCGTGGCGAACGATTTCGCAAGCGTCCATCACACTGCAAGCGTCGAGGAGGCTTTAAGAAGGTTCGGCGAACAGTTACTCGGCTTCCTATCCGACTCGGAGATGCTGGCGATGGAGCGGCTGGCTGCCGCGAGCCGCGCCTATGCTCCGACTTCGGCGCAGGCTTTCTTCGAAGCCGGTGTCGGCCGGGCAATGGCCATCCTTTACGCGCTGATCCGGGACGGAAACGCTTCCGGGCTCCTCAACGCGCCCGATCTTGCGCAGGCGTCCGAGGATCTCATCGGCCTGTGGGAGGGAATGCTGCGGGTCGAGATGAATTTTCTGGCCCGTCCGCCTCTCTCGCGAGAGGAGATCAGCCATCGGGCGGCAAGGGGCGTCGTCCAGTTCATGCGATTGTATCGGGCTAATCCTGTCGAATGAGCTCCCCCGTCCTCGCGAGCCATTTACTGAACGGTGGTGTCTAGTATATGGTCCGTGGTGGCGCGAAGCCGCCACGGTGGAGATAGAGGCGTGAAGGCAGCCGTCGTTCACGAACTTGGCAAGGCGCCGGTCTACGGTGATTTTGAGGAGCCGGTTCCGGCTGGCGACGAAGTTCGCGTCCATGTGACAGCGTCCGCGTTGACAAACTTCACTAAACTGAGGGCGCTCGGCAAACATTACAGCTTTTCGAGCAAGCCGCCCTTCGTGGTCGGGATTGACGGAATTGGAACGCTCGACGACGGACGCCGCGTCTACTTTCTTTTTCCAAGGGCCCCGTTCGGCGGAATGGCGGAGCGGACGGTGGTGTCCGCCTCCCGGTGCATGAGCATTCCCGATGGCCTCGACGATGTGAAGCTGGCAGCCTTGGCGGACCCGGGTATGTCGGCCTGGGTCGCCCTGGAAGCGCGCGCAAAAATGATCCCCGGCGAGACCGTGCTGATAAACGGGGCGACGGGCTCTGCCGGTGGCATCGCCGTTCAGATCGCGAAGCATCTCGGGGCCCGCAGGATCATCGTCACCGGACGCAACAAAGAAGTGCTCGATCATTTGCGATCAATCGGGGCCGATCAAATCGTCGTCCTCGGTCCGGACGGCAGCGCCCCCGAGGACGCCCTTCGACAACATTTCCGGCAGCGGATCGATGTCGTGCTCGACTATCTCTGGGGGCCTAGCGCGCTTCAGATCATCGCTGCGGCCAGCGCAGGCGAGGCGACGACGCCCGTCCGTTTCGTTCAGCTTGGGCTGGCGGGCGGCGCGACCGTCACGCTCCCCGGCGGTTTGCTAAGGTCCTCGGCGATCGAGATCATGGGTAGCGGGATCGGAAGTGTCGCCGCCGACGAAATCTTCACCATCATCGGGAAACTGATGAGCGCGGCGCCCACCGCAAGATTTGAATTGGCTACAACCCCGCTGCCGTTGAACCGGATCGAGGAAGCGTGGGCGGCAGCGGCTAACGCTCCGCGGATCGTCCTGACGCTGGACCACCGACAGCCACGACCGAATTTCGAACGACGGTTCGGAATCCGGCGATTTTGGAATGCTCGCTCTCGCCGCCCTTAGCGGGCGTGCGCGCGTCCGTTATCGCCGCGTGAAAACTGTCATGCTGAAACAATCAGCGCATGCACGTTTTCCTCGATCCAATCGGTCAGGCCTGCGAGGCGATCCGCTGCCTGTTGGCCCAAGGCGGTAAGCGTATATTCGACGTGTGGCGGCACCACCGGATAGCTCCGTCGGACGACGAGATTATGGCGTTCGAGCTGCTGCAGGCTTCTGGCGAGCATCCGTTCGCTCACACCGTTCACCTTCCGCCGCAGCTCGGCAAAGCGCATCGTCCGGCCCCGAAGCGCGATCAGCAGCAGAACGTTCCACTTACCGGTCAAGTGCACCAGCACTTCCCGAGATCGGCAGTTCGCGTCGAACACCTCTCCACGCGCGAGTTGGGTTGCGAGATGATCGATCACGCCGGTCTGCATACTAACCTCGATGTCCGTACTTACTCCTGATGGGGTATACTCATATCTGTGATGCCCATAGTCGAAAAGGGTGCATCATGTACGCTGTTACCGGAGCCACCGGCCAATTCGGCCGACACGCCATCGCCGCGCTGCTGAAACGCGCAAGCCCGAATGAGATCGTGGCGCTCGCGCGCGATCCCGCCAAGGCAACGGACCTGGCGGAAGGCGGCATCGCGGTGCGTCCCTTCGACTACGACGCGCCCGACCGGCTGGCGGCGTCACTGTCGGGTGTCACGCGCCTGCTGTTCGTCTCGTCGGACACACCCGATCGGCGGGTCGCGCAGCATAAGGCCGTGATCGACGCCGCAGCGCAGGCCGGCGTCGCCATAATCGCCTACACCAGCATCATCCACGCCGACGCCAACCCGATCAGCCTCGCCGAATCCCATCGCGAAACGGAGCGCCTGATCGCCGCGAGCGGTATTGCCCATGCGATCTTGCGCAACAGTTGGTACATCGAGAACCATCTTATCGGCGCGGAGGCGGCGATTACGCACGGGGTCCTGCTCGGGAGCACCGGTGATGGCCCGATTTCGGCCGCTACGCGGGCCGACTATGCCGAGGCGGCGGCGGCGGTCCTGACCGAGGCGCCTGGCCCCAACCGGGTGTACGAACTGGCGGGCGACGAAGCCTTCACCCTATCGGATGTGGCGGCCGCGCTGAGCGACGCGGCGGGGCGCAGTGTCGAGTACCGGAACTTGCCCGAAGCCGAATATCGCGAAGCGTTGATCGGAGCCGGCGTACCGGCCGACTTCGCGGCAGCGCTGGCGGAATATAGCGCCAAGGCTGCGAGTGGCATTCTCGCCGACGAATCGCGCACGCTTAGCGGGCTGATCGGTCGCCCCACCGAGACGCTGCGCGCCACGGTCCTGCGCACGATCGGCAGCGCCGCTCCGTCGGCGAACGCCCGATGACCGGCGAGGCGCTCGACTTCTTCCAAGATCCGGGCTCCTGCTCGCTTGCGGTGCGGATCGTGCTCGAGGAAGGGGGCTTTGCGTATCGCGCGCACGCCGTGTCGGCGCGCGACCGGGATCGCGAGACCATCGGCCCGGCCTGGCTGGCGCGCAACCCCAAGGGACGCGTGCCGGCCTTATCCCCGGTTCCCGGGCGTGCGGGCGGCGAAGCGCATTTGCTCACTGAAGCGCCTGCCATCTTGACCTGGCTCGCCCGGCAGCGTCCCGATCTCGATTTGATGCCCGCCGATCCCGCGCGCGAGGCGCGAACGCTAGAATGGATGAACTGGCTGTCGGGCTGGGTCCACGCAGTCGCCTTCGCGCAGCAATGGCGGCCGGAGCGCTTCAGCGCGGATGAAGCGAGTTATCCTGGCATCCGCGCCAAAGGGCGCAGCAACATGCTAGAGGCGTTCGACGCAATCGAGCGGATCATGGCCGATGGGCGGCGGTGGGCGGTGCCGGACGCCTTCACGATCGCCGATGCGTTCCTGATCGTTTTCTATCGCTGGGGCGGCCTCGTTAATGTCGACATGGCGCAGTATGCCTCTTGGACGTCGCTAACCGCGTTGACGATGGAGCGTGCGTCCGTCCTCACTGCTTTCCGAGCGGACGGTCTGCCGCGACTCTTCGCCTGACGTATCGGTCCGAAATCAACGTCTCTACCGATTGCCGCCGCAACCCGTCATTCCATCACGATCACGGATTTGCCCGGGAGCCGGTTGCCGGCTTCAAGGTCGCTGATCAGGGCGATGGCCTCGGCCAAGGGGGCGGTGCGGTTGATCGGTATCGTGAACTGGCCGGCAGTGGCCAGTTCGACGATCTTTTGCAGGATCGGCGTGCTCAGCACCCCCCGGACGAAGCTGTGTCTCGGTGAGATCAGTGATCTGATCAGGTTGCCGACGGTCGGATCGATGTCGACCGCTACGCCCGAGCGCTTGGTCAGGAAGTCCTCGTCTTTGGAGGTCAGGCTGCCATGGCAGTCGAAGACGACGTCAAAAGATCCCTTCAGTTTGTCGGGCAACGGCTGGGTGTAGTCCAGCAGCCGCGCCAGCCCCCACTCGGCGGAATGCGCGAGGGACGAGGGACCCACGCGAGCGGTGATGACGGCCCCGACCGTCTTGGCGACCGCGATCGCCGCCTGCCCGACGCCACCGGCGGCGCCATTGATGAAAACCGACTGCCCGGTCTTCAGCTTGCCGCCGTCGATCAGCGCGCGCCAGGCGGTCACGCCTACGGTGGGCAAAGCAGCGGCGGCGAGAAAGGCCAGCGAGGCTGGCTTCTTAATCACCAAATTTGAGGTGGTGATCGCCGTCTCGGCAAAGGAGCCAGGCTTCGTCATCGGCACTTGACCCAAGACTTCGTCTCCATAGGCGAAGCCGGTCACGCCGGGGCCGACTGCTTCGACGACGCCGGCAAAGTCCATGCCCATTGCGCGTGGGAAGCGCCTGCCCATCATGAGCTTCATGAAACCCTGGCGGAGTTTCCAGTCGAGCGGATTGATCGAGGCTGCCTTCACGCGAACCGCAATTTCGCCCTTGCCGGGGGCCGGGAGTTCGTAGGTCTCCAGACGCATCACCTCGGGTCCGCCGTATCGATCGTACTCAATGCGCAGCATGTCGTTCTCCTGGTCAGCGGAATTTCGCGACCGGCCGGGTGATCTACTTTGTTGACCTAATCTAGATATGTGACCATGATACCCGCGACAAGAACGCATATTTTAGGGGCCAAGTCATATGGATATGCCCGCAGCGCTCGACGCCGCCTCTGCCGATTGTCACGGTGTCAGCGAGATTCTCAACCGGGTCGGGGACAAATGGACGATGCAGGTGGTCGTGGCGCTTCGCGACCGGCCGCGGCGCTTTAACGACCTCAAGCGTCAGGTTGCTGGCATCTCTCAGCAGATGCTGACGCGAACTCTAAAGATGCTTGAGCGCGACGGTATGGTCGAGCGCACGGTCTGCTCCACCACGCCGCCACAGGTGGAATATGCGTTGAGCGAACTCGGGCGATCGCTGTCCGAGCCAGTGCGGCAGTTGGCACAATGGGCGGGCGCGCACCTCGCAACCATTCACGAAAACCGTCTTCGCTACGACACGAACCGGTGACGGCGGCCAGGCAAAGAGCGCGACGCCAAGCCAGATTTGCCGCTCATATCGGCTTCGCGTCGAAGCGCTTTTCGGGAAATGCTTTCTCGACCACCTCCAGGAAGGCGCGCACCTTGGCGCCGATCAGGCGGCGTGAACTTTGGAGCGCCCAGATTTCAACCGTCGGACCCGCATGCGTTCCCCAATAGGCGAGCCTGCCGGACTCGATATCGTCGGCCACGAGGAGCTTTGGCAGCAAAGCCGCACCGGCGCCTGCCACCACGGCATCGCGGACCATCAGGAGCGAAGACAGGCGGAGGATCGGGTCCGGCCGCAAAACGATCTCAGCCTCCGTTCTGGAAGTCATCCGCCAGAGGGTTCCGGGCGGTGTCGCGGAGAGCACAACGGCCGTCACCGCTGAGTCATCGCCGTCCACCACGGGAGTGGGGGGCGCCATGCCGGGCGGCGCTACGATCAGGCGTTGATCGTTAAGAAAGCGGCGGCCGACCAGGCGCTCGTCCGGCGACGGGTCGATCCGGATGATCAGATCATAGCCATCTTCGACCGGATCGACCTTGCGGTCCTCGGCAACGATTTCGAGTTGGACGTCCGGATAAGCCAAGGCAAAGCGGGCTCCGATCCGGGGAAGCGCCACATGCGCGAAGACAACCGGCGCACTGACCCGCAGTCTGCCTTTCGGCGTAGAGGCGCCGAGGACGACCGCCTCACCGGCCTCGGTGATTTCACTCAGCAGCCCATGGGTGCGCTCATGAAGCGCCCGTCCTTCTTCCGTCAATCGCAGGGTCTGGGACCCGCGTTCGATCAGCCTCACGCCTAGACTTTCTTCGAGTTCGGCCACCCGCCGCGAAAGCGTTGCTTTCGAACGGCCGGAGACGCGGGCGGCGCGGCCGAACCCACCATGCGCAGCGACGAGGTCGAAGTCGGACAAAGCCTGAATATCCATGCCAGCGTTCCATATTCAAGACAGCCAGTCTCGATTCTGGCATCTTCTAAGCGATAATGGAACGGCTATGTTGTCCTTCACCAGGCCACTCGCGCCAACATGAGGAGATCGACATGACCATTCTTGTTACCGGGAGCACAGGAACCATCGGCGCGCAGGTTCTGGCTCATCTTCAAGGTCGCGGCGCCGATGTCCGCGCTCTCACGCGCTCGCCTGAGACGGCGCGGCTTCCTGCTGGCGTGACGGCGGTCCGCGGCGAGCTCGCCGATCCGGACTCGGTGCGCGCGGCGCTGCAAGACGTCAGCACGCTGTTCCTGCTCGTCCCGAATGTCGCCGATGAGCTGACACAGGCCATGCTGACCCTGTCGGTGGCCCGCGAGGCCGGCGTCAAAGGCATCGTCTATCTCTCGGTCTTCGGCGGCGAAGCCTATGCCGACGTGCCGCATTTCGCCGGCAAATACACGGTCGAGCGGATGATCGAGGCGCTCGAGATTCCGGCGACGGTTCTGCGCCCCGCCTATTTCATCCAGAACGATCTTCGTCAGAAGGAGGTGCTTCTGAAGGCCGGCGCCTATGGCGCGCCGATCGGCGCGAAGGGCGTCTCGATGGTCGATATCCGCGACATCGGCGAGGCCGCCGCCATCGAACTGCTTCGCCGTGAACAGTCCCCGACCCCGCTCGGCCGCGAGACCTACGCCTTGGTCGGTCCGGACGCCCTGACCGGCGAAGCTATCGCCAACATCTGGAGCGAGGCGCTCGGCCGCGCGATCCGCTACGGGGGCGACGATCTAGTCGTGATGGAGCAGCGCATGAAGACCATGCTACCCGCCTGGCACGCGCTCGACCTGAGGCTGATGTTCAGCCGGTATCAGGCGGATGGCGCCGTCGCGACCGCTGACGACATCGCGCGCCTGACCACACTCCTCGGTCGCGCCCCTCGCTTCTATGCCGCTTTTGCCAAAGATGCCGCCGCTCAGTGGGCAAAGGGCTGAGCCCGCACCTTGCCCCCAACAAAGGAGACCTGCCATGACGATGATCCACCCCCTCTCGCCTGAGGATGCTCCGGCCGTGGCCGCGATGCGACAGGCCGCGTCGGCGCACAAGGGCGAGCCGCTCGGCCCTGAGGCGCGGCCGATGTTCGACGCCATGTTTGCCGCAACACCCGCGGCGGCAGATGTCAGGGTAGAGGCCGGGACGGTCGGCGGCATTGCGGGCGTCTGGCTCCGACCGGCGAACGCACAACCGGGCGCGCGCATGCTCTATCTTCACGGCGGTGGCTACGTGCTCGGCTCGGCAAGGGCGGTCACCCATTTCGCGGGCCAGATCGCCACACGCGTCGGCGCCGACTCTTTCGTCCCCAACTATCGGCTCGCGCCCGAGCACCCGTTTCCGGCCGCGATTGACGATGCGGTCGCCGCCTATCGCGGCCTCGTTGCGGAGGGAGCCGAACGGATCGTGATCGTGGGCGATTCGGCGGGCGGCGGTTTGACGCTGGCGCTGCTGTCGATCCTCGCCGCCGACAAAACGAAGGGCGTCGCGCAGCCGGTCGGCGCGGCGGTAATGTCGCCCTGGACCGACTTGGCGCTCACTGGCGACAGCTTCGAGACGAGAGCGGACGCGGACCCGATCTTCACGCGCGGCGTACTTCTGGGTTTCGCAGACCTGTATCTTCAGGGCCAGGATGCGGCAAACCCCAAGGCATCGCCGCTCCACGCGCTCCTCGTCGACCTTCCGCCGATCCGCATCGATGTTGGTGACGACGAAGTTCTGCTTGCCGATTCCATCCGCTACGCCGACTTGGCGCGAGCGGCGGGCGTGGAGATCACACTGTCGATCTGGGAGGGCATGCCGCATGTCTTCCAATCTTCCCTTAACCAGTTTCACGCGGCCGAACAGTCCGTGAACGCCATCGGTGATTTCCTCCGCCAACGGCTCATCGATGCGTCCCTGTCCATCAGCACCCCCTCGGAGGTTTGACATGAAAATTCTGGTATTGGGCGCCACTGGCGCCACCGGCCGGCTGATCGTCAACAAGGCCGTCGCAAAGGGATACGAGGTCGTCGCCCTCGTTCGCTCCAAAGCCAAGGCCACGGAGCTTGCCGGCGTCGAGCTTGTCGAAGGCGACGCGCGTGATGCCGCCGCGCTGGCGCGCGCCGTTGCAGGATGCGATGCCGTCGTCAGTTCGCTGGGCACCCCCATGAGCCCGTTCCGCGAGGTGACCCTGCTCTCAACGGCGACGCGCGCGCTGGTCGGCGTCATGGCGGAGCAGAACATCCGACGGCTGGTGTGCATTACCGGACTTGGCGCCGGCGACAGCCGCGGCCATGGCGGCTTCTTCTTCGACCAGCTGTTCCTGCCGCTGATGCTGCGCAAGGTCTATGAAGACAAGGATCGCCAGGAAGATGCCATTCGGGCCAGCAAGCTCGACTGGACCATCGTCCGACCGACGGTGCTCAACGACAAGCCGGCGCGCGGTGTCATCAAGGCGCTGACCGATCTGTCGGGCGTCCATGGCGGGACCATTGCCCGAGCCGATGTCGCGGATTTCGTCGTGCAGCAGCTCACCACTGATACGTGGCTGGGCAAGGCGCCGCTGATCACATGGTAAGGTCCGATGTCAACCGCAACTCAGCCCGCCGGCTTCGCCAAGTGTGCGGCAAGCAATGATGAGCCAAGGCGATGACGGTCGAACTTCGCGATCTGCGCTGGGCGATCGTCGCGTCCCAGCACCGAAGTCTCCGGCAAGCGGCCGAGGCGCTTAATATTCGGCAGTCGACGCTCAGCCGAGGCTTGCGGGATCTCGAACATAGATTGGGCGCAACGCTCTTCGAGCGCACCAACGGTGGCACCCGGGCGACGACAGAAGGCCAGGAGTTTCTAGACGACGCCCGGCACATAGTAGAGCAGACTGAAACAATCACTGCCCGCTTCAAGTCTCGCTCTCGTGGGGAGAGCGGTCGATTGACCATCGGCGTTCACGCCTCAATCTCTGCCGGCAATCTCCGGGCCACGCTCCTAGATCACCGGCACCGCTTTCCCGATGTCGAGATGCATTTGGTCGACGGATCGAGCGACCATCTGATCTCCGATCTCGCCAACTCCGCTATCGACGTCGCCTTTGTGGCCGAGGGCAATCCGAGATGGAATGATCGGTCATTGTCGGTCTGGAGCGAACGGGTTGTCGTCGCTCTCCCCGAGAACCATCCGCTGTCTGGTCGTGATGCAGTTCACTGGAACGAACTTAAACACGAAGTGTTTTTGTTGCCCCAACGGGGCCCGGGACCGGAATTCCTGAAGCTTCTTATCAGCAAAATCGGATACGCTGACCCTCACCGACTGCATCGGCATGATGTAGGGCTCGACCGGCTTCTCACCCTTGTGAGCGCGGGCTGGGGTGTCTTGCTGGCAATGGAAGGCGCCACGGGAGCCACCTACCTCGGCATCATTTTTCGTGAGGTGCATGATGCCGAAGGTCCGACGCGGCTGAATTTTCGTGCCCACTGGCGCCAGGCGAACGGCAACCCTTCTCTGCGCCCTTTTCTCGATATGCTTCGTGAGCGTTACCCGGATATAACGGGCGCCCTAGCGACTACTTGAAAGCCGGATTCTTTCGCGTCCGCAAAGGCCCGTTGGATGGGCGGCGTGAGTTCTGTAGATGACAGGATTTAGGTGCTGGTGCCGACGTTCGACTTGATTAAGCGGCTGTTTCCATAGCCAGTGGATCTTTCATCCACAGAATTCCGGGACGGCTTACTTCTTTCATATAGTCGACAAAGGCGCGCACGACGGGCGAGAGTTCGCGGCGGCTGGGGAAGACCAGGCTGACCTCGACGGCAGGCGGTGACCAGTCTGGGAAAAGATGGACAAGCCGGCCCTTCATGATCTGAGGCGCGCAGATGTAGCCGCTCAAGATCCCCAGTCCAGCACCGTTGGAAACCAAGCGGTGAATGGTCAGCGCCTCGTTGACCGAAATCCGGGGTTTGGTTTCGACGCGCACCGTTTCGCCGCCCCGGGAAAAGGTCCAGCGTCTCGTCCTGCCATCCGGCCCGGGCATATCGATGGTGTCGTGCCCGCCGATGTCATCGATCGCACTCGGCGTCCCTTTTCGCTCAAGATAGGCGGGTGCGGCGCACAGGTAGCGGCGCATCGCGCCGAGCTTCACCGCCACCAACCCGGATTCGGCTAGCGGCCCAAGCCGGACGGCGACATCGACCGCTTCGGCGACGAGGTCCGCGGAGCGGCTCTCGAGATCGAGCGCAATCTCAATGTCTGGATAGAGCAGCAGGAATTCCGGCAACTGCTCGGCCAGCACATTCACGCCGAAGCCTATGCCGGCGCTGATCTTCAGCAGTCCGCGCGGCTCGCCGGCGAGGCTGCGAACATAAGCCAGCGCATCGCTGAGGTTTGCGATGATGTCGGTGCTGCGTTCGAGCAGCGCCTGCCCCGTCAGGGTCAGCACGACGTCGCGCGTCGTGCGCTGGAACAAGCGGGTGCCAAGCTCCTCTTCGAGCCGGGCTATCGCGCGACTGACGTTGGATTTCGGCAGGCCAAGCGCACGGGCGGCCGCCGTGAAGCTTTTCAGCGACGCGACCTTCTCAAACATACGGAGTGAGTCGATATCAAGCACGTCATATTGTCCCACTTTTCGGCACAGTCTGTCCAATATCAGCGACGAACGAAATCCCAGTCCAACGGTTTTAATATCCAAAGCAGGCCGAAAAGGGCTGAACCGCAATGACTAACTCAATGGGTGAGACAATCTTGGTCGTGGGAGCGGCCGGAAAATTTGCCGGATTGGTAGTTCCCGAACTTGCGCACCGAGGCGCTGATGTCCGTGCGATGATCCATGACGCCCGCGACGAGGGGGCTGTTCGTGAAAAGGGCGCGCGGGATGTGGTGGTCGGCGACCTGACTGACCCCACGATCGTCGCCGCCGCGCTTCGGGGCGTCGGTCGCGTCTTCTACATCGCGCCCGTTACGCTTCCTGACGAAGCGACTGTCGGCAAAGCCTTCGTCGCGGCCGCCATCAGTGCTGGGGTCCGACGCTTCGTCTTCTCCTCGGTCATTCATCCGGTGCTGAGCGGCCTGCCCAACCATGCCCTTAAGGCGCCGGTCGAAGATGCGGTGTTGAATTCCGACCTCGAATATACGTTCCTACATCCAACCGTCCTGTTCCAGAATTTCGCCGGCGCTTGGGACGGAATCGTGAAGAGCGGCGTCGTCGCCGAACCTTGGTCCAACGACACACGCTTTAGCCGGGTAGACTATCGTGATGTCGCCGAAGCGGCTGCGATCGCGCTGACGGAAGACCGCTTATTGTATGGGACTTTCGAGCTGTGCGCCGAAGGTTGGTTGAACCGGCATGACGTCGCGGCGCTGATCGCCGAGGTGCTGGGCCGCAAGATTACGCCCCAACGGCTCGATCCGGACGCCCTACCCAAGGACGCCCAGATGATGCGGCCGATGTTCGACTACTATGATCGCATCGGCTTGCGCGGCAGCGCGCTGACGCTCGCCGCCATCCTCGGCCGCGAGCCGCGCACTCTGCGCGCTTATTTCGAGGAACTGGCCGCCGCCACAAGCTCGGGAGACGCCCGATGAAGACTGGTAGGACAGTGTTGATCACCGGTGCCGCCGGCGGAATGGGCGCGGAGTTCGTGCGGCGCTTTCTGGACAACGGTGACGCCGTCGTCGCGACGGATACGAGCGATGAGGCACTGGGGGCGCTGTCGTCTAAGCTCGCCAGCCGGCTGCTTCGGGTCCAAAGTGCGGACATCACCGATGAAAGCGCCACCACAGCGCTGACCGCGTTTGCGGCCGAACAGAGTGGCCGGGTGGATGTTCTCGTTAACGTCGCCGGCTTCTTCCCCGTCCAGCCCTTCATCGAGATGACGGCCGCCGACTGGCGCAAGATCATCGACATCAACCTCACCGGCACGGCGCTGATGTGCAAGGCCGTGTTGCCCACCATGATCGGCCGAGGCTGGGGGCGGATCGTCAACATCGGATCAGCCTCAATCTACTCGGGGGTGAAGGGCCAGGCGCACTATGTGGCGGCCAAGGCCGGGACGATCGGTCTGTCGCGAAGCCTTGCGCGCGAATTCGGCTCCGAAGGCATCACCGTCAACGTCGTCGCGCCAGGCGTTACGATCACCCCATCAGCGAAGAAGGCGCTCCCTCAGGAAATTCAGGACGCCGCAATCAAGGTGCGGTGCCTTAACCGAGAGGAACACGCCGAGGATCTTGTCGGCACGGTATTTTTCCTCGCGTCGCCTGACGCCGATTTCATAACTGGCCAGACCATCATCGTTGATGGCGGCAACGAAATGCTCTGAAAGAAAGGATGGCTTCGATGACCGACCTGTTCTCGCCGCTCCGCATCGGCCGCCTCGATCTGCCTAACCGTATCCTTATGTCTGCGATGACGCGGACCCGCGCCACCCCGGACAACGTGCCGACCGAACTCATGGCGGAATATTTCGCGCAGCGGGCGGGCGCGGGTCTGATCGTCACGGATTGTACAGCGGTATCCCCGCAGGGGCGTGGCGTGATCCGGGGTCCGGGCATATGGCGTGATGACCAGATCGCCGGCTGGCGTCGGGTCACCGACCGGGTTCACGCCGCAGGCGGGCGCATCTTCTGCCAGATCTGGCATTGTGGCCGCGTGGCGCATCCCGACATGCGAGATGGCGAGATACCGGTTGCGCCTTCGGCGATACCGGCCAAGGGGGATTTCTTCCTGCCATCGGGCCGGGTCGATTTTCCCGTGCCGCGCGAACTGGGTATTGAGGAACTGTCGGGCATCGTGGCGGATTTCGCCCAGGCAACGCGCAACGCCCGTGCCGCCGAATTCGATGGTGTCGAGCTGCACGGTGCCAATGGCTATCTGCACGACCAATTCCTGCAGGACGGATCGAACAAACGCACCGATGCCTATGGCGGATCGGCGGAAAATCGGGTGCGGCTGATGGTCGAAACCACGCGAGCGATGATCGATGCGTGGGACGCAGCGCATTGCGGCGTGCGCTTGTCGCCATCGAGCTATCTCTATGGAGTCGACGACAGTGACAAGCGCGCAACGTTCGGCGCCGTGATCGACCAGCTGAACGCATTGGGGATCGCCTACCTCACCTTGCTCGAGCCCAATGCAAAGGACGCGGAGAAGGGCGTCCAGATCGACCATGTCGCCGAGACATTCCGGTCTCGCGTCACCGTGCCGCTGATCGTCAACACCGGTTTCGACAAGGCGAAGGGCGATGCCGCCATCGTCGAAGGCAAGGCCGATGCGGTGGCGTTCGGGGTGCCGTACATCGCCAATCCGGATCTCGTTGAGCGCCTGCGCCGTGACGCGCCGCTCAATAAGCCCGATCCGTCGACCTTCTACGGCGAGGGCGCCAAAGGCTATACCGACTATCCGGCGCTGACCGAGGCGCAACCGGCATGACCGTCCCCGTGGCCACAGAGCCAGCGCCGATGGAGGGACTGCAAAGTGCGTTCGCCAAGGTTGGCGGGGTGCAATTGCATTACTGGATCGGCGGTGACCCGTCGGGTCAGCCGGTGGTCCTCTGGCATGGGTTCCTATCGACAGGCTACGCCTGGCGCGAGGTCGCGCCGGTTCTGGCGAATGCCGGGATGTCAGTGCTCGTACCGGACATGCGCGGCTTCGGCGACAGCGACAAGCCTGCGGGCAATAACGGCTACGACGCCCGCTCGCTCGCCGACGAATGTCGCGCGCTGGTCGGCACAATCGGCTTTGGGCATGGCCGTCCTCTCATCCACGCCGCGCACGACATGGGCGCGCTGCCGGCTTTGATCTGGTCTGCGGACCATCCAAAGGAGGTCGCCGGCCTTGTCTATATCGAGGCGCCGGTGATGCTTGGGACGGTCCTGCGCCAGGTCTTCTCCTACACGCCAGAAGCGATGGCCCAGGGCTCGATGTGGTGGTGGATTTTACCGCTTGCCCCTGGCGTGCCCGAGGCGCTGATTGTCGGCAATGAACGTGCGTTTCTCGACTGGTTTTTCGCCGGCGAGCACGTCGTCAACCAAGCCGCGATCACACCTGCAGCCATAGACGAATACCTGCGCACCTTTGCCGGCGCCGAGGGCGTGCTCGGCAGCATGGGCATCTACCGCGCGGCCTTTGCCAGCATCGCGCAAACTGAACCGCTGATAGCCGATAAGGTAACGGTTCCGGTTGTCGCCCTGGGCGGCGAAAAGGGTCTTGGCTCCAAGGTCGGCGAGATGGTCGCGATGGTCGCATCGGACGTCGAGGCGCATACCCTCAGCGGTTGCGGCCACTTCATGACGGAAGAGCGGCCCGCCTTCGTCATCGACCATATCCGTGCGCTCGCCGCGCGTGTTGCTGCGCGGACAGTTCACCAGACAACCACTTGAACATCGAGGCGCTAATGGCGACGAGCACTACTCACCATGAAGAGCATCTGGTCGACCGCGCCGCGATGCTGGCGATGCGCGCGATGATCGCCTCGCAGCCCGACGCCGATCTCGGTCCGGATGGACGTCCGGCTTTCGATGAGTTGATGGAAAGGACCCCCGCGGCGGACGGCGTGGTGTATGAACCCGCGGTTATGGGCGGCATTCCTGGCTGGTGGTGCCGGCCTACCGGAGTCGAAGCCGCAGCCGCGATCCTATACCTTCATGGCGGTGCCTACGTCGTGGGCTCGGCGAAGGCCTATCGTCATTTCGGCGGACAGATCGCGGCTCGCGCGGGGGCGCCGATGTTCGTGGCCGATTACGGACTCGCGCCGGAGCGGCCCTTCCCTGCCGCAGTCGAGGATGCCGAAGCTGCGTATCGCGCGCTCGCGGAGAGGGGCGCTGCTCGCCTCGCCATCGTTGGAGATTCGGCTGGTGGCGGCTTGGCGCTGGTCGTCGCCGCCGGCATGGCCCGGGCGGCGCGCGAAGACGGAGCGTCACCGCCGGCCGCTACGGTCGCCCTGTCGCCATGGACAGACCTCGCACTGACCGGCGAGAGCCTCTCGACCCGTGCCGGCCACGACCCTTTACTCACTGTCGCCGCGTTGCAGGCCGCTCGGCAGCGTTATCTCGGCCAGCACGACGCCCACGACCCGCTCGCTTCACCGCTCTTCGGTGATCTTGCCGACCTCCCGCCCACGATGATCCATGTCGGGGAGGACGAAATCCTGCTCGATGACGCACGGCGCTATGCCGAGCGGCTCGGCGCCGCAGGATCGGTGGGCGAGCTGCATATTTGGCAAGGGATGGTGCATGTCTTTCCAGCGAACCTGGCCTTGCTGCGTGCAGCGCGCGAGGCCACCGATAGCGTGGGCGCCTTTCTGCGCCGCCACCTCACCGACGCCACCATTTCTACCTCACCCGTCTAAGGGCTATAAGGAGCAAGGACATGACCCGCATTCTTTTCGTCGGGCAGAAGCCCGAAACCGTTGATTTCTCCGATCCGTCTCTTCCGCCGGGCTTCAACGCCGAGAAGATCAACGCGGGTATCGCCATCGCGGTGGAAAAGATTTCCGAACGCGGCTGGCAGGGAGACACCTGCATGATTACGCCCGATGACGCGGGCCAAGCGATGCTTCAACGGCAATTGGAGGGCGCCGCGTATGACTGCGTCGTGATTGGCGGCGGCCTCAGGCTCCCGCCCAAAGGCTTGGCGCTCTTCGAGTCGGTCGTGAACATCGTCCACAAGGCTGCGCCCGGCGCAGCAATCGCATTCAACACTAAGCCGGAAGACACCGCCGACGCCGCGGCACGGCAGCTTGGCAACGATGGCTGAAACTCCCAAACCCGGTCCATTTGGCGGGCGGCTCGTTCTGGTCTCGTGAAGGTCCGGCGCCGATGCTTCGACATCGCCGAAGCTTGCGATAAGGACACCCCATGCCGCTCCCACAGCTAAAGTTCCTGGCAACAAGTTCTATATTTGTTCTTGCGATCTCTGGTCTTGCGTTGGCTGAGGCTGGACCGACGACTTCGGTCGCGGCGGCAGCAGCGCCTGCCGATGTTGCGCTCGGCCGGACGATCATTCAGCTTTATGGGCAGGACCAAGCGCTGTTGGCGGATCTTGCGAAGGCCAGGAAGGATCCGGCCTTTAACGAGAGGTTCAACTTCAATCGCAAGCAGTTGTCGACGAAGCGACAGTTTCGTAACTTTGGCGACCCTGCGCTCTACGCGCTTTGGGCGCGCGATCCGGCCGCTCCGGCGATCGTCCGACGCGCTGTGGCGTTTCGCCAAGACACTGATGCGCGACTGCGGACCATCGTGGCACTCCACGGCTGGCCGGGAAGGCGCATGGTGGGGGACGAGGCGGCCGCCAGCTTCTTCTTTCTGTTCGGCCACGCGGACGACGCCAATGCGTGGCGGCTGACCCAGCTACCGACCATCGAGCGCGTGTTCCGGGAGGACCATGTCGCAGCGCGTCTGTATGCCCACCTGCACGACCGGCTTGCCGATGTCGCAGGCGAACCGCAAATCTACGGGTCGATCATGGGGCCAGGCAACACGCCCGGCGGCGCCAAACTCTATGCGCCCCTGATCGACAATGTGAAGGCCGCCGACGTCCGCCGGGCAGCGATCGGACTGCCCAGTATTGAGACCGATCTGTCGGCATTCCGGGACGGCGCTGACATCGGCCCCTACATGATGCCGATGACCAAGGGCGTGGGTTGGACCATAGCCGACGTTTATTCGGAACCGGGTTCCGATCCGCGTGGGTCCCGGCCAGTCAGCTAGCTCGAATAGGAGCGAGTGGCGGCCCTAACTGGCGGGCGGCCGGGCCGGCCGTGACACGTTGCTCATCGCCGCCGCGTCACAGGCCGCGCGCGTTACTTGGGCCAGCGCAAATTCCGTGACCCGCGTGCTTCGCCGCTTTATGGCGATTTTGTCGGCCTGCAATCGTCGACGCTGCGTGTCGGCGAGAATGAAATCCCGCTCGATAATGGGCGCTGATATGCCGAGCGTCGGTCATGACAAAAGCACGCGACTTGCAGGTGATACACTCAGCGGGCGTCGCACCGCTGGCCCGCTGCAGCGGTGCTTTTTTCAGAAAGGGGCTTCAGACCGAGTCGCGTGCCGTTCGGCCATATACTTACCGGGTGATGTGCCGACCGCCCTCTTGAACATCGTTACGAAGCTCGGCACGCTTTCGTAGCCGAGGTCCGCGGCGACCTGTTGGATTGTTGCGCCGCCCGCCATCCATTTGACGGCGAGGACCACGCTCAACTGCTGCCGCCAACGAGCAAAGCCCATGCCCGTCTCGCGCTGCATCAGCCGTTCGAACGTTCGTTTGCTCGCGCCCATGTCTCTGGCCCAGAAACCGAGCGTCCGACGGACGGATGGCGCTGAGATCATCAAGTCGATGATCCGCCGCAGCTGCGGGCTCGTTGGCATCGGCAGATGCAGGTTTTCGGACTTCGCCGCACCGAGTTCGTCGAACAGAAACAATACCATCCGAGCATTCGCGCCGTCTTCTTCATAGAGGAATGGCAGTTGGGCAGCGCGCACCATCAGTTCGCGGAGCAACGGCGTTACCGAGACTACGCAACAGGCATCGCCGAGCCGAACATCGAGATCGGCGGCGAAGAAGGCGCCATAGCGTTCGCACGCACCGGTCATGACGATTGAGTGGCGCGTGCCGCCGGGTATCCACAGCGCGCTGCGCGGCGGTACTATCCAAATTCCACCCTCCACTTCGCAAGTCAGGGCTCCGCGCTGCACTAGGAGGAACTGGCTCTTTTTATGGTGGTGAAGCTCCAGCTCGAAACCCCCGAGCGCTTCTGACGCGAAACCGTAGAAGACGGCTGCACGCAGCACATCGTCTGGCTCAACCCAATCGGACTGGACGGAGTGATCAGTCAGGAGCGGCATAGACGGCCTTGTGGCGGCTTCGAATAATAGTCTGTCGATCCTTCGAAATGACGACAGACCTGCAATCCTGTAATTCATTACGCCGCATCAGTCGAGACGGTCGGAGCGGCGGCAAGCCTGGCCTGGACTGATTGGGAGGAGCCCGACGCGATCGGTCGGCGAGCTGTGGAAATTAGGGTTTCGCCGCCCGTCGCTGCGGATCCATCACAGAAAGTGGCTTTTATGAAGGTTGAGAGAAAGATTCTGATTTGCGGCGGCGGTATTGCCGGCCCCGCCTGTGGCTATTGGCTTCGCCGATACGGCTATCCCGTCGTTATCGCCGAGAGGGCGAATGTATTGCGGGACGGCGGCCAGAACGTCGACATAAAGGGCGCGGGGCAGCAAGTCATCGATGAGATGGGGCTTACCGAACAAATCCTGGCCAAGAACACTTTGGAGCAAGGCCAGAAATATCTCGATCGGCACGGCAGAGTGGTCGCCGTCTTTCCCAAGGGTTCCGTCGGCGGTCTGACCGCAGACTTCGAAATCCTGCGCGGTGATTTCGCACAGGTTCTGTTCGAGGCCACCCGCGACGAGTGCGAATATCGGTTCGACACGTTCATCACCGGCCTCGACGAGAAGGACGATCGTATTACTGTCACCTTCAAGGACGGCAGGGTCGAGGATTTCGATTTGGTGATTTGCGCTGAAGGACTCAATTCCTCGACCCGCGGGATGGTCCTGGCCGACCAGACCCGTCTTCTCTACTTCGGCGCCTACATGTCGTTCTTCAACATCCCTAGGCGCGCTGAGGACGACAATTGGGCCCACACGGTTAACGGCATAGGTGGAACGTTCATCACGCTTCGGCCGGGAACCACCACGGAAACGACCGTGCTCATGACGTTCCTTCGCGAACGAAGCGACGTCGCAGCCGACGATCCGGTGGCACGAAAGGCGTTGCTCCTGCAGGCGTTAAAAGGGCGCGGCACTGTGGCTGATCGTATCATCGCGGCGTTGGGTTCGGTCGAGGACTTCTACTTCGGGCCAATGAGCCAAGTGCACGCGTCGGTATGGTCAAAAGGTCGCTTCGTGATGATTGGCGATGCCGCATATAGCCCAACGCCTTTCACGGGCGAGGGCACTGCTCTTGCGTTGGTCGGCGCCTACGTGCTCGCTGGCGAGATCAAGCGGAACACCGATCATGCCGCGGCTTTCCATGCTTACGAGACCCTCGTGCGCCCGTACGCGGAGGCATCTCAAAGAAAGATGAATCCGCGTCTCATTCGTCTGATGCACGTAAAGACGAGTTGTGGCGTCGGGATCGCTCAGGTGATCCAGCGGGTCTTTGCAAGTCACATCGTGCAAAAGTTGCTGCGGCCGAGCGACGCGACGAAAGAGTGGCGTGTCGAAAAGGATTTCAACCTTCCGAACTACTCCTGATGCCGGCGAATACGGGATGACCCTAATCATTTCAGTTTGCACTCTCGTGCCAAAGCCATCAGTCGGTTCGATGCTCGTGGCGGGCCACGCGCGGTGGGGGGGTAAATTGACCTTTGAGCTTCGACGCCTGAAGTGCACGATCACCGCTTCTGAGCTGCGGAGCTTCAGGCTAGATGCCGAGGTGCTCTAACCAAGCGCTATCCGGATCTTTCCGGCCCGCTTGAGAGGTGAGCCCGGCTTTTTCGCGCCTTAGCGAATGCCCGATCCGTCGCCATGAAGCGCTCGATCATCGGTGCGATAAGTTTTGCGGGGTCGACGCCCGGCTGCCCGGTTGAGCTGCTGAGCACCTCGGCATAGGCGACCAGATGGCGGTGAACGGCGGCGGGTATTTCCACCGTGACCTTAACCGGCTTGTCATCCGAGAGCGGCCCAAGTTTGAGCTTCGTCATCGCCTCGCCCCCTGTTCGTAAGGCGCCAACACCAGATCGCGCGAGACAATCACACGGACCGGGAATCCAGGCCGGACGGTCAGCGTCGGCTGGATGTTGAGCTGGCGCTGGACGATCTGTTGGCCGGTCTGGCTGATGCTGTTGGAAGCGCCGCTGCGGATCGCCTGAACAAGGTTGTTCTCGTCCTGGCTCGTGCCGGCTTCCGCGCCGACGCTGAGCAGCGTCGAGAGCACAGCGGCCTTGAACAGCATGCCCCAATGGTTGTCGACCTCGTCCTCGAGCCCGGCATAGCCCTGCGTGTCGGCGCCGGGCTGACGCTCCAGCACGATCGAGCCGCCATCCGGCATGATGATCCGGGTCCAAACCAGCAGGACGCGCGACTGCCCGAAAGCGACGGAGCTGTCGTATTGGCCGATCAGCTTCGCGCCCTGCGGAATCAGAAGATATTTGCCGGTCGGACTGTCATAGACCGCCTCCGTCACCTGGGCGGTGATCTGGCCGGGCAAATCGGAACGAATGCCAGTGATGAGTGCCGCCGGGATGACAGTGCCGGCCTGCACGACGTAAGGCGAGGCCTTGGTCTCGAGCCGATCGGCGCTCACCGTGCGCTTGTCTGTCGAGGCGGTGAGAAAGGCGGTCTTACGATCCTGCATGTTCTGGGCAGAGCCGGCGTCGACTGGCGGCGTCGCCGCGGTAGCCGTGGTCGTGCCGAAAGATGAGCCGGGAAGAGCCTGCCCGGCTGCCGGCGATTGCTGGTTGGTTTGAGTGAAGAGCCGACTGACCCGCGCGGCCTCAAGCTCTTGGGCTCTGCGCTGAGCTTCCGGGTCGGGCGTAGCACTGGGGGTGACGGTGTTTGGCGCCGCGCCGGCGTTCAAGATCGGCTTACCGAGATCGCCAGGCAGCGGTGGGCCAAGCGGGGGCGCCTGTCGAGGGAGGCCGGTGTAGTCCTTGGGCAATCCCGCCAGGCCCTCGGCCGAAGGCCGGTTTTGGGTGCTGAGCAGCTCCTCGCCGGACTGCGATTTGTTGTGCGTCTGGAGCGCGTAGCCGAGCGCACCCGCGATCGCGAGCGCTGACACCGCGCCTAGCGTGATCAGGACCTTGCGGGAGAGCCGCATGACGTGCGGCCGCTCGCCTCTCAGCCGAAGATCGGGCGCCACAGCGACGGGCGGCGGAGGCGGCGCGGGTTGCTCTTCAGGACCTTCCACCGTCATGACCGCGGCCTTCCATCGGTGCGGACGATGCGGACGCGCCGCTCGCTGTCCTTGTCGCCGAGGCGAAGCTCGGCGGCGGCGAACAGCCGGTCGACAACGTAGTAGTTGCGGTTGACCCGGTAATTGACCAGCTCCGAACCGCCGGACGGGCCGATGACGAAGAGCGGCGGCATCTCGCCCTGGCGGATGCCGGACGGGAATTCGATGTAAACCTTCTGCCCGTCGTCGAACGCGCGCAGCGGCCGCCACGCCGGCGTGTCGCCTTGGATCGCGTAGCGGAAGTTGATCGCGGCCAGATCGACCCCGGTGGCGATCGGCGCGCCCGCCTCGGCGGTCTGATTCTGCTGTCGCAGGGCGATGAGCTGGTCTTCCGGATACTGCCAGGAGACCGACGCCATGTAGGTCTTCTCAGTCGACCGAAGCTCGAGGAAGTAGGTGCGCCGATCAGTGTTGATGACCAGGTTCGTCATCAGCTCGGGCCGGGTCGGCTTGACCAGAATGTGGACCTTCTTACTCGGACCCGCGCCGCTCTCAGTATCGCCGATGATCCAGCGCACGGTGTCGCCGGCGGCGACCGGACCCGTGCCCGCGAGCTGCTCGCCCTCCTGCAAGGCGATGTCGGTGATCTCCCCCGGAGCGGTGTAGGCCTGATAGAGCGCGCCTGCCGAATAGGGATAGACCTGCACCGCGTTGATGAAGCCGTTGCGCACCGGCTGCACGCGCGCCGCCGCATTGGCCTGGTTGACGCGGATGGCCGGATCGGCGACCTCCGGCGTGGGCTTTCCGCCATCGAGAGGCTTCAGCTGCCCCGGCAGCGGCAAGGGCTTGGGCAATTCCACGATCTTGATCGGCGCCGGCGGATCGGCGGTGAGCTTCGCCGGCACGGCGCTGTCGTAGTTGATGTCCGGCGGGATGAACGGATGCGCGCAGCCGCCGAGCGTGGTGACGGAAAGCAGCAAAGCAGCAAAGCCGGCTTTACGGAAAGCCGCACTGCCTCCTTGCCGGCTCAGCGGATTTACAGAGATGCGTGAAGCCGGACCGCCGGCTTCCATGGAAATCGGCAGGATCATTGTCCCAGCTCCTTGGACCAGTTGATTGCAGTGACGTAGATGCCGAGCGGGTTCTTGCGGAGCACGTCGGCGGAGGTTGGCGACTGGATCGCGACGGTGAGGATCGCGGTCCAGCGCGATGTGTCGGCGAGCGCGCCGTCCTGATAGCGGTGCTCCACCCATTCGACGCGGAAGCTCGACGGCGAGGCGCGGATCACGCTCGAGACGTCGATGGCGATCTGCTGTTTGCCTAGCTTGGCGAACGGGTCGTTGGCTCGGGCATGGTCGTTGAGCGCCTGAGACCCCGAGGTGCTGGTGAAGTCGTAGGCGTCGAGCCAGTTCTGCCGCACGATGATGGGGTCGGCCGGTAGCGAGCGAACCAGAGAGATGAAGTGGGCGAGATACCAGGCGATCTGCGGATCGCTCGGCGTGTAGTCTGCCGCGGCGGCCGCCACGGCCTGGGCCTGGCCGAGCTTGTCGACCTGCACCACCCAAGGGACGATGCTGCCATGGGTCGATTGCCAGACGAGGCCGCCGGCCAGTCCCATCGAAAGCGCAAGCGACCCGAAGGCCATCAGCCGCCAGTTCTTGGCCTGCACGCGGGCCGAGCCGATGCGCTCGTCCCAGGCCTGAGCGGCGCGCTGGTAGGGGGTTTCCGGTTCAGGTGTGCGGCCATAGCGGACCGACGCGCGGCGGCAGATCGCCATGCTCATTCTCCTCCCGAGAGATCGACGGAATGGCCGCCGCCATGACTGTCGCCGGACCTGAGGGCATTTGCGGCGGCCGTCGCGCCGTGATGAATCGCCTGGTTGCGCCGCATGCGCTGAGCCCAGGCCGGCGGGCCGGCGTCCGCGGCGCTTGCCTCGGCGGGACTGGCGGCGGCGCTCTGCCCTCCTGCGACCGAGCCCTGGGTTGAGGAGCCGCCCGTGGCGGCGAAGCTCGATTTGGCGCCGGCCGCAAAGCTCTGCTTCACAGAGCCGGCGGCTTGGTTGGCGGCGCGCCGGACGGGAGCCGCAGCGCTCGCGGCGGCGGCGCGCCCGACGCCGCCAAGGCCGGCAGCGACGCCAGATGCGCCGGACCGGCCGGCCGACGCGAGGCTGTAGGCCGAGGATGCTCCGCCTGCCATCGCCGCGCCGCCGCGCACCGCGGCGGCAGAGCCCGACGCCGCGGCCATCGCTCCCCTTCCGGCCAGGCCCAGTGCGCCTGCGCCGGCCATAGCCGTGCCGGCGACAGCGAGGCCGGTCCCGACCGCCGCGCCGGCGCCGAGCTGCGGCGCGCCGGAGACCAGGCCAGTCGCGATTCCTGGGCCGAAGATGCCGAGGCCAAGCAAAGCAAGCGCGGCGAGCACGACAGAGAGCGCTTGTTCGACCGTCGGCTGGCCACCGGCGTAGGTCTGGGTGAACTGCGAGAACAGGCCCGAACCGATCCCGACGATGACGGCGAGCACCATGACCTTCACGCCGGAGGCCACGATGTTGCCGAGCACCTTTTCGGCGAGGAACGCGGTCTTGTTGAAAAGGGCGAAGGGAATGAGGATGAAGCCGGCGAGCGTCGTCAGCTTGAATTCGATCAGCGTGACGAAGAGCTGCACCGCCAGGATGAAGAAGGCGATCAGCACCAGGAGCCACGACACCATCAGCACCGCGATCTGGACGAAGTTCGCGAAGAAGCTGGTGAAGCCCATCATCTGACTCGCCGCGTCGAGCAGCGGCTGGGCGGCGTCCAAGCCGGTCTGAGCGAGCCGCCCTGGCCGAAGGAAATCGGCGGTCGAGATCGTGGAGCCGCCAGCCTTGAGACCGATGCCTGCGAAGCTGTTGAAGACGATGGCCGAGAGGTTGTTGAAGTTGGTGATGATGAAGGCGAAGAAGCCGATGTAGAGGGTCTTCTTCACGAGGCGCTGGAGAATGTCCTCGTCCGCGCCCCACGCCCAGAACAGGCCCGCCAGCGTGATGTCGATGACGATCAGGGTCGAGGACAGGTATCCGACCTCGCCCTTGATCAGGCCGAAGCCGGAATCGATGTAGGTCGTGAAGGTGTTGAGGAAGGTGTCGATGACGCCGACATTGTTCATCGCGCATCTCCCGCAGCATTGGTGGCCGGCGCAGCCGCGCCCGGGGGCGTTTGTGGCGGCATTGGCCGCGCCGGCCTGCCGAAGAAGCGCCGGCGGTTCTCCTCCCACACCGCCACGCATCGCGCGTCCTCGGCGTCCTGCGGACCGAGCGCGCTGCAGCGGCGCAGCTCGGCCGAGAGGTCATCGGATGCTGGGCTTGCGGCCGTCGAGGGAATCTCGATGACCGACGGCGCGGGTCCGCGGTGGATCGCGACCAGGCTCACGACCACGACGGCGATCAAAGCGATGATCGCGACGACGCGGAAGGTGTCCGACCTGCCCAGCATCGCGGCGCCTCAGTTGCCGCTGAACATGGTGACGTTGCCCGGCACGTAGCCGGTGCGCGCCGAGAAGGTCTTGTAGTTCTGCTGGCCCTGCGCCTCCGCCGAGGCGGTGCGCGCCTGTTCTAGCGCGTCGGCTCGGCTCTTCGCGGAGAGCACCGCGACCAGATCGGAGAGCTGCTGCGATTGCAGCGCCAGGAGCTGGTTGCCGGCCTGCGCCGCCTGAAGTGCGCCTGTGGCGCTCTGGCTGGCGGTGACCAGCGAGGTCATAGCGCTGGAGTTGGTCGGAATGTTGCCGACCACGCCGGCCTGTATTTTCAGGCTGTCCTCGAAGGCGGCGACGGAGTTCTGCCAACGGGTCTGCGCGTTAGCAACCATGGTGGCGGTCGATCCCGTTCCGGCCGCGGTCCCGTAGCTCGTAGAGTAGGCCGTCTGGACGCGTTGGACATTGAACGAGATGTTCTGCGCTTGGCTCAGCAGCGATTGGGTCTGGGCGATCGACGACTGGAGCTGGGTCAGCGTCGACATCGGCAGGTTTGCGAGATTGCGCGCTTGATTGATCAGGCTCGTGGCCTGGTTGTTCAGCATCGTGATCTGGTTGGTGATCTGCTGCAGCTCACGCGCAGCCGTCAGCACGTTCTGGCTGAAGTTGGTCGCGTCGTAGACGATCCACTGCGCCGATGCGGGGGGCGCGGCGACGGCCAGAGTGAGCACAACGGCGCTCGCCGCCGCCAGATGGCGCAGCTTGATCATGATGGCGTCTCCAGGTTGGTCAGATTGGGGATGAGATCGGCGGCCCACAGGAGTTCGTGGTCCGCCAGCCAGGCCGGCGTAAAAGCATCGCGGCCGTATTCGGCGACGACGCGTTCGATCGCCGCGTGGTCGGCCTTCGAAGAGGCGGCACAGAACGCGAGCGCGACCGGGCCGAGACCCAGCTCGAACAGACGGTTGCCACGACGAGATTGGCAGTAGTAGTCGCGCTTGGGGGTGGCGCGCGCGAGGATCTCGATCTGACGGTCGTTGAGTCCGAAGCGCCGATAGATCGCGGTGATCTGCGGCTCGATCGCGCGTTCGTTCGGCAGGAAGATGCGCGTCGGGCAGCTTTCGACGATCGCCGGCGCGATGTTGCTGCCGTCGATGTCGGACAGCGACTGCGTGGCGAAAACAACGGAGGCGTTCTTCTTGCGCAGCGTTTTCAGCCACTCGCGAAGCTGCTGCGCGAAGGCCGGATCGTCCAGGACCAGCCAGCCCTCGTCGATGATGAGCAAGGTGGGACGGCCATCGAGCCGCCCCTCGATGCGGTGGAACAGATAGGTCAGGACGGCGGGCGCCGCGCCGGCCCCGATGAGGCCTTCGGTCTCGAACGCCTGCACCGGAGCGGAGCCGAGCTGTTCGGCCTCTGCGTCGAGCAGCCGGCCGGAAGGTCCCCCCACGCAATAGGGCTGGAGCGCTTGCTTCAGCGCTGTCGATTGGAGCAGGACCGCGAGGCCCGTGATGGTGCGCTCACCCACTGGCGAGGAAGCGAGCGACGTCAGCGCCGACCACACATGCTCCTTCGCGGTCGGATCGATGGTGACGCCTTCCTTGGCGAGGATGGCCGTCACCCACTCGGCCGCCCAGGCTCGCTCAGCCTGATCGTCGATCCGCGCGAGCGGTTGCAGATAGACGGAGTGCTCCGAGCCTGCGGACAGGCTGCCGCCGAGATCGTGCCAGTCGCCGCCCATGGCGAGCGCGGCGGTGCGGATCGAGCCGCCGAAGTCGAAGGCGAAGATCTGATTGTTGCGGTAGCGGCGGAACTGCATCGAAATCAGCGACAGCAGCACCGACTTGCCGGCGCCGGTCGGGCCGACGATCAGCGTGTGTCCGACGTCGCCCACATGAAGGCTCAAGCGGAACGGCGTGGAGCCTTCGGTCTTGCCGAATAGCAGCGGCGGCGCCTTGAAATGCTCGTCTCGCGCTGGGCCTGCCCAGACCGCCGAGAGCGGAATCATGTGCGCGAGATTCAGGGTCGAGACGGGCGGCTGCCGGACATTCGCATAGGCATGGCCGGGAATGGACCCGAGCCACGCCTCGAGCGCGTTCACTCCTTCCGGCATGCAGGTGAAATCGCGGCCCTGGATCACCTTCTCGACGAGGCGAAGCTTCTCGGAGGCGAGACCGGCGTCTTCATCCCAGACGGTAACGGTGGCGGTGACATAGGCCTGGCCGACGTCGTCGGTGCCCAGCTCCTGCAGCGCCATGTCGGCGTCGGCGGCTTTGTTGGCGGCGTCGGAGTCGACCAAGGTCGACGCCTCGTTGGTCATCACCTCCTTGACGATGGCGGCGATGGACTTGCGCTTGGCGAACCACTGCCGCCGGATCTTGGTCAGCAGCTTCACCGCCTCGGTCTTGTCGAGGAGGACCGCGCGGGTAGACCAGCGATACGGGAAGGCGAGCCGGTTCAGCTCATCGAGGATGCCCGGGTGCGTTGCGGTCGGAAACCCGACGACGGTCAGCGTCCGCAGATGATGCGAGCCGAGCCGAGGCTCCAGCCCACCGGCCAAAGGTTCGTCGGCCAGGAGCGCATCGAGGTGCATCGGCGTCTCGGGGACGCGCACACGTTGCTGTCGGGTCGAAATTGTCGAATGCAGATAGGTCAGCGTGTCGGCATCACCGAGCCACGACACCTCGGGCATGAAGCCCTCGACCAGTTGCAGAACGCGGTTCGTCCGGTCGACAAAGCCGCGCAGCAGCTCCCGGGGATCGACGCCGCTCTGCGCGCGGCCCTCGTAGAGCCAGCTCTCGATGCGTGAAGCGTCTTCGGCGGGCGGCAGCCAGACGAAGGTCAGGAAGTAGCGGCTCTCGAAATGCGCGCCCGCTTCCTCGAAGGCGTCCTGCCGCTCGAGGTCGACCAGCGCCGACGCGGGATCGGAAAAGGTCGAGTACGGATAGGTCTGCGCCGCGATCCGCTGCGCCTCGACAAAGATCGCCCAGCCGGAGCCGAGACGGCGCAGCGCATTGTTCAGCCGCGACGTGACGGCGACCAGCTCGGCGGGCGTGGCGCTATCGAGGTCCGGACCGCGAAAGCGCGCCGTGCGCTGGAATGAACCATCCTTGTTGAGGACGACGCCCTCTTCGACCAGCGCTGCCCAGGGCAGGAAGTCGGCGAGAGCGGAGGGACGCGCGCGATATTCGGCGAGGTTCAACATGGCGGCCTCACACGCCCAGATGTGCGGGATAGCGGAGGTGCCGGCGGACGACGTCGACGAACAGCGGATCGCGCTTGGCGGCCCAGACCGCCGCCGCGTGCCCGACTGCCCAGAGGAGCGCGCCGGGAATCCAGAGGCGCAGGCCGAGCGCGATCGCCGCCGCGATCGTGCCGTTGGCGATCGCCACCGTCCGCGGCGCTCCGCCCATCAGAATGGGATCGGTCAGAGCGCGGTGAACCGGCGCGAAGAAGCCGGGCACATCGGGATCGGCGATCGCGGCCATCAGACCAGCGCCCCGCCAGAGAAGCTGAAGAAGGTGAGGAAGAAGCTCGACGCCGCGAAGGCGATCGACAGACCAAAGACGATCTGGATCAGCCTGCGAAAGCCGCCCGACGTGTCGCCGAAGGCGAGCGTCAGGCCGGTCACCGTGATGATGATGACCGAGATGATCTTGGCGACCGGCCCCTGCACCGACTCCAGAATGGAGTTGAGGGGTGTCTCCCACGGCATGGAGGAGCCGGAGGCATAAGCCGCCGGTGCGAACGCCAAAGAGAGCGCAGCGAAGGTGGCAACATCGAGGGCGCGCCGGTGCAGACGGCGGGCGGTGGCGAGGACGCGGATCATGAGAGGTCTCCATGGGGCAAGGGGTCGCCGCCCGCCTCGGCAGACCGGACGCGGTAGTCGCCGGTGGCGGGATCGAGACCGGCGATGAGGGCGAGTTCGGAGAGGCGGCGTTCAGAGCCGCGGCCGCGCAGGACGGCGACGAGGTCGATGGTCTCGGCGATCAGCGCCTTGGGCACCGTGACGACGGCTTCCTGGATGAGCTGCTCAAGACGCCGAACGGCGCCGAGCGCCGTACCGGCGTGGATGGTGCCGATCCCGCCCGGATGGCCGGTGCCCCAGGCCTTCAAGAGGTCGAGCGCCTCGGCGCCGCGCACCTCCCCGATCGGGATGCGGTCAGGCCTTAGGCGCAGGGAGGAGCGAACGAGATCGGAGAGCGAGGCAACGCCGTCCTTGGTCCGCATCGCGACCAGGTTCGGCGCGCGGCATTGCAGCTCGCGGGTGTCCTCGATCAGCACCACGCGATCGCTCGTACCGGCGATCTCGGCCAGCAGGGCGTTGGTGAGCGTGGTCTTGCCGGTGCCGGTCCCGCCGGCGACGAGGATGTTCTTGCGCGACGCGACGGCCGCGCGCAGCGCCGCCGCTTGTCCAGCGGTCATCGTGCCCGCGGCGACATAGTCGTCGAGGGTGAAGACGGCCACAGCCGGCTTGCGGATGGCGAAGGCCGGCGCGGTGACGACCGGCGGCAGCAGCCCCTCGAACCGTTCCCCGGACTCGGGCAGCTCGGCGGAGACTCGCGGGCGCTCGGCATGGACCTCTGCGCCGACGTGATGCGCCACCAGGCGCACGATCCGCTCGCCGTCAGCCGCAGAGAGGGTACGCCCGGTGTCCTTGAGGCCGCCCGACAGCCGGTCGATCCACAGCCGGCCGTCCGGATTGAGCATGACCTCGACGATCGACGGGTCTTCGAGGAAGGTGGCGATGGCGGGACCGAGCGCGGTGCGCAGCATGCGCGCACCGCGGGAGAAGGCCTCGGAATGGAGCGGAGCAGCGGCCACGATCGTCCCCGTAAAAGGCCAACCGCAACACGCGATTGGCGACGGGGATGATTAAAGGAGGCAAGAAATAGGGCGGTTCAACAAGTATCCAGTCGGCGTAGGGGCCGAGCGTAGAGCAGAGAAAAAATACTTGCTGAGTGCGGTGAGGCTTTTTCTTGCTCGTCGTCGGCGGCGAACTCGCGGAACGACTCTTATCTGATGATCACGACTCGGATGTGCCGCCGGCGGAAGTGTCCGAAACGTCCTCCGGAATCTCTTGCCGAAGCTTCGGCCCCTCGTTGAGCCGCCGGCCCAGCGTGCCGATGAAGTTGTCATAGCGCGCGCCGGCTTGAGCACGGGCGGCCTTGGCGGCCGGCTCGGGGAGCGGTGGCGTGGTGTTTAGCCAGAAGCGGATGAACAAGGCGAGGGTTTCAACGCCGATCGAGACGTCGCGCTCGAGCCGCGCCAAACGTCGATCCTGCTGGTCGAGCCGCTTGGCGATCGCCGCTTCACGCCGCTCATCGGCATCGGGCGATAAGAACGACGCGATGGCCGCTTCGGCGACAAGCGACATCGACTGCTCCCGGCGCGCCGCGTACGCGGAGAGCGCCTTCATGACATCCGGGTCGAGATAGACGGAGATCTGGGCCTTTTTCTTCGGCGCGGTCATACGGGTCTCACAGTCCGAGGTCGTCGCCAGGATCGAGCGAGGCCTGCCGGGCGATGCCCTGCATCAGGTCGTTCATCCGGCCGATCCGGGGCGCGTCCTCCTCCAGCTCGTCGGCGGGATCGAGCGCGAATTCGTTCTCAATCGGCTCCTTTTTTTCGACGGCCTCTTCACTCAGCTCCGGCTGCTTGCGGCGATCGGCATTCTTCGGATCTTCATCCTCCGCGACCTCGCCATCCCGCGCCGCCGGCGTCGGCGGGCGCGGCGGCAGCGGTCGCGTGCTCCAGTCGTCGGGTCGTCCCTCTTTCGGCCGCGTCAGAGCGGGCGGCGGCACGATGCGTACCTGGAAGCGGGCGTCCTCATAGTATCGCGCCTTCTTTGCGCGGATCGGATGCAACCCCGAGACCATGACGATTTCGTCGGCGGGTGGGAGCTGCATGATTTCGCCGGGCGTCAGGAGCGGCCGTGCCGTCTCCGAGCGGGAGACCATCAAGTGGCCGAGCCAGGGCGACAACCGACTGCCGGCGTAGTTCTTCATCGCCTTCATCTCGGTCGCTGTGCCGAGCGCGTCGCTCACCCGCTTGGCCGTCCGCTCGTCGTTGGTGGCGAAGCTGACGCGCACATGGCAGTTGTCGAGGATCGAGTTGTTGGGACCGTAGGCCTTCTCGATCTGGTTCAGTGACTGAGCGATCAGGAAGCTCTTGATCCCGTAGCCGGCCATGAAGGCGAGCGCCGACTCGAAGAAGTCCAGGCGGCCGAGCGCGGGGAATTCATCCAGCATCAGGAGAAGCCGACGGCGTCCGGCCTTGGCCTGTAGGTCTTCGGTGAGCCGGCGCCCGATCTGATTGAGGATCAGGCGGATCAGCGGCTTGGTGCGATTGATGTCCGACGGCGGCACGACGAGGTAGAGGGTCGTCGGCCGATCACCGGCGACGATGTCGCCGATCCGCCAGTCGCACCGCCGCGTCACCTCGGCCACAACAGGATCGCGATAGAGCCCGAGAAACGACATGGCCGTGCTGAGGACACCGGAGCGCTCGTTGCCCGACTTGTTCAGCAGCTCGCGGGCAGCCGACGCAACGACGGGGTGGACGCCGGCTTCACCGAGATGGGCGGTGCGCATCATCGCGGACAGCGTCGACTCGATGGGACGCTTGGGATCGGAGAGGAAGGCGGCGACGCCGGCGAGCGTCTTGTCCTCCTCGGCGTAGAGGACGTGCAGGATTGCGCCGACCAGCAGCGCGTGGCTGGTCTTCTCCCAGTGGTTCCGCTTTTCGAGGCTGCCTTCCGGGTCGACCAGAATGTCGGCGATGTTCTGGACATCGCGGACTTCCCATTCGCCGCGCCGGACCTCGATCAGCGGATTGTAGGCCGACGATTTCGCATTGGTCGGATCGAATAGGAGGACGCGGCCGTACTGCGCCCGAAAGCCGGCGGTGAGCTGCCAGTTCTCTCCCTTGATGTCGTGGACGATCGCCGAGCCCGGCCATGTGAGCAGCGAGGGTATGACGAGGCCCACGCCTTTGCCGCTCCGGGTCGGAGCGAAGCACAGCACATGCTCAGGACCGTCGTGGCGTAGATAGCTGCGCTGGTGACGGCCGAGCACGACGCCGTCCGGCCCCAGCAGGCCGGCCTGCTCTATCTCCTTCGGCTGCGCCCATCGCGCGGAGCCGTAAGTTTCGGCGTTCCTGGCTTCGCGGGCGCGCCAAACGGACATGCCGATCGAAACAGCAGCGGCAATGAGTCCACCGGATGACGCAATGTAGGCGCCCTCGATGAAGATCGATGGCGCATAGGCGTCGTAGGCGTACCACCACCAGAAGAAGGCCGGCGGCAGATAGAATGGGAAATGGAATAGCTCGAACCACGGATGCCCAAGCTCCGGCTGGAAGCCGAGCCGCCACGCGGTCCACTCGGTCGCCGTCCAGATCGCGAGCAGGACGGTCGCGAAGACGGTGATGATCTGACCCCAAAGAATCTTTGTCGCGGACATGCCCGCGAGCCTGTTTTGTGATCTGATGTTCGAAGGATCGCTCATAGCCCGAGTCCTCTATTTTTGCCGAAGCCCCAGTCGATGCCGCCGTCGCTGCGCGTGACGCCGGAGACGTGGCGGCCGAGTTGCTTTTCGAGGGACGGCGTCCAGGGCACGAGCTGGAAGCCAAGACCGTCGTCGATCATGGCGAAGCGGCCCGAGGCGAGCGCGAAGCGCTGTCGGTAGGCGCCAGCGACATACTCGCCGGCCGCAGCCTTGTTGAACGGCTGCCCCGTCTCGGTCGCAAGCCGTTCGCCCAAGGCTTCGACCTCCCGGCGCCGGAGCGTTCCGATCAAGCCGTGAGAGAAGACGATGCCGCGCGCCTGGCGTTCGGCAAGGCCCTGCTCGATGAGTTGCTCGGCACGCCGTTGCATGGCGTCGCGAACCTCGGCGCCGAAGCCGGACTGGCCGAGCGCCACGGGGTCGCGCGCGATGGCCTGCCGATCAAGCCAGGTCGCGCCGCCGGCAGCCACTTGGTTCTCGATCGAAAGATCGGATCGCACGGCGAGCGCTACGCGGCGGCGCCCTTGCGTATCGTCGAACGTGCGCAGCTCGACGATGGAACCTGTGGCGCTGTCACCGGCCGCGTCGAGATCGGGGAATTTGATGTGGTGGGTGCGGCCGTCGACGCCGTCGACCACGGCATATGCGGTGCCCTTCAGTTCGTCGTCGAGGCCGCGATCGACGAGCCGACCGACGACGGGTACATCGAGGCTCTCGCCAGCGAGAACATAGCTCGCGGTTGCACGCTCGATGCCGTGTTCGGTCAGGCTGCGATGGATGCGCTTGATGATGTCACCGCGCTCGCCGAGTTCGCGCAGCGTCGTCTCGGCGGCCTCGTCCAAGGTCCACTGGCCGGGCCCGATCTGATGGGCGAGGCCGAGACTTTCGAGATGGCGTAGGCGACCGACCTTTAGGCTATGGAATTCATCGGGCTGCTGAGCGGCGCCGGGGGCCAGGTCGATAACGCCGTGCCGATCGGCATCGCGAGCCAGTTGCCGATCGAGCTGCGTCCAGCGCTCGGCATTTACTTGGCGCTCAAGCGCGTGCCGAATATCGAGATCGCTGCGCAGCCCCAGCTCCTGCGTGACCAGGTCCCGGGCGCGCGCGCGCATGCCCTCCTTGATGTAGTCGCGTGAGATGACCAGGTCCTGGCCGTCCTCGGCGACGCCGCGCACCATGATGTGGACATGCGGGTGCTGCGTGTTCCAGTGATCGACTGCGACCCAGTCGAGCTTGGTGCCGAGATCCTTCTCCATCTGGCCGACCAACTCGCGGGTGAAGCCCTGGAGGTCGGCCATCTCCGGCGCGTCTTCGGGCGAGACGATGAAGCGGAAATGGTGGCGGTCTTTTTCGCACCGCTCGGCGAAGGCCTTGGGATCGGCGTCGTCGGTCTCGGGACCGAACAGCCGCGCCTTCTCCCCGTCCCGGGTGACGCCCTCGCGCCGGAGGTAGCTCAGATGGGCGCCGAGCGGCGCCGAGCGCGCGGTGTGGCGAACGACGCGGGCCTTCACCGTCACCAGCCGGGACCGTCCGGTCAGCAGGTGGTTCGCCCGCACGCTGGCGACGCGGCCGCGCCCGAAGGTCGAGCGGCTCCCGCTCCTCAGGAGGCCCTGGCGTGAGATGCCGCCGCCGGCGCGCTGTGCGGCCGCGAGCGCCTGAGCGATGAACGGCTTGGCGCGCTGGCTGCGCGAGGATCGGATGCGGCCTGGCCGCGGCTGGAAGTCGTTCTCCTCAGCCATGGCCGGCCCCGACAATGTGTGGAAAAGCTATGCCCAGCAGAGCGTTGAAGCGCGAGCGCACATTGCGCATGGATGGCGCACATTGCCAGATCAGCGAAAAACCCAAGCAAAAACAACCGACCGACCGAGCCGCACCTTGCGGCCTTTTATCTGGCCCTCGGTCGGTTGGTTTCTGTGCTTCTCCCCTGTCCGCCCTTCCTTCTTCCCGGAAGAACGCTGTGCTGCGCCTGCCTACCCAATCGCGCCCGAGAGCTGCGATGTGGCCTCCGGAAACGTCGGAGGACGCCGAGCCGACAGGAAAAGCGCGAGCTGACCGACGCGATGTAGCGGCACATCGACAGGAGAGCGGCGCGATCACGGCTTCGGCCCCGCTGAGGCAACGTGGACGAACAGATCGTCGGATTGCGGCGCGATGGCCGACAGGTCCCGCACGGCGAGAACGGCCGGTGTGTCGCTCGGCGGCTTTTTGGATTGCACGCGACCGGCCGGTTCAGCGCTTGCCGATCGCATGATGAAGAGCGGCGCCTGTGTCCAGGACGGCGGACCGGAGGTTGCCACGAGGACAGGCCCATCGGTCGCGCCGTCCCCGACAAAAGGGACAAGTGCTGCCACGTAAGCGACGGTCTCCGGCGGCAGCGGTCGATGGCGGTCGCGATAATCTTCGTATCGCCCGGGCCCGGCATTGTATGCCGCGAGGAATCCCGGCGATCCGTAGCGGTCGTGCATCTCGCGCAGGAAAGCCGCGCCCGCCAGGATGTTGTCGTGCGGATCGAACGCGTCGCGCCCGAGGCCGTAGCGAGCGCGCAGCGCAGCCCAGGTTTCGGGCATGAGCTGCATCAGGCCCATCGCGCCCTTGGGTGAGACGGCACGCCGATCACCACGGCTCTCGATTCGCATGATCGCCCGAATCCACGCAGCTGGGATGGCGAAGCGTTGCGCGGCTTCGGCAACGAGAGCGGCGTAGGAGTCGCTCGAAGCCTGCAGCGCTATGGGAGCCGCCTGAGCGTGGACGGCGACGGCGGGCATACCGAGCGCCGTCACGGTGGCGAGCAGAAGAAGCGCGCGCCGCATGCGATCAGCTCCGATCGCCGCGCTTCGGCGGGCGGTTCCAGTTCAGCACCCAGGCGGACTCGTCGTCGCCCGACTGGAAGAGGTTGGCGCGGATCGGCTGCGCGAGGGTGGGGTCGTCGATGACTAGCGAAACGTATTCGCCGGCTTTCTCGCCGGTGCGCTTCCAGCCCGCGCCGATCTCCGGACCATCGGCGTCGCCCATGTGGATGCGATAGTCAGGCGCGTTCTCGGCATCCGAGGATTCGGCCGGAACGAGGGAGAGGTCTTGGGTGAAGAACAGCGTCTGGATGCGCCCGGTTAAGCCGGACTTATCGCGGGTGAATTGACCGATCTGCACCATGGGAAACCTCCGTTGCTGGCGGGCCTAAGAAGCGGTTCAATCGGTGGCGGCACGCCACACGAACCGGCCGTCACCGGTCTCGTCGGTCCACAGCGGGACCGCGCGGGCGACGATCGCGGTGGTGGGAAGCGCGCCGAAATAGCGGCCGTCCAGGCTGTCCGGGACGGTCGGGTTCATGAGGAAGACTTCGCCGGGGCCGAGGGTGTGGCAGCCGCTCCAGCGCGGCAGCGGACGGCCGAGGTGATCGCGTTCACGCGCCGCGCCGACGCCGATGTGATCGACGGTGATTGCGTCGCTTGTGCGGCACACCGTCTGCCCGGGCAGCGCCATCACATGCTTCAGCAGCGGCACGCCCTTGGGCAGGAAGCCGCCATCAGCAAGGTAGCTGGCGATCGGTTCGGGCGCGCGCACGGCGACCAGTTCGAGCGCGTGGAGCTGTCCGGCCGGACGGAGAGCATAGAGCCCGGTCGGCGTGCTCGCCGTGGCGTTCCAGATCAGGCGCGGCGCCGGATGGACGAAAGCCAAGCCGATGAAGAGGAGCATCGCGAAATACGTCGTCATGACGTAGCCGAAGCGGGTCATAGCGTGACGCTCCTGCGCTTGAGCCAGGCGGCGTGCTGATCGCGCGTGTAGGGGCGCGGCTCATGGCCGGCGGCGAGACGGTTGTGGAGGTGGCGCCAGTATTCCGGCGCGGCGTCGTCGGGATCGATGCCCAGCGCCTCAACGGCGTCGATCGCCTGCAGCACGCGCTCGACCTTCGGCCAGCTATCGACGCGCAGCAGGATTTCGCCGCCAGGGCGCACGAAGGGCAGTGTCTGGAAGGGTGCGCCAGGCTCGACCGCACGGACGATATCCAGGCGCGAAACCACGGTGCCGTAGTCGTTCGACGCCCAGCGCACGAACGCGAAAATGCTGCCTGGCATGAAGCTGGAGATGCTGCGACGGCGATCGAGGATCTTCTCCTCGGCGCGGCGGCCGAAGCGCAGCCAGTGCTCGATCCTCTTCTCGATCCAGGTCAGCTCGACATGGGTGAGTGCGACGGTGCGCTGATGCGATGACGGCATGACGCGCGGCGGCGACGGCTCGTTGTCGTTCATGCGCTCTCTCCGCGATCGGCGGGGAATTCGCGCGCGAAGAGGTCGCGCAGCATGTCGGCCACGGTGATCCCACGCCGGAAAGCGGCGACCTTGATGCGGCCGCGCAGCGCCGGCGTGACGTCGATCGTCAACCGGGCGGTGAAGGCGGAGAGCTCATCGCCGGGCCGGCTTGGCCCTTCCGGTGTCTTGATCCAGCTCTCGGCGTCGCCGGGCCGGGCGGCGAAGCCGCGTCGGGTGGCGCGCTCGCTCATGGCGCGATCCTCGCGACTTCAGCGGCGAGCGCGGCGATCTCGCGGACGGCAGCGCTCTGCTCGGCCAGCTCGAACACGAGGCGGCCGGACTGTGCGGCGTCGGCAAAGACAACGCGCTGGCCGATGGTGCTGGAGAGCACCGGCGGATCGTGATCGGCGAGCGTTTCCGCTGTTTCGCGGGCGATCACCGTGCGCGCGGCGCAGCGGTTCAACACGAAGCGCGCAGCGAGTTGCGGACGATAGATGCGCTCCTCGCGAAGCAAGCCCAGCATCTCGGCGGAGGCCCAGCCGTCGAACGGTGACGGCTGCACCGGGATCAGCACAAGATCGGCAGCGAGCAGCGCCGAGCGCATCAGGCCAGCGATGCGCGGCGGTCCGTCGATCACGACATGATCGGCGGTGCGCGCAATCTCCGGCGCTTCGCGATGGAGCGTGTCGCGCGCGAGCCCCACGACTCCGAAGAGCCGAGGGACGTTCTCCCGCGCCCGCTGCTGCGACCAATCGAGCGCTGAGCCCTGCGGGTCTGCATCGATCAGCGTGACACGCTTGCCGTGCAGGGCCAGCTCGCCGGCGAGATGAAGCGCAAGCGTGGTCTTGCCGACGCCGCCCTTCTGGTTGAGCAGAGCGACGATCATCTCTTCCCTCCCGGCTTGCGGCCGAAGGGCAGCGACGGCTGTCGCGCCGGTGGTTCGAAGGCCTGCGCAGCGGAGGTGGCGCGCTTATCCGCAGATCGCGCGGGCCAAATACAAGAGTTAGATTCTGAGTTAGATTCTAAGTTAAGGCCCGGAATCGCGGTTTCCGGCCAAAGCGTTAGCTGCGGTTCGTGCGTGCGAAGTCCCGATAGGGCTGCGTGCGAAATCCCGATACCGGTTGCGTGCGAAGTCCCGAGCGTTTCCACAGCGCCATCCACAGGGGCTGTGGATAAGTGAGCCGGCAGGATGCGCAGCATCTCGCGGCGACCCTGCCACTCGATGCGCAGCCGATAGCCGGGCAGCGGCTGGCGCGCGGCGACGCGCCGGATCTGGATCGCGAAATCCGAGACGCGCACCAGGCTTCCGGACTTTTCGTGGAGATGCGCGATCTCGAACAGCCAGCCTTTGGGCTGGCGGCCGGCGTGCTTGCGAGCGACGCGATAGAGCCAGCGCTCGATGCCGCCGGTTAGCCGGAAGTAGGCCGGGTCGATGGCCAGGACGAGCGAGCGGTCGATGACGCCGCGGTAGAACCAGTCGGGCAGCACAAACTCCATGCCCTCGACGCGGCCGTCGCGTGTGGTGCATTCCTCCCATTCGTTGATCCAGGAGAACTGGTGGCGCCGCCAATGTTCGCCGTTGCGGATCGTCGTGCGGATGACGGTCGACTGCAGGCGAGCGAGCGCGCCCTTCAGGAGCTTATAGTCGCGGGCCCCTGTTTGCCGCCCGATCGCTGTCAGAAGCTGATAGGGCGTGAAGCGGAGGAAGCGCGAGGTCTTGAATCCGAGGTTCTCAGCCTCGACGATCTGGCTCCCCGCCCAGATCAGCACGTCGGCGTCCCAGATGGTCGCCATACCGTGCTCGGGCACGGCGTAGACCTCGACCCGAACGCCGGCAGTTTCGTAGAGGATCGGTGCCGTGCGCCTGGCTTTGGCGAGGGAGAAGAACGGCCGCTCCATCAGGTCGCGCTGATCGCGCGGGCTGGCGTCGCCGGTGGCGACGATGAACGGATCGAGCTTGCTCCGTTCGCTGGCGGTGATGAGGCGGCGCGACATCGGCGAGGTTCGCTCAACGATGCGCGTGGCCGGCGGCGCGAGCCTCGACATAGCGAGGATCGGACGTCGAGCTGCACGCGGCTTGGTCGGCCCAGGCCTCAAGATCGCCCACGGCGTAGACCACGCGCCCGCCGAGTTTGCGGAAGGTGGGGCCGCTGCCGTGGCAGCGATATTTCTCCAACGTGCGCGGTGAGATGCCGAGGAGGCGCGCGGCCTCATGGGTTCGGACGTAGCGCGTGGCGAGCTGCGCGGGTTTGTCGAGCATGGGATGCCTCCGTCTTGCCTCGAAGCGCCGCGGCCAAGTCGCGGCATGTCGGGGTCAAGGTGGCGGAGGGATCAGGCGTTGGGGGTGGACGAAGATTTTCGAAGGGGTGTGTCCCCCTTGGCGTGCCCGGCGCGGAGGTGAGCGTATCTGCGCGAGGGAAGAAGCGCAGCCACGGTAGGGATCGAGGATGTCTGGTGTAACCGACGAGCTAGCCGCCGCGCAGAAGTTTCAGGTAGCCGCGCTGGACCAAAGCGATCGAGTCGTGAAGCAGGCGGTTGGCAGCTCGACGAGCGTGCGAGTCTTTCCATTCGACGGACGGGAAGCTTGCTTGATCGGATCGGAGTACGATCTCGGCGACATCACGAGCGCCGCCACCGGCCTCATGAACGTCAAACGCATGCAGCAGGCGGATCAGCCGGGTCCTCTGCATCGCGGTCAGCCGAAGGGCCGGTGGGAGAAGTTTGACGCGCTGGCCGCATAGGCGGCGCACAAACCGCGAGGCGACGTCGAGCCGAAGCAGGGACGCGCTATCAATGGGGACGAGAACCGCGGGCCGGGACGAAGCGTGCTCGGCCTGGAGGCGGATGTGCAATTCGTCTACACCGTCCACCACGACGATCTCGCGTCCGTTGCCGTCAATGAGATCGGCAACGACAGTTCCAAGTTGGGCGGCATCGAGCGTAGCGACCGGTTGGAAACCGTCAGGCATCGCTTCCAGCATCAATGTCGCCGGAGCGATCTCCGGCAGCCACATGACGGGTTCGGACCCAACCGGAGACGCGGGGTCATGGGCGAAAGCGCAACCCCCAGCGCCGAGCGAGACTGACGCGAGCAGTCTCGGCATCGACGGAGGCGCGCGCGATCTGGCGCTGTGTCCGGGCGAAATCGCGGCGATAATCAAGGTTGCGGCGCAGGAATTCGACGGCGAAGCCGGGGCGTTCGAGGCGTTTCAGGCTATCGATCGTCTCCGGCGAGCGCCAATACTCCGTGGGCATGGCGTTTCCTCTCGTTTTGTCCCTCCAGGGGGCTTCCACGATCCGGAAAACTCGTCGGCAAAAGTAGTCCCTAAGGTTGCATCGCGTGTGGCTGCGAGCCGTGGAAGTCTGGGCTGTCGGTTCACTGCATCCGGGGTTCAAGCAAGTGCCGATAGCCCGTCTCCGTCATCCAGCGCGCCCGCGCCAGATGGCTTTCATGAACCGTTTTGGCACGGGCGGGCTCCTGAGCCGGATTGAGGCCGAAGATCACCTGGACGACTTCGCGCCAATCAGCGCCCTCTTCGTCGGCCATAAGCAACCGAAGATAGATCGCGAGATGCTGCTCGTCATAGGCGTTTAAGCGGTCGGTGTGCGGCGGCCGGTCCTGAAAAGGCGCCTGAGTCATTGCGATCTACCCCCGTGAGATCAAAGCAATATGTTAGCCATTCATTTACCGCGAATTTTTGCAAGATTCGCGCCGCGAAATACTTACTTCGCGATGTTTGGTGCGCATCACGTTGCTCGCGGAAATGGTAAACTGAGGCCTCCGCAGCGTCGATGAATAGCACCGCCATGTACGAATCGGAACCATCGTTCCTGGAACGATAATTCCTGTATCGGCTCCATCATCGCCATGGATCTCAAGGAGGTCATGGCGATCAATCTGCGTCGATTGCGTCATGCGAAAAAGATGACGCAGGAGGAGTTGGCCGAGCGAGCGGGGTTGAGCGCCCGGTACGTGGGAGGGATCGAACGCGCCGACGTTTCGGCGAGTGTCAGCGTGCTCGGCCGGATCGCGGAGGCGCTCGAGGTGGAAGCGACCGAGCTGGTGCGTGCCGCGCCTGCGAAGGCTCGGAAAAAGGCGGGTGTCGAGCCTCAGGTTCCGTGATGGCCGCCGCTCACGGCTCGCGTCGGAAGAATTCGACTGGGTCCGCCCCAAGGACCTCGGCGAGCTTTTCAAGCATATGGACGGTTGCGGAATGCTGTTCGCGCTCGAGCATCCCAACGTAGTTGCGATTGATGCCCGCACGGTCGACGGGCGCCTTTGGAGAAGGCGATGCCCCGCCCGGACCAGCCGGGCGGGGCATTGTAGGCGGTGGTTAGTCGCTCCGGCGGCCGTTGGGGCGGGACCAGATCAGGCTGTAGCCTTCGCCCTCTTCGTCGTCGAAGAGGTTGGCGAAGATCGGGGCGGTGAAGCTCGGATCGTCGAGCTTGAGGCCCAGATAGTCGCGGCCCTCGTTGGAGCGCTTGGCCCAGGCTGCGCCGATCTCGACTCGGCCGACATAGACGCGGTGGCTGGGGCTGTTGTCGCCGGAGCGGGTCGTTTCGGGGGCGATCCGGACGTTCTTAGCCTGGACCGAGAGGGTGACGATTTCGCCGGTGAATTCGTTCGAGCCGGTTTTCTTGAAGGTGCCGATGGTCGCCATGGTAGTTCTCCTCGATCTCTGTTTCCGAGCCCGCACCATTGCGGCCTCGATGGTGATCGAGGGGCCGGAGGCGATCGCCGGCGCACCCCGAAGGGGCTCGACAGCAAAGGAGAGGCTTTCTTGTCTCGCGAGGAATGACGGCGTAGCCGGCAGGGGAAGAAAGTTTTGACGCCGCTGTTGCGCCATAGGCGGTCGAGGCTTTAGCCGGCCTTCGGTCAGATCAATCCATCGAAGAGGCCGTTCGGTGCGCTCGGCCTGACAGAGCTGACATCAAGGGGAACGTGGCGACTTTCGAGTCACTGCGGAGGCTGGCCAGTAAATTCGACGGTGTTGTGTACCCGACCGGGCAACCGACCGATGTCCTGTTTCCGAGGCCATGCTTCGGCTGTACGCGCTGCCATGCACCTCGTTGGCCGTATGCGTGAGACCTCGCCACCTCGGCCAAGCACCTCAACGCCCGGCCACGACGCCCGGTACTCTGCGATGATTGGGTGAGCCTCGACGCCAGACCGCCCTCACTCCGTGTTCGACGCCGAGGACGGCGGGCATACGGAATGCCTGATCCAGCCCCGCCCTGTCGACGTGTTGGTGTCAGCCCCGCGCCAAGCCCTGTCCGGCTGGTCCGGGCGCGGCCATTCCGGTGAAGCGGACGAACGCCGTGACGGTGACGGCGATCGCGCCGATGACGGCGAAGATCGTCTGCCAGGTGGATGAAGGCATCGCCATCTGCGCGATACCATGCGTGGCGCTATAACCGGCGACGGTGGCGGGCGCGACATAGAGCAGGATCATCAAGAGCCGAGCCCACGCCCAGGGCACAACGGCGAGCGCGAGCTGGCCGAGGCCAAAGGTTATGCCGCCGGCCGCAAGACCCACGACGATGCCGCCGAGCACGCCGGCGCCCGAGTGAAAGGCCCAGATGCCGATCGTCAGACCGGCGAAAAACGGCAGCGCGAAGACAGCGAGTGTGAACAGCAACCAGCAGATATGGCCGATGCCGACGATGACGAGTAGTGGTCCGAAGATGATCATGGCGGTGTACTCCGTGAGATAAAGGTCTGACGGTCGCGCCTTCCACCACCACCACGGCGCGACCGTGAGTATAGCCGCAAACAGGCGCCAGCGGGAGCGGAAATCCCGCTGGCCCTGTGCGGTCCAGCTTGCGTGGGGATGCACCCCTTCATCGCTGGAAGGGGTCGAATTCGTGGATGACGCGGCGGGATCGCTGTCATATTCGGCGGCCAGCATGACGCCGAAGTTGCCAGCGTCAGCATGAAAGACGACGACGCAGACCATGAGAGTGATGGCGAGGTTCCAGCCGTTGGCGAATGCGAGGGCTTGAGACATTGATCCGGCTCCTGTGCTGAGGCGGGGACCATCCCCGCGCGACAGGCGCCCGATGTGTTCGGCCGAGGGCCGCAATCACCGCGAAGGCGAAGACGCAGCGGCGGCACGCTTCGCGTAAGCCGACCCTTTACGGGTTGATGGCGTCAGGCCCTCGGCCGGACCAAGGATCAGCGCTGATAGACGCGGGGTGCTGTTCGGTTCAGGAAGCCGGCAGGATGCTTCTGGCCACCTCGACAAATCGGCTCAGGATTCCCAATTGGTTATGATACCGTGGCGCATGACCCTACCCGACCACCTTCGGCGACTCGCGAGACGCGTCGCACAGCATGAGATGGGGCACTACGTGGTTGCGCGTGCTCTGGGGTTCCGCACCGGCGACGTGTCGATCGAAATCATCGGTCCGATTGATGGGCATCACGGCACTGCTGCGGTGACGCTTCCAGAGCCGATCGGGTCAATCGAGGAGCTTTGTACTTACCTCGAGCGGCGAGTGATTGTGCTCTACGCCGGGGGAGCCGCTGAGACACTTCCGGGCCAAGGTTCGCCGACAAAGAAAGTCGACGCCGAGGAAGCGGTCAAAATTATCCGCAATCCCGGGCAAGGCGCGGAGCAGGATCACGCGAAAGCAAGAGAACTGATCCACGTCTTGCGCAATGCGAGCACACCTAAGAGCGACGTTTCCGATGACGCTAAGATTCAGGGTGAGTTGGATGAACTTGATGCAAAACTCTTCTCACGCGCCGTAGAGCTTGTTGAGGAGAACGCAGAAACCATTATCGGCTTGGCCGGTAACCTTGCTGGCCGGGTACAAGCGCCGAAGACAAAGGTGAAGTTGGACGCGGCCTATCTCGAAGGATTACAGGGGGTGCGGCAGATTACTCAGGCATCCCCATTGAAGGCTACCAATGGAATGCTGCCGGACCCAGTAGAACTGAGCTAATCCGATGGTTCGGCGGCGCTCACGCGTTGCCGAACTTCCAGACCGGGATGCCGAGCTTCTTCGCCTTGTCGGCGAGGTTGTCCTGGATGCCGGTGCCCGGGAAGTGCAGGACGCCGATCGGCAGGGTCTCCACCATCGCATCGTTGCGCTTGAACGGCGCGGCCTTGGCGTGTTTCGTCCAGTCGGGCTTGAACGCGATCTGTGGGACCTTGCGATTGTCGGCCCATTTGGTGGCGATCAGCTCGGCGCCCTTTGGCGATCCACCGTGCAACAGCACCATGTTGGGGTGCTTGGCGTGGACCTGATCGAGTTTCGCCCAGATCAGCCGGTGATCGTTGAAATCGAGCCCGCCGGTAAGCGCTACCTTCGGACCCGCCGGCAGGAGCACCTGGTTGTCGGCGCGCTTCTTCGCCGCCAGGAAGTCGCGGCTGTCGATCATCGCCGAGGTGAGGTTGCGATGGTTGACCTTCGACCCGTTGCGTGGCCGCCAGGCTGAATGGGTGTGTTGCTCGAATTGATCGGCGGCTTGGTCGCGCATCAGCTCGAAGGCGTTGCGTCGTTCGATCAGCGTCTGGCCTTCCGCCGTCAGGCGCTCCAACTCGACGGATTTGACCTCGCTGCCATCCTGTTCCCGCTGGGAGCGTTGCTGCGCCAGCTCGTTGTCGTCGAGTTCGCGTTCGATCCGGTCGATGGCGCGATGAAAGACGTTCACCGTCGACCAGAGCAGGTCCTCAAGGTCGGGTTCGAGGCGCGTGTCGGCCAACGCCACCACCAGGGCGTCGAAGATGTCGGAGATGCTGCCGACAAGGATGTTCGCCTCGGGAAGCGGCCGGGGGTCGGGCTCGTCGTGGAAGGGACGGTAGCCATAGAGCTGGAGTTCGTGGAGGACCTGGTCGGTCGGGGATGAGCTGTGGTGCGGCTCGAAATCGTCGTTGTGGTCGGTGGTCATCGCAGGCGTCCTTCGTCGGATCGACCGCGCCCATCGCGGCCTTCATGGCGACGAAGGCGGCAGGCGGTCCGGACCTGCACCCGCAGCGCAGCGGAGGGCCGAAGCGACAGCGAAGGATGGCGAAGGCCGGCGATTTTGCTTCGCGATGGAAAGCGGCCCCTCGGGGCCGCGCCGGAAAATCGTTGGCCGAAGCCATTGCCGGTCCGGGCCGCTTGCCGCCCGATCGCCCTCTCAGAAGGCCGTGGGGCGGTCCTCTCCGACATCGGGGGAAGCATGACCGCCGGCTGTCGTGCGACGGCGCTGCCGCGCCGCCCGTCATCCCGTTCCGGCTATGCCGCCAGCGCCATGAAGCGGGCGACGTCCTGCGCCGCGATCTGCACCCGGCTGGTCGCTCGAAGCGCATCAATCCCGAGCAATCGGAGATCCTCGTTGAAGTCGCCGAGCCGTGGCAACATCCCGATCGCCTCGATCCCGGCCTCCTGCGCACGGTCGACCAGGGTCGCCATTGCGCCACCACCGGCAGGATCATCGTCGCGAGCGATATAGAGCCGCCGCAGCGTGTCCGGGAACAAGATGGCCGAGAGATGCGCTGCCGAGAGAGCGGCGACCATCGGCATAGTTGGCAAGACGCATCGGAGCGAAAGCATCGTCTCGATGCCCTCACCGGCAGCCATCACTTCGCCCGCCACGCCAAACCGAACGGCGTGACCGAGAAGGTCGCCCATCGCCCGTCTCGGCGTGTCGATTGGCGCCTTGCCGAGCGTCGCCTCTGAAAATCCGCCCGGATCGAGCCAGGTGCGGTGCGCGCCGGTCAGATGGCCGGAGAGGTCGGTGACGGATGCGATCATCGCTGGCCAGGTCTCGGTCAGGCTATCGTCGTCGGGTCGATAGTAGCAACGCGGATGGAAGCGGAGGCTTCCGGTTCCGTGCAAAGCCGTAATGCCGCGATTACGCAGATACGTTTCTACGAGAGTCCGGGAAATCGGCTGCGACATGCCGAACAGTCGCCGTGACGCTTCCGGTGATCCGGTCGGGGCACTGGGTCCGCGTGCTCGGGATTGATCGGGCTCGGGCTCAGGATGCGGGAGGCTGAGGAACAAACGCGCCTCGTCGGCGACGTCTTTAAAATCGACCAGACCACAGCTTTCGCGGATGACGTCGAGCAGGTCGCCATGTTCGCCGGTGGCTGCGTCGCTCCATTTGCCCGCCGGCCCTTTCGCCGTCTCCTTGAGACGCACGAACATCGAACGGCCAGCGACGTTGCGGGCGTCGCCGACCAACCAATAGCCGCCTTCACGACGGCCGGAGGAGAGGTAACGGCGGCACACAGCCTCGGCCTGCCGACCTAGTCGCTGTGCGAGATCATGTGCGGTGTTGCTCATGATGGTCCTCGAAAAGAAAAGGCCCGCCGCCCAGGTCCCCGAAGCCTGCTTCGTGGAGTGGTCCGGGCGACGGGCCTCGTTGCAGTCGGCAGCTATTCGGCGGCAATCATCGGCTCGCCGGCGTCGTCATTCTGCGGGACCGGCTCGTCGTCGTTGTCCGGCAGTTTTTCGCTGGACTGCTCTGCGGTTTCCTCGGCCGCAGATTCCGGGGCTGGTTCTGCCTCAACGGCGCTGGCCGGTGTGCGGAGCGGCTCGGGCAGCCAGCCTGTGTCGGCCAGGAGCGTCTCCGCCTCGGCCGCCATGTCACCCTTCTTGAGGTGTTCGATTCGATCGGCGGCGCGGTGGCTCTTTGCCTGGGAAACCGCCTGAAGGATGCGGGCCTTGGTGACCCGGCCGAGGAAGTTGTCCACGGTCGGCTTCCACCCGGCGGCCGCCATGTCGAGATCAACCGCTTGCGCCAGCCGATCGGCATGGGCCACGGCGCGGGGCCGCCGGTTCCAAGGCTCGTAGACCGCGTTCACCGACAGGCTGACGATGTGGGCGAAAAGGGCCGCCCGGCTGTCGCCGTCCCAGTCCTGCAGCGCGTCCCAGAGATCGGCCGATTCCTTGGGAAGCGCCTTCGACCAGCGCTCGTGCCGCGCGCGGATCGCCTCGGCCGATGCGCTGTCGTTGAGCCCCGGCGCCTGCGTCCCGAAGCTGACGCTCTTCAGGTCCAGCTCAAGGCAGCTATCCGAACCGTAGTGGTAGAAGGTCTTCAGCGTTAGAACGTGCAGGGCCGCGACGAAGGCGACGTCTGGACGCTCGCCGAGCGCGTGGCGCAGGCCAAGCGTCCGGTGCGAGGTCAGCTCGGTCATCAGGCGGTCGGAGATGGGCGAAAGACCCTCGTCCTCCTCCGGTTCGGCGTCGGGCTCCGCCGTCACAACAGCATCGTCGCCCTCGTAGCTGGCGGCCATAACGCGTTCATCGTCGCTGTCCGCGTGCAGCTCGGGCGCGGGTTCAGTCGGCAACTCGTCTTCCGGCCGGACATAGCCGCGCTCGACGCGAAGCTGGCCCTCGGCGCCGATGCTGACGAAAGCGCCGGCGCACGCGATCTCGGCCGCGTCGAACACCACGGGTCGGTCGTCGAAGCCCTCGATCAGCGTCTCCAGCTCCGACAGGCGCTCGTCCACTTCGTCCGGCAGTTCGTCCGCGTCCTGATATTCGTCCGACAGGCGGTCCAGCTCGGCCTGGAGCGCATCGCGGCTCGCCTCCTCCTCGGCGGTCAGCGGCACGGCCTCGCCACGAAGCTGGCGCAGACCGAAGGCATGGCCGTAGGCGAAGTCGGGCGCGACCTTGATCCACTTCCAGCCTTCGGCGGCGATCGCCTCGGCGTCCGCCTTCAGCTTATCGGCCACCATCTGGTCGATGAGCGGGACATCCTGCAGCCAGCCGCCATCATCGCCCTGGAACAGGTCGCGCAGCACGGTGCCGCCCGCCGCCACATAGGCGTCGAGGCCGATGAACTGTGCGCGCTTGTCGGAGGCCCGGACGGCACCCTCGGTCAGCATGCGGCGGATGACGTAGGGCTGCTTGTCGTAGGAGGCCTTAAGGCGTTCGAAGACCTGCTCCTGGCGCTCAGGGTCACCGGAGACGGTGAAGGCCATGAGTTGGTCAAGCGTCATGCCGTCCTCGGCATAGACATCGAGCAAGGCCGGCGAGACCGACGCAAGCTTCAGGCGCTGCTTCACCACGTTGACCGAGACGAAGAAGGCGGCAGCGATCTCTTCCTCGGACTGCCCCTTCTCGCGGAGCGCCAGGAACCCCCGGAACTGGTCGAGCGGGTGAAGCGGCGCTCGCTGGACGTTCTCGGCGAGCGAATCCTCCTCGGCGATGCCACTGTCGCGGATGATGCACGGCACCGGCGCCGTCTTGGCGAGGCGCTTCTGCTTCACCAGCAGCTCCAGCGCCCGGTAGCGCCGGCCGCCGGCCGGGATCTCGAACATGCCGGTCTCGACGCCGGCCTGGTCGACGACAGCGCGCACGCTAAGGCCCTGCAAGAGGCCGCGGCGGGCGATGTCGTCGGCCAGCTCCTCGACCGAGACGCCAGCCTTCACCCGCCGGACGTTCGACTGGGAGAGCAAGAGCTTGTTGAAGGGGATGTCGCGCGAGGGCGAGAGGGTGATCTTCTGAACAGGGGTAGCCATCGGGATGTACTCCGCGACGAGCGCCGAAAGCCTCTCTCTCGGCATCAACTCGTCACGAAGCGCAGCGCCGCCCTCTCACTCTGGAGGGCAGCGCCGCAGAACCGACGACTTCCAATTAGCGCACCTTCGACTCCCAATTCGCCGGCATCGGCTGAAAGCCGGAGACACGCCTTTCCGCATCTCCGGCTTTCCGGGACTCAGGCCGCCCGGTCGAGCAGCTTCTTGGCCCGCGCCTCCAGGTCGAGCCGCGCGTCCTGCTGAGTCTTATCCCGCGCGACCGCGGTGATGCCCTGCACGAAGTCGAAGACGCTCTCGGGCTTGCGGCCTTCCTCGGTCAAGACGGTCTCGATGATCTTCGCCGTCTCGGCCTTGGAGAAGCCGCGCTTGCGCAGGAAGTCGCTGCGGTCCTCGTCGGAGCGGGCGACGATCTTTTCCCGGGCCGCTCTGATGCCATTGACGAAGGGGAGCGGCGAGGAATTAGCGAAGCGGGTCAGCGCCGGCGCCGCCTCATGCGCGAAGCGGGAAGCGGCGTATTTCGAGTGGCGGATGGTGATCTCCTCGAAATCCTCGACGCCCCACAGATTCCGATTTTGGCAGACCGCCCGGAGATAGAAGCTCGCCATGCCGAGCGTCTTCGCGCCCACCTCGGAATTCCAGCAGTAGAAGCCGCGGAAATAAAGGTCCGGCGAGCCATCGGGCAACCGGCCGGCCTCGATGGGGTTGAGGTCGTCGACTAAGAAGAGGAATACGTCGCGGTCCGAGGCGTAGAGCGTCGTGGTGTCCTGGGTGATGTCGACGCGCGGATTGTAGATGCCGGTCGACCAGTCGAGCACGCCGGGCACCTTCCAACGGGTATCGCCCGTGCCGTTGCCGGCGATGCGCTGCACGGCCGCGACCAACTCGTGGTCGAAGATGCGGCCATAGTCGGGGCCGGTGACGGCGCGCAGCTCAACGCGGCCATCTTCGATCTCCAGCGTCTTCACCTGCTCGGCGCGATGGGAGGTCAGCCCATATTGCAGGTTGATGCCGGCCAGCGGTGCCGGAAGCTGGCGCAGATAGGCCGCCGGCGCACCGACCAGGCCGGCGAGCTGGCCGAAGCTCCAGTGGGTCGGCGCGATCGGCGCATCCGAGCCGGGCAGCATCAGCGCCAGGCGCTCGGCATCGTCGCGGCTGGCGTCTACCCGGATCGCCGCGCTCTCGACGGTTCGGGTGCGGCTACGCTCGGTCCGTCCATGCACGGCGGCATAGAGGTCGGACAGGGAAAGGTAACGCTCGTCAGCGGGCCTCGAAAACCATTCGGAGGACACGCGGCCGATCCGCTCGCCGCGGCCGAGGTCTACTCTGTATCCGCCGGCCCGGTCGCGATCGGCGCTGAGAACTTCCACTTGGGTCATAGCTCAAACTCCACGACGGGCGCCGGAGGCCTCTCCTCCAGTCTTCAACCCGTCATGGCGAAGCCGTCCGTCCTCTCACTCTAAAAGGGGCGTTGCGGGGTCTCCCGCAGAAGGGGTCGGCTGAGACCAAAGGCTCGGCCGCAGGGGAAGGCGTTCCCCTCAAAGGAATATATAGGTAAGGGTTACGCGGCCAACTGTCCGTGCCGTTCAAGGAGCCGCATCAGAACGGCATTCGCGTGCGTGAAGTTCGAGCGCTGACCCTGAAGCTGGTAAGCCCATTTGGCGCCATGGAAGAGATTGTTGCGGAAGCGCCAGACAATCATCAGCACCGTCGCGAGCCGGTCGCGCGGGTCGTCATTGCTGCCGTCGAGCACCGATTGGACCACAGCGGGCTGGTCGGCGGGCCGCAGGTGGAGATGCTCAAAGTGGTGGGTGAGGGCGCCGTTGGCGAAATAGCGCTCCCGGAAATAGGCCAACTCTGCCGCGTACTCATCCGCATCAAGCGCGCCTGCGTCACGCCATTCGTCGACCTTTGTGCAGATCAGGTCCGCTCGCGCGAAGTTGCCCATCACCTGCGCCTCGAAGAGACTCCACAGGAAGGTGAAATCGAAGATCGCTGCGCGATCTGCGTCGGGCAGCGCCTGAAATCCTGGGGCCTTCGCCAATAGCCATGGCATGCTCATTTGGTGCCGCTCCTAGGCGGCGGCCGCCGCCAATTACTTTACGTCCTCGGATGTATTGGACGCCTCAGGGGTGTTTCCCTGCGGCGTCAATGTGATGTTCCTCGGGTCGATGAGGAGTTTTAGATCGCAAGCGGCCGCCTGGTCCATTCCGTATTCTTCAAGGTCGGCCACCTGGGGTCGAACGTCGAGGGCTTCGAAGCCGGTCGACCGATATCCCCATTCGGGATCGTCAGTCTTCTCGAAGAAGACCTTGGTGCTAAAGGTTATGCTCGTGTCGGCAAACGACGTGCTGTTGAAATACAGCCCTACAGGCAGTGACGAAGAGTCTTCGATCTCAAGGTTCTGGAACTCGAAACGGGCCAGCGATTTCGGCCTGAGCAGGATGTCCACGGCCATGCGTGCTTCATTGGACTGCCAGAACGCATCGAACTTGAAACTGACGGTAGAGCGGATGCCTGCGTTGGCAAGCAGGCGCAGCCAACCATCCACAAACTCGGAGATAACAGGCAACTCCTCAAGGTACGGTCCGGTGACGGATTGATCGACGGGGAAGGTAACCGCTGGAATCCGGTCGTTCCCGGCGATCGTCAGCGTCGCTCGCCCGGTTGTCATGAGCGTGAGCGCACGAAGCAGCTCCGCCCACTCTTCCAGGGTATGTTCCATGTCATCGATCGAACCGACGCTTTCGAATTTAAGCGCCGGCGGTGTCAGCCGGATGATGAAGTCTGAAGTGCGGATGAGAAGCTCTGCGCCGTGCGGCTCGGCCATCGGTGGGCCAATGAACATTTCGCCGTCGAACCGCGCCGCTTGCCCGAAGCCCGGGCCACGGACCGAAATCTCGCATGAACCCAGTGTAGGTGGCGTAAGACGTAACTCCTCGAGGTCGTCGAACAGCGTGCCTTGGTAGGGAAGACGTATGCCGAACCTGCTGTCGAACACCCGAAGCCGGTGCGGCTTCAAGGGCGCGAGACCAAGCAACAGATTGCTGAAATGCTCCGGGCCCTCGATCTGGATGAGGGCCTCGGCCTCAAAATGGCCGTTCTCATAACCAAGTTCAACAAGCTGCCGTTGCTTCTCGATTGTATAGGCGGCTGGGTCTTCACCGCAGGCTGTACTCAGGGCCGCCAATAAGCCGGTGGGAGTCGGCTCGAAGCGCACCCCGACTTTCTCATAGTCGTAGCTGATATCGGTGTGGTTGATGTCGTGGGCCTTGCGGGCCTCCGCTGCTCGCAACCGCCTGAGAACGCGGGCAAGCTCACTGCCGATAAGGTGGACAAGATAACCGGACTGAAGTTCACCATCAGCCCGCAGGCGAAACACGACGATCAGAGCGGGGCGCGGGTCCTTGGCCAGGCGGTCGATGGCGGACAGGCTGAGGCGGATTCGATTTCCGGCGCGGCCGAGCGTCGACTTCAACTGGACCCGGGCGGCATTGGTCGGGCGTTGATCGAGAGGGACGGCTTGGCCGGCCGGCGCCATCGGGAATTCTACGATGAAATCCCAACCCATCACGTCGACAGCGCTTTTGTTGCAATAGAGGCCAGCGCGTTCGCAGAGTACCTCGAAGTGGCGTTCGCCGATGCGACCAATGCGATCGGGATCTAGGTCGCTTTCCACCTCGTTGAGCGCCCTCATCGATCGAGGCGGACACGAAGTCGTCGCGCGCGCTCTTTGAAGGCGCGGTCGCCACCTTCGAGGATGTCGCACACATGCTTCCGCATCTCCGCGTTTTCGAGGCCACCGGACAGATACCGGATGGGCGGTAGCTTGCCGGGCGTATGGGTGCCGGAAAACGCGACGATGACCTGATCGGCGTCCGTGTTGACGACGAGATTCGCGTTGTGGGTCACCATAATGACCTGACGCACATTCTTCGCGGCGATGAATAGCTCGACCAGCTCGTCGAAGATCGATTTCGGATCGAGGTTCTCCTCCGGCTGGTCAATGATCAGCGGGCGGTCATCGCTGTCGTCCAGGGCGAGATAGAGTAGCAGCAGGACGATGCCGCGCGTGCCCGGCGAGAGCTTCCGGATATCTACGGCTTCGTAGTCGATGCTGTAGCTGATCTCGATATGGTTGGTGCCATAAAGCCATTTGGCGAACCGTCTCAGCCAGGAACGATAATCAGCTTGCTGTGACCGCGGCACCTCCGAGAGATCGAGCAACTCGGCCTGATGGGCCTGACGAAATCCCGCCATGGCCTCGGCAACAGCTTTCGGATCCCCTGATTCCCAGGCTGGCTTCAGCAGCGCAGCGGCCCAGGCCTCCAACGTACCGACGCCTTTGAAGGGGCCGGTGCGTCGCTTGTCGAACAGGCCTTCGCCCTCCGTCGCCCAGCGATGTACGTCCGCATGGCGAGACACCGAGAACGACAATTTACGCAGCGTACCCGACGCCTGCGCGAGCCGATCCATGAGCGGGCGATACAGTGCATGCAGCACTTGCTCTTCCGCAACGATCGACTCGAAGACCCGCAAATAGGCCAGTTCTCGATCTGTTTGGAGCTGGGTAGTGCGCGCCGCGGCGCCTTCACAATCGGCCAGCGTATCCTTCAGGCGCTTCAGCGCGGCATTCTCATCTCCAATCTTGGTGGTGATCGTTTTCAGGCGATTGGCGGTGTCGGTATCGATGTTGATGAGGCGCTGAATGCGGCCGATCTCGGCCTCCAGTTCGCCGAGCGACAATCGCTTCAACTCGGCGTCATCCGCGACGTAGGGGTCCTGATCGCTCGCCTTGCGTGGGTGCTCCTTACCCCGCCATGTGGCTGCCTGCCGATCGGCCCTTGCCATCCGTTCGGTCAACGTCCCGTCGACATTGCCGGCGTAAGTCTGCTGGAACGCCTCCCACGCCTTGTCATCCAGATGCGCGCCGACGAAGGTCTGCTTGCTCGTGCGCAGCGCCATGGGCGCGCGATTGGTTCGGAAATCCGACACGTCATTCTGTAGAGACCGCAGAGCTTGGCATTCCTGCGACCACAACCGAATCTGCGTACGGACATGATCGGCAGCTTCGGCCAGCGCGTTCAGCCGCGCGATCCGTTCCACGCTGCCTGCGGTCACCAGCTTGTCTCGGCTCTTGATATAGCCGGCGATCAGCGCGTCCTTCTGACTGATTTGCGATTTCAGGCCGGCGATCTGGCTTTGCTTCTCGCGCTCGAGCCCGACCTGATCGGAAAGGGTGCCAATGGCCTCCTCGTCTCGATAGCGGTTATCGCGCAACACCGTCGTTCGAAGCTCCAGCAGCTCGCTGAAGTCTGTCGCATCGTCGCGTTCCAGCGTCCTGTGTGCTTCGAAAATCACCCGCTCGATCTCGCTCAGCAATTCGTCTTTGAGTCCGTCAGCCGAGCACAGCTCTTCAACGAATTTCTGAGAAAGATAGCGCGCCCGCGGATAGAGCGACGGATCGAAGGCATCGTCGAGCAAAGGGCGCACCGACGGATCCCCAGTCTCCCAGGTCAGCCGGACGCCGGCGCCGCCGAGATGCTCACGGGCCCGCACGATAAACGACGCGTTGCTCAAGCGACCGTCCGTGGCGTCGCAGCCCGCCGCGATCGCATCCGCGAGCGCGGTCTTGCCAGAGCCCCGCGCGCCAATAATGGCGACCAATCCGGGATTCAATGCGAGCCTAGGCGTCTGCGCCCAGTCCGCACCCGTCAATTCCATCTCCGCTATGACGCGGGCGGGGGTGGCCCGAAAAGGGGGATGGGGCCCGACATAGGCCCGACCGGCGGGATCTATATAGGCCTGGCGCAGCGCATCGAATTCGAGCGCGCCTTTAATCCAAGAATAGCGGTTGCCATCGGGCTGGGCGACGGTCGCTTGTTCATGCGCATCGCTGCCGTGCAGGCATGGCTTGCAGCCGTCGTAGCGCTCGCGAAGCACGTCCTCGCCGACGCCGCTTTTGCGCCCCAGCCAGAAATCGCGTTGGGCTGGGCTGCTGGCAAAGATGACGTGCGCGAACTTCTCGATTTCCTGACGCAAGGTTGCGTCATTGGCATCGCGGATGCCAGACGTGCCATCGGTTTCGGCGCCTGCGACAGCGACTAGGATGTTCTTTTTTGCCCAATCGCTCTTGCCGTATTCCTCGCGCAGTTTTCCGAAGTTGACCTTGAACTGCGAAGCCCCATGGCGGAACGCGGCCCGCTCATCGCTCAGCTCCGGCTTGGACTTTCGCCCCAGCTTGACGAGGTCTTCTCGGGTGCAGGCAAAGTTGTCGCCGAAGGCTTCAAATCTCAGCCGGCTGAGAAAGCGCTCGACCTCCGCCACATGTTTTGGATCATCGGGGCAGACGAGAAGGTGGATGTTGGTCCAACGCTCTTTCACGGTCGCCACGTCGAGCCGCAACTCGACATTGGGGAAAACGAGCGCGACCTGCGGCAGGCGGCCGTTTTCGTTCATCTCCCGCACGACGTGCTGATAGGTGTCGGTACAGTAATAGTCGGTCACCGCGATCGCGCGGACCACAGGCGTCGCCTCTTCGAGGCTGCTGAAATAGTCGCTCCAGGCACTCGGGCCTTTGAATTGGTTGTTGAACAAAGTGCCGGGCGCATGGATGTGCGGCTCCCAACGATGCCATTCCGAACCGCGATTGATCATACGCCCCCCTGATCTTCTTCCTTCTGGTCCGGTGAGGGCTCCGCCGGGAAGTCGACGCCGGATACGAACAACTTCACGGCGTCTCCTTCGACGAAGATGCTGTCGGCACCATTGGTGATGAAGCCGGTGGCCGCGTCCCGGCTTCCCCTAATCCGGCCATGCGCCGTGTTGAAGGAAATGGATTCGCAGATCACGTAGCCGTAGCGAACGAAGTCCGAGCCGTAGAGGCCATCCGCCCCCTTCGGGTAGCTGGCAAACTTCACCACGTTGTATTCGGGCTTCAGGAGGCTGACGAAAGCCTTCTCGGCGTCCGCGACGATCCGCTTCTCATCGAAGGCGCCGCTGAAATCCTCGTCCTCGAAAGCATGCTCCGGTTCGAACGTGGTCATGATCAGCGGTTGGACGTTGAACAGGAAGAGGTAGATCTCATCGGTCACGCGCGCACCGGGATAGCGCTGCGGCTCGTTCCCGAGGATTTGCATACGGGCCTTGTGGCCGTTGTTGATCAAACGGTCGAAGCTGTCCCCGACCTTGGCGATCCCAACGTAGAGGAGATCGTAGGTGGCGGCTTCGCGATGCCGGTCAAAACGCTCGATGCCAGTGCGGCCGCGAGATCGGTCCCAGATCAGCTTCTCAGTCGTGAACCATTCCAGCACGTTCGAGCCGGGTTCGCCGATCGGGCCGTCCCAGACGCGGATGTTCTTTTCGCCGCCCTCGATCCAGAACGAGGCGGCTTTCGAGGCCGCGACGGCCGGCAAGTTGCGGATGTGGATTTCCACCGGGTCGCGGAAGTCGTCGCCGACGGCGAAGTCGAACGTCGCGACATAGGTCTCAGGATCGATGGCCAGGTTGACATACTTGGCCTCTGCGCGTCCGCCGATCATGTAGAAGTCGCTTTTCCGGAGCAGCTCCTCGACCTCTGGGTCATTTTCAAGCCAAACGGCCTCCTGGTTGGAAATCGGCGGATAGACCGTTTCCAGGAAGGTGAGCTTGGACTTTGTGCTCGTGGCGCTTTCCGACATGATCAACGGCCATAGTGGAGACGGCGCAGGAAGGTCCTGGCCGTGACGAGGACGATGTGCAGGCGGAAGGTGCTGTGATCCTCGTCCGATAGGCCCGGGTGCGAGCCCTCCGTATGGAGCATCTTGAACAGGCCATTGATGTAATTCTTGCCGTCGGCCGTCCATTCGTTCCGGTCGACTGCAAGGAAACCGATGTCGGCCAGCAACGCACGGCGGTTCTCGTAGGTAGGTCTTTGGGCGGCCTCCTGGGGGCGGATGTTCCGGGCGATGTCGTCGAACAAGCTCTCCAGACAGGTCCGCAGTTGGCTGTTGCAGGCCGCCCAATCGCCGCGCGTATGGGCTTCGATCGCCTGATCAAGGTGGCCAAGCGGCGTCATGAACTGGAGCGACTTGAGGAGCTGGTGAACCTCGTCGTCGGTCTCAGGAAGCTGGACCTCGCCAGGCAAGGCCGCCCGAAGTTTCGGATTGCGGCCGTAATCGTCGAAGCTCACGACATAGCCATCTCGGGCCAGACCGCGACTGAGCGCTGTCTCCCTCGGAAAGCTGGGCTCGGCACTGAGGAGCTGCACGGCCTCACGCACCACCGCTTCTCCGAGTGTCATGCTGCCATCGAGCGTGTCGAGGACTTGATCGGATCGCTGGACGACGATGCGCCCGAGCATGTCGCACTTCTTGGCGACGCTTACCGCTGTACCCGAACCGATTTCATCCTCCAGACCCAGGCGCAGGACCATCTGATTGAAGCGGGCCTGGCTATGGCCTTCGAGAAGTTCAACGGCGGCGATCAGGGTCGGGCGTGTGAAGGGCTGCGCTCGCATCAGCGCGCCCCCCGGATAGGGTTGACGACCTCGATGCCTATGAAGTCACGCTCATTGTCCGTCACGACGACGCAGTCATTGGCTGCAGCGATCGCCGCGATGATCGTATCCAGGCCGCTGCGGGGACGGCCGCTCAATCTCCCCGCCGCCATCAGCTCCGCCCAAGCGAGCCCGGCCTTCTCGTCGAAGGGGAGGATGCGGCCGGCGAAGAGCGCTTGGGGCCCTTGAGGACCGCTGAACCATGCGTCGAGCTGATCCCGCCGTTTTCCAGCCGGCTTCTCAAGGACGCCGCGGCGGATTTCCGCCACGGTGAGGGACGCGATGAACAGGTCCTCGTCGGACTGTTCCGCCATCCAGGCGATGAGTGATTCCGAAGGCGCTGGCTTGGTGAAGTTGCTGATGATGTTGGTGTCGAGGAGATAGCGCATCAAAGATCGACCTTCCGTCCTTCCTCACGGGGACGGGTCAGGTCGAGTTCGGAGCCGATCAGGGGCGAAGCCAGCAGCGCCTTCAAGATGCCGCCCTTCTTGGGGGGCTCACCGGAAATGGATTGGTTGACGGCGGCTCTCAGTCGATCGGCGTCAGCGCCACCTTCGGCCAACCGCTTGGCCACGGAGCGGATCAGCTCGCGATCATCATCGCGCCCGATCACCTCAAAGCGGGCCATCCCCCGCTCAGTCAACCGGTTGCGGTAGTTATCGATCGCTCGACGCTGAGGACTTTTGCTCATTGGCGCTCTCCAGACTATAGCCGGTAATATAACCAGAGAGATTTAGATCAGCAAGGCCGTAAGGCGGCGAAGGCGGATTCGACCGGCACGAAGGCGAAGCGCCCTTTCGGCGCCTATGGGTGGGTTTTCGGCTTTCACGTGAGCGGTCAGCCTCGATTTACCGAGCTACCAGAGACTCCGGGCGATCCATCGCCTCCAGGCGTTCAGGCATGTCGAGCAGTTTGAGCGCAGCGGCGGTCAATGCTTCGGCGATCGTCGGATAGGTTTCGGCCGAGCTGATCGAAACGCCGTCGCCCGGGAAGATCAGCGTTGCTTGGAAGCCATTGCCTTTGGGCGTGGCGGAGAGGGTGATCGTCGGCATGTCCGGGCCTCCACCTGTCTCGTTTCTCGTCGCCAGACTCGGTGAAGGAGGCCTGCAATCATAGCGCAATCCTCGGATCTGAGACAGCTTCATCCTAGTTGCCCAGGCCCCAGGGTGCGGCCGGTCCCGATGACTCCTAATTTCCGGAGCCTTCGGTGTCCTGGGCATTCGGTTGCAAACTGTCAGAAAACCGCTTACATTTCTAACGGGAGAATGGCCATGTCGCGTCTGAGCGAACAGATTCTGGCATATGCGGAGAGGCAGTCCGAAGGGGCGCCCATATCTGCTAAGAGCTTGCTCCACCTCGGCAATCGCGCCGCAGTGGACCAGGCCTTGTCGCGTCTGGCCGAGCGTGGGCAGCTCATCCGTGCCGGGCGGGGAGTCTACCTCCGCCCGATCACGTCCCGGTTCGGCACGCGCGCGCCTTCGGTCGAACAGGCTGTGGAGGCGCTTGCCGCCCAGCGGGGCGAGGTCATTGTTTCGAACGGGGCGGCTGCGGCTAACGCCCTTGGCCTGACGACGCAGGTGCCGGTTCGGTCGGTCTATCTGACTTCGGGCCGCAGCCGAAAGATGAGCCTCGGCAAGCAGGTTGTGGAGCTGCGCCATGCGCCGCGCTGGCAGTTGACCTTGGGCAGTCGGCCGGCGGGCGAAGCCGTGCGCGCCCTCGCGTGGTTAGGTCCCGACAAAGCCGAGGAAGCGCTCATGACGCTGAAGCGGAAGATGCCGCCAGGCGTCTTCGGCGAGCTGGTGGCCGCCGCGCCGCAGCTTCCGACGTGGCTCGCGCGGAGCGTGGGAAAGGCCGCCTATGGCTGACGCCTTTCTCTCCCTGCCGGTCGAGGACCGCCGTGAGGCCCTGCGCGTCGCCGCCGATCGATCCGGCCGCCCGGCGCATCTCCTCGAAAAGGATGTGTGGGTCGTCTGGGCGCTGGCGACCTTGTTCGGATCGGACATCGGCGCGCACCTGGTGTTCAAGGGCGGCACCTCCCTGTCCAAGGCTTATGGCGTCATCCGGCGCTTTTCCGAGGACGTGGACCTGACCTATGACATTCGCGCCATCGCGCCCGACCTTGTCGGCGAGGACGGCGAAGCGCTGCCAAAAAACCGCAGCGAGGAAAAGCGGTGGTCGAAGGCGGTGCGCCGCCGCCTTCCCGAATGGATAGCCGGCACGGTCCAGCCTCTCGTCGCCAGCGCGCTCGACGCGCAGTCGCTCGCGGCAACCCTCAGACCAGAAGGCGATCGGCTCTACGTCGACTACGAGGCCACCTCGGCGGGCTCCGGCTACGTCGCTCCCAGCGTGATGCTGGAATTCGGCGCCCGGTCGACAGGAGAGCCGGCAAGCCTGCGCGACGTAACCTGCGACGCCGCCGGATTGATCGACGGGGTCGACTTTCCGTCGGCTCGGCCCCGCGTGATGCACGCCGAGCGGACGTTCTGGGAGAAGGCCACGGCCATCCACGTCTTCTGCCTGCAAGAGAGGCTTCGCGGCGAACGCTTCGCGCGACACTGGCACGATGTCGTTCGGCTCGACGAGGCCGGAATCGCCGCCGCCGCCCTCGCGGATCGGCAGCTCGGCAGTGCCGTCGCCAGTCACAAAAGCATGTTCTTCGCCGAGAAGGCGGCGGACGGTGCGCTGATCGACTACGACGCAGCCGTACGCGGCGGTCTACGCCTTGTCCCGGCCGGCGTAGGGCTGGCGGCGTTGAGCAAGGACTACGGCCAGATGGTCGACGACGGTCTGCTTCTGGAGGATGTCGAGCCCTTCGAAGCGCTGATCGAGCGATGTGCCGACATTGAAGCGCGGGCAAACGACGTCGGGAAAGGGAAGTAGATGGGCGAGCAAGCTGAAGGCGACAATCAGCCCATCCGCCTGTCGGGGATCGCCGAACTGGATGAGTGGCCGATTGACCACGTCTTCACGGACGTCGTACTGCCCGGGGACATGAGCGGGGCAGGACGTCGCGCAACAGGCGCGAGATCGCCATCCCAACATCAAAGTCCTTTTCACCTTAGCCTCCCGACTGACGGGCGAATCTCCTGTGTTCACATATTGTTCTCATCTAGCTTGAGCATAACAACCTGACGACGAAAAAATTTCCGCGGAGCGCTTCCGGTTTTTTCAATCTGGCTTCGCTTCACCTCCGGACCGCGTCGCCAGGGCTGTTGGGGAAGGACTATGGACAAACTCGAAGAAGGACCCGATCCCGGCGACATTGCCGCCTGGCGGCAGGTCATCAAGAACCAGTCGCTTGGAAAGATTCAGGGCCGCCACTTAGTTGCTGCGGCTCAGCAGATCGGGGCGTTTGGCGATCCACGCGTCATCAATCCCCTCATGAATGAAATTGCCGAACGCATGATGCGCATCCTGCGCATGCACATCGGCAAGAACCATCGCAACGAGGGGTGGGACATGATCGAAGCGGTCCATCACCAACTGATCGAGGCGGTCCTTAAGCCGACCTCAGCAGACGGCATTGGGATGCGGACAGCGTTTGTTGCCCGGATCAAACTCCGCGCCGCCGACGCTATCCGCCGTGAGCAACTGCATTCAGAACGGTACGTCTATTCCGAGGACGAAGAGCAACGCCCGGACGGACATAAGGCCCTGGCGACGGAAGACGAGGAGCGCGCTCATGTCGAGAGTGTGCTGAAGCGGATCTCCGATCCGCGGAAGGTTCTCGCCTTCCGTCTTCATATGGATGGCGTGCCGCGCAACTCCACCAAGGTCGAGTCCATCGCTTCGGCGCTTGGCGTGAGCGCGAAGACCGCCGAGACCTGGGTCAAGGAGACAGAGGAAGAGATCAGAACCATTCTTGGAGCTAAGTCATGACGGACCAAACCAAAGCCACGAGGCGGGACGAGGTCTTGTTCGCATTCCACCGGGAATGCGCCACCCCGACGCTGGATCAGATCATCAACTGGACACAGCGTTACCCTGAGTTCGCTGACGACATCCGCGCGCATGCCGGGATCATGCGTGATTGGGCCGCTGACGAAGAAGCGGAGGAGGAAGTGGTCGACGAACTGATGATGAACCGTGCCCGCAGCCGTGTACTCAACGCCATCTACAATGCTCAGGCAGTCGAACAGGACAACACTCAAGCTGCGCCGGAGACGACGTTCGACCAACTGCTGTCCAGTGCGGGATCGGATACACGGCAGCTCGGCCGCGCCATCGATGTCGGCCGCGATGTCCTGTCGGACCTTTTTCGTGGGCGGATGTCACCCCCTATCGGGCCGCGATTGGTAAAGGCGTTGCTCGGCCAGCTTAAGGCGACCCGTGCGCAGTTCGACCGTGCGCTTGCCTATTCGCAGGCCCACCCTTCCATGGGCCACGCGAAGGCGTCGCAGCAGCCCACGATCGTACAGTGCAGCTATGAGGAGAGCGTCCGACGAAGCAGCATGTCACCGGAGCGCAAGTCCTACTGGCTTGAGGAGGACTAGCCATGGACGCCTGGCGCGACATTCGGCTGAAGGCCCGCGTTTGCCATTTAAATGCATTGAGTGTCGCCCAGGGTGACCGTCGCGGTCGCGCTCTCGTCGATGCCGCCCTGAAAGATGCCGATCTGGAGTTGCGTTATTGCCAGCCCGGTGAAGTGTTCGGGGTTGGCGTGCACGGGTCTTTCGAACGTGCTGATGGGCTCGTGTACGTCGTCAGTGGCCAGGACCCGAAGGACGAGGTGGTCGTGATCGCTCACGAGATCGGTCACTCGGAACTCCATCACGATCCGAGCAACGAGGTACGAAACGTCCAGGCGCAGCTTGGCGGGGACCCCATCGACAGCGGCGCGGGTGTGGTGGAGGGCTATTCGCCGCGCGAGCGCAAGGAGATGCAGGCGGATATCTTCGCCGGCGAATTCCTGTGCCCCGCCGACTGGCTGCGCACCGAAATTGTGGACAAGGCGCGTCGCCCTTCGGAAGTCGCCGAGGAGTTGGGCCTTCCCTATGGTCTCGTCCTCAATCAGGCCATTCGCGCCCTGTTGCTGCCGCCGCTTCGCGAACCGGGCCAGCGCGGCCCGGCCGTTCTGATCGAGCTTGATGAAAGCCAGAAGCAGGCGGCGACCTGGGATGGTGGTCCTCTCCTCGTTGATGCGGGACCGGGGACGGGCAAAACTCGCACTCTCGTGCACCGGATCGGGCATGTCCTCGCCCAGGGCGCTCTTTCAGGTTCGATCCTAGCACTCACCTTTTCGAAAAAGGCTGCCGAGGAGATGCGTGAGCGGCTTTCCGACTCCCATCGGGACGCGGCGATCGAGATGTGGGTCGGGACATTCCACGGCTTCGGCCTGGAGATGGTCACCAAATGGCCTGGCCGTCTCGGACGCACGGCCGACGTCAAAATTCTCGATCAGACTGCCCAGCTCGCGCTTCTCGAAGCGAACCTCTCGCGCCTTCCGCTGCGCTACTATCAGAACCTGTTCGAGCCCGCCTACGAGCTGGTCTACGTCCTGCAAGCAATCTCGCGATGCAAGGATGAGCTGATCTCGCCGGAGGACTATCTGACCGAGGCGAGGGCCGCGCTTGCCAATGCGACGCCTGACGAAGTCGAGGCTGCCGAAAAAGCGGTCGAGGTCGGGGAGATCTACAAAATCTATCAGGATGCACTGCGTGAGGCGGACGCCGTTGATTTCGGCGATCTCGTGATGCTGCCCGCGCAGTTGATGGCGGAACACGAAGACATCCGCGTGGAGTTCCAGCAGCGCTTCCAGCACATCCTGGTCGACGAATATCAGGATGTGAACTTCGCGAGCGCACGGCTACTGCAGTTGCTGGCCGGCGGCTGCCAGGACGTGTGGGTGGTCGGCGATCAGCGTCAGTCAATCTACCGATTCCGTGGAGCGTCGCCGGCCAACGTCGAGCGCTTCCAGACGGATTTCAGCGGTTCGAAGGTATCGCTTACCAGCAACTACCGCTCAGGCGGGCCGGTGGTGCGCGCGTTTTCGGAGTTCTCGCGCCACATGGCGGCCGACCCCGGCGCAGCGGCGAACTGGGGTGCGTTCCGCGGTGAACTTGGCGACGTGTCGCTCACTGTGGCGGGCACGGTCGCGGAAGAGGCTGCTGCCATCCGCGATCAGATCGAAGCCCTTCGTGCGAGCGGCATTGCCTACCGAGATCAGGCGATCCTCGCGCGCAGCCACCTAACGCTGTCGCGCATCACCGATGTGCTGGAGCAGCTCGGCGTTCCTCTCCTTTATCTTGGGGACCTGTTCGAAAGGGACGATGTCCGGGATCTACTCTCCCTCGTCGCCGTCGACGCGGAGTTCGGCGGCATTGGGTTGGTCCGTGTCGCACAGCTGCCAGAGTATGCGTCGTCCAAGGACGACGCTCTTGTGGTCATTCGCTGGTCTCAGGACCAAGGCCATACCGTCTATGAAGCCCTTGCTCGATTGGACGAGATCGATGGCCTGAGCGAGACCGGCCGCGCGGGTCTGCGCAAGCTGGCGGAGCATCTTGCCGGCATGGGTCCGACCACCTCGCCATGGGCGCTGCTAACGACCTGGCTGTTCGAACGCAGTAACTATCTTCGGCCCTTGCTGGAGGCTCCGGACGCCCAGGCACAGCAGAAGCTGATCGCGATCTATCAGCTCCTCAAGGTGTGCAGCGAGCAACACGATGTCGAAGGACACGCTGATCTGCGCGACCCGGGCCGCAAGGCCTTGCTCGAACGCATCCGCCGCATTGAAGCGCTAAGCCAGGACAGCCGGTATCGGGCTGTTGTCTCCGAAGCTGCGGATTTCGACGCGGTGCGGGTGATGACAATCCATGGGAGCAAGGGGTTGGAGTTCCGCGGGGTGCATCTGCCGGCGCTCGCCACCCGCTACATGCCGACCAATCGTCAATGGGTACGCTGCCCCCCGCCCGTGACACTCGGCAAGCTCACTATGCAGAAAGAGGATCACGACGCAGAAGAGGAATGCCTGTTCTTCGTAGGCCTCTCGCGTGCGCGAGATCATCTTTGCCTTACCCGGGCCGAGCGCTACACCCAAGTCAATGCCAGCGCGTCGAAGTTTCTCGACACCGTCTCTCGTCATGTTCAGGTGAGGCGTTTCAGTGGTCTGGTGCCTGCGCTCAAGGCCGCGCAGGTCTGGTCGCCTCTTGCGCCGCGCGACGGTTATGACGAACGGGAACTTGATGTCTATCTGAGGTGCCCGGCGCGCTATCGCTATGAGGTACTGGATGGTTTGCGCGGGGGACGGGATTCGTCTGCCTATCTGCGGTTCCATCGCTGCGTCCACCGCACGATGGGCTGGCTTGAACAGCAAGCCGAGAAAGGCCAGCCGGCGAGCCCCGACCAGGCATTGCAGGAACTCGCTCGCCAATGGGCGGAGCACGGCCCTGGCGGTCACGGGTTCGAGGGTTACTACCGCGCGGCGGCGGAGACGATGGTGGTGTCCATCGCCGGCCTGATCGCCTCCGAGACAGGGACCTATGACCGGGAGCCGTGGTCGGTGCAGGTGGGCGGCAGGACGATCACCTACACGCCGGACCGGGTCGTCATCGCGCCGGATGGTCGGGTGCGCGTTCAGCGAATCCGCACGGGCCGCAAGACGAAGTCCGAGCCGGACAACCGCGTCTATGCGCTGATCCGAAAGGGCGCCGCTCAGCGTTATCCAGGTCGCTCCATCTCGGTGGGAGCCTATTATCCAGCCACGGACGAATCCGTTCCGATGGCGGCCAAGAACGACGATAAACTGCTGCGGGAATATGCCGAGGCGATCACCGCCATCGAGCGCGGTGAGTTCCCGGCGATCCCCGAAGCGCGGCAATGTCCGAACTGCCAGTGCTATTTCATCTGCGGCGTGTGAGCCCGCCAGCCCCGCTTCCGGTTTTTCCTCACTGACTTCGCTCCTTTCACAGGACGCCATCAAGGCGCCGGAAAGGATCGACCATGACCACCATTGTTTTCATCCAGGTTCACGAGCGGGAAGGCCTCATCGAGGCTGAACTGCCGCAGGACGCGACCCACGAGCATTTGCACGGCGTGATCGCCGCGCTCGGGATCGAACTCGACGACGACACCTTCATCTTCATCGATGAGGAGGAGGAGCCGCTGGGGCACAAGCACCACGAGCCCCTGCTGCCCATCAAGCGCGGCTGCCGCATCCACGTCAGCAAGTGCCGCAAGATCAAGGTGACGGTGCACTACCTCGAGAAGACCGAGGAGCGCACCTTCGCGCCGGGCACGCGAGTCAAGAAGGTCAAGGCCTGGGCGGTCGAGACGTTCAAGCTCAGCCACCACGACGCCGCGGAGCATGTGCTCCAGCTCTGCAACTCGACGGACCGGCCGGCGACCGACACGCCGCTACACGAGCTGACTAAGGCCCCGGTCTGCTCGGTGTGCTTCGACCTTGTCCCCGAAAAGCGCGTCGAGGGCTAGATGAACGTCGCGGTCTCCCCAGACCGGCTGCTCCTCGAACAAGACCTCGCCGCACCGGAGTTCCGGTGTGGCGAGATCGAGGGCCGCTGGAGGTATGTGTCCACCACCTGGCCGCATGCGATCATCGCTGTCAGTGCGGATGCACGGCCTGGCGCGCCCGACGAGTACGGGTTTCGCTTTGAATGTTCCGGCTATCGCCAGAACCCCGCAACGGCCCAGCCCTGGGACATCTCAGCCAACCGGCCGCTGCCGTTCGGCCAGTGGCCGACGGGCCGGATGATCCTTCCGTCCATCTTCCGGCCCGATTGGAAGGGCGGCCAGTGCCTGTACCTGCCCTGCGACCGCTTCTCCATCGAGGGCCACGACAACTGGCGCAACGAACACCCCAGCCGGCTCTGGCAGCCGCGCCGCGGGATCATCTGTTACCTGGAGCAGCTCTATGACCTTTTCCATCAAGGCGACTATTCGGGCGTTCGTAGCGCCTGATCACCGCGTGAGCTGCCCGTGGCGGCTGTGGGATGCGGTGACGCACGAACTCGACCGCCGGGGCGAGCGGGTCCACGAAGCAGGAGCCTTCCTGCTGGGCCACGCCAACGGCGAACGCCGCGAGGTGACCGATGTCGTGTTCTACGACGATCTCGACTCGCAAGCGTATTCAACCGGCGTCTGCGTCCTGCACGCCCCGGCCTTCGCCAAGCTTTGGTCGCTCTGCCGCGAGCGCAAGCTCACCGTGGTGGCTGACGTTCACACGCATGGTGGACGCGCGATCCAGAGCGAAGCTGACCGCACCAACCCGATGGTGGCGCGTGCCGGCCATATCGGCCTGATCCTGCCCGATTTCGCGGTCGCGCCGATCCGCTGGGATCAGGTGGGCATCTACGAATACCGGGGCGACCACCAATGGCACGACCGTTCGCCACGGGTGCGCCGTGGCTTCTTCTACACCGGCCTATGGAGCTGACATGACCGAGCCGCTTCACACATCCCTGCACCGTACCGCCAAGTATTTCATGGATAGCGGGCGCGCGCAGACGACCGAGGAGGCCATGGATCTCCTGAAGTCCTTCGGTCTCACCATCGTTGTCGGCCCCGAAATCCAGAAGAGCCCGGCGGCTCAGGTTGCCCTCCTGACCCTGGTGAACCTGGCGCGCCGCACGTTCCTGGCGGGAGTCGAGATCGTCGGGCTGGCCGATGCGCCGGTCCTTACCGGGCTCGCGCTAGAGACCAGCCTGGCCGATGCGGTGTCGAATCTTGGCGGGTGTATTGCGGCGCATGCCCGATCCGGCTGGCCAGTGGCGGTCATTGGTTCAGTCGAGATGCAGACGCCTCAGGCGCGCGCGTGGCGCGTGACTTGGCAGGGCTGGCGCGCCGGCGTCGTCCCGGTCCGAGATGGTTGGGCGATGAATGATGACGCGGTCATGCCGCTGGCGCCGGCCCTGGCGTCGGCCGTCTGCGCGGCCGAGGTGTTCGCACTGCATGCCGGCGATCACCCGCTGGCTGGTAAGCGCGCTTCGGGTCTCTCGCTCTGGCGTCCGGGAGCCGATTGGACCGAGGCTGACGAAACGGAGCCAGCTCTGGCGTTCCTGCCCTCGCGGTTGTGGCTCATTGGTCTGGGGAATCTCGGTCAGGCCTATTCCTGGCTCCTGGCCTGCCTGCCTTACCCGCCCGGCGGGCTGGAACTGGTGTTGCAGGATTTCGACCGCCTAGCTCTTTCCAATGACAGCACCTCCGTTCTCACCAACCTTGATGTTCTGGGCCGGATGAAGACGCGACGCGTGGCGGAGTGGTTGGAGGCGCGGGGTTTCACGACGTATCTCGAAGAGCGCCGGTTCGGCGCTTGGACGCGGCGTCAGGCCGATGAACCCGCCGTGGCGCTGTGCGGGGTGGACAACGCAACCGCCCGTGCCGCTCTGGAAGATGCGGGGTTCGACCTGATTGTCGAGTCTGGGTTAGGTGCTGGCCCGCAGAGCTTTCGCAATTTCGCCATGCACACCTTTCCCGGGCCTCGCCGAGCAAGCGAACTTTGGCCGACGACGCTGTCCGTGGAAATGCCGGACGTATCGCACATGCCGGCCTACGCCAACCTCAAGGACAAGGGCGTTGATGCATGCGGCCTCGCGCAGCTCGCGTCACGAACCGTCGGAGTTCCGTTCGTCGGCCTAGTGGCCGCAGCGCTAGTGATCTCAGAACTTTTGCGCCGCCTGAATGGGGGAGCGTCCTACGAGGTGATCGCGGGCTCGGTCACATGTTTCGGGGACGTAGAGGCCTGCGCCGGAGGATCGCGAGTTTACGAATTCGGCTTCTGTCCAGTCGACATCACAACCGGCAGCTCCGCTGGTGAAGGGCCTGCTGCCAACGCCGTCGAGACCTGACAAGCGGTGCGAAGAGATGGCGACCGGCGGCTCTCCTTTCCTGCAAATGGACCGTGCACTCGTGTTTGGCGGAATTACGAGGTAATCCTCCGAAGGCGCGGATCGACAGGTGCTTGTGGCGGTCCGCGAACCTGTTGGTATCGCGGTTGGTATGGGTTCGAAGCATGAGCAGAAAACCCAATATTTACAACGCGAACTCAAACCAGTTGACCATCGAGTGGGAGTGATGCAAGAGCGCGGCATTCGGAAGAATTTTCTAACGAGGAGCGCGGGATGCCCGACCAGTTGGTGACCATCCGCACCCGCGACGGGGACTGTCCCCTGCACGTCGCGGTCCCGCCAGGCCCCGGGTGGTTTCCCGCGGTGATCTTCTACATGGATGCGGGCGGCATTCGTCCGGCGGTGCGCGACATGGCGCGTCGTCTGGCCGCGGCGGGCTATCTCGTGCTGCTGCCAGACCTGTTCTATCGCTACGGACCCTATGGCCCGTTCGTGCCGAAGGAGGTCTTCGCCGGCGATTTCCGCGCCATCCTGGGGCCGCTGATGGCCACCACCGGCAACGACAAGGCCGCCGAGGATACCGAGGCCGTGCTCGCCTATCTCGACTCCCGCGACGATGTCGCCGGCGGTGCGGTCGGCGCGGTCGGGTTCTGCATGGGTGGCGGCATGGCCCTCGCCGCGGCCGCCGCCTACCCGGAGCGCTTCGCGTCGGTCGCGAGCTTCCATGGCGGCAATCTCGCGACCGATGCACCGACCAGCCCGCATCTGGGCGCGCCGAGGCTCAAGGCCGAGATCTACGTCGCCGCGGCGGAGCATGACCGCAGCTACCCGCCGGAGATGGCGGCGCGTCTCGAAACCGCGCTCACGCAGGCCGGCGTGCGCTACAGCGCGGAAACCTATCCTGCCGCGCATGGCTGGATGAAACCGGATTTTCCTGTCTACGATCCGCAAGCCGCCGAGCATGGCTGGAGCCAGATGCTGGCGCTGTTCGATCGGACCCTGCGCAGCCGCGCGTGATGCCGGCCAGCCCGACCGCGCGCCTCCCGGACGCTCTCCCGCACTATGGTCCAGCGCCGCGCCCGGCTCCGCCAAAGAGGTCTCCCATGTCCGCGTCCCCTCTGTTCGTCCCGCTCACCCTGCCGAACGGACTCGTCGTGCCGAACCGCATCGCCAAGGCGGCCATGGAGGAAAACCTGGCCGACCCCGAGCACCTGCCGGGTCCGGCCCTGCTGCGTCTTTACAGCCGCTGGGCGGACGGCGGCGCCGGGCTGATCCTGACCGGCAACGTCATGATCGATGCCAGGGCGCTGACCGGCCCGGGCGGGGTGGTGCTCGACGACGCCCAGCCTTTGGCGCCGTTCGCGGCCTGGGCGCGGGCGATCGGCGCCGGCGGCGGCCTGGCCTGGATGCAGATCAACCATCCCGGCCGCCAGGTCTATGCGGCGATGCGCCAGGAGACCGTGGCGCCGTCCGCGGTCAGCCTGCGCATGGGGCGGTTCTCCGGCCTGTTCCCGCCGCCGCGCGCCCTCACCGGCGAGGAGATCGCCGACATCGTCGCCCGGTTCGCGCTCACCGCGTCGCGCGCCGAGCAGGCCGGTTTCGCCGGCGTGCAGATCCATGCCGCGCATGGCTACCTGCTGAGCCAGTTCCTCTCGCCACTGTCGAACCTGCGCACCGACGCATGGGGCGGCAGTTTGGAGAATCGTGCCCGCCTGCTGCTCGACGTGGTCCGCGCGGTGCGGGCCAGGGTCTCGCCCGGCTTCGGCGTCGGCGTGAAGCTCAACTCGGCGGATTTCCAGCGTGGCGGCTTCGCGCAGCAGGATGCGCTGCAGATCGTATGCTGGCTCGGCGCCCTTCCGGTCGATCTGGTCGAGCTGTCCGGCGGCAGCTACGAGAGCCCGGCCATGACCGGCAAGGCCTCGTCCAGCACCATCGCCCGCGAGGCGTATTTCGTCGAGTTCGCCCGGGAGATCGCCGCCGAGGCGAGCATGCCGATCATGGTCACCGGCGGGATCAGGCGTCGTGCGGTGGCCGAGGCGGCGCTCGTCCCCTCCGATGGCCGGACGGCGATAGCCCTGGTCGGCCTCGCCCGCGCGCTGGCCTATGCGCCGGACCTGCCGAACCACTGGCGCACCGGGGAGCGCGACGTGGCGCTGCCGTCGGTCGGCTGGAGCAGCCCTTCCCTGTCCAGCGTCGCGCAGATGGCGATGACCAAGGCCCAGCTCGGGCGGATGGGCAAAGGCAGGCAGCCGCAGAGCCGGCCACGGCCGGTGCTGTCGATGCTGTCGCAGCAGATCGCCGACGCCCGCCGCACCAGGGCCTACCGGCGCTGGATCGTCCGCCACCGCGAGGCGGCCGGCACGACATCCTAGCCTGGGTCACCCGATTCGGCCGCGGCGCCGGATGAGTCGCGGCGCGGTCGAGGCGCCTGTGGATCATGGGCATGGACGGGTCTAGGGATTTGAACCGAAAGCCGATCGCGACGGCGCCGGCCTGTGACCGGAATGCCCGATCATACATAAATGTGGGGTTAAGACTGGAAATCGCACCCAATATGTAGCGTAGTGTGCGAACCACACGCCGAGCCGGACATGATCCGCGCCGGGCGCCGGACCGACCGGCGCGACCCATCCAGGAGAGACCGCATGACGCTGCACGAGACCCAGGAAAGCGTGTCCGACGTCTGCGAGAGCGCGGCCGGCCAAGGACCGGGTAGCCAAGGACCGGGCGGCCAGGAGCTGGACGGGCAGGGCACGCTGGTGGACGTGGTGCAGATGGAGGGGCGCCATCCGGTCCGGGTCGACCGCGCCCGGGACAACCTGCTGACCGATTTCGGCAAGGCGACGCTCGACAACCGCTATCTGCTGCCGGGCGAGAGCTACCAGGACCTGTTCGCCCGCGTCGCCAGCTTCTACGGCGACGACGCCGCGCACGCGCAGCGTCTGTACGACTACATCTCCCGGCACTGGTTCATGCCCGCCACCCCGGTGCTGTCGAATGGCGGCACCACCCGCGGCCTGCCGATCAGTTGCTTCCTGAACGAGGCCTCCGACAGCCTGGATGGCATCGTCGGCCTCTGGAACGAGAATGTCTGGCTGGCCTCGAAGGGCGGCGGCATCGGCTCGTACTGGGGCAACCTGCGCTCGATCGGCGAGAATGTCGGCCGCAACGGCAAGACCTCGGGCGTGATCCCGTTCATCCGCGTCATGGACAGCCTGACGCTGGCGATCAGCCAGGGCTCGCTGCGACGCGGCTCGGCTGCGGTGTATCTGCCGATCTGGCACCCGGAGGTGGAGGAGTTCATCGAGATCCGCCGTCCGACCGGCGGCGACCCGAACCGCAAGGCGCTCAACCTGCATCACGGCATCCTGGTGTCGGACGCGTTCATGCGCGCGGTCGAGGCCGACGAGGAATGGGCGCTGGTCAGCCCCAAGGACGGCGCGCATATCCGCAAGGTCTCGGCGCGTGGCCTGTGGATCCGCCTGCTCACCGCCCGCATGGAGCAGGGCGAGCCGTACATCATCTATTCCGACCACGTGAACAATGCGCGGCCTGAGCATCACAAGCTGGCCGGGCTCGAGGTGAAGACCTCGAACCTGTGCGCGGAGATCACGTTGCCGACCGGCATCGACCAGTACGGTCAGCAGCGCACCGCGGTGTGTTGCCTGTCCTCGCTCAATCTCGAGACCTGGTTCGAGTGGAAGGACCATCCGCTGTTCATCGAGGACGTGATGCGCTTCCTCGACAACGTGCTGCAGGACTTCATCGATCGCGCGCCGGACGAGATGGCCAAGGCGAAATACGCCGCGGCGCGCGAGCGCTCGGTCGGTCTCGGCGTGATGGGCTATCACTCGTTCCTGCAGTCGCAGAACGTGCCGTTCGAGAGCGTGATCGCCAAGGTCTGGAACCGTCGCATGTTCCAGCATATCCGCACCCAGGCGGATGCCGCCTCGAAGATGCTGGCGGAGGAGAAGGGTGCCTGCCCGGACGCCGCCGATTACGGAATCATGGAGCGCTTCTCGCACAAGATGGCGATCGCGCCGACCGCCTCGATCTCGATCATCACCGGCGCCACCAGCCCCGGCATCGAGCCGATCGCGGCCAACGTGTTCCTGCAGAAGACGCTGTCCGGCAGCTTCACCGTGCGCAACCGCCATCTGCAGAAGCTGCTGGCCCAGAAGGGCTTCGACACTGACGAGGTGTGGTCCTCCATCACCCTGACCAAGGGCAGCGTGCAGCATCTCGACTTCCTCACCCAGCAGGAGAAGGACGTCTACAAGACCGCCTTCGAACTGGATCAGCGCTGGGTGGTGGAGCATGCCGCCGACCGTACGCCGTTCATCTGCCAGAGCCAGTCGGTCAACCTGTTCCTGCCCGCCGACATCCACAAGCGCGACCTGCACCAGATCCATCTGCTGGCCTGGAAGCGAGGTCTGAAGAGCCTGTATTACTGCCGCAGCCTGTCGATCCAGCGCGCCGACACGGTCAGCGACATGCTCAACAAGCCGGGCGCGGTCGAGGACGAGACCAGGATGCCGCCGGTGGCCAAGAGCACCACCGACTACGAGGAATGCCTCGCCTGCCAGTAAGAGCGGAAAGGCCAGAGCAAACCGGACCAGGGAAAATACGATGCGCTATGGACTGATCTATCTCTGCACCCTGGTCATTCTTCTCGTCCTGGACGCGACCTTCCTGCTCAAGATCGCCGGCCCGCTGTTCAGGCAGACGCTCGGCGACACCATGCTCGAACAGATGCGCGTCACTCCGGCGATCCTGTTCTACCTGATGTATCCCGTCGCGCTGATGCTGTTCGTCTCCCTGCCCGCGGTGCAGGGGGCCTGGCCGCGCACGCTGCTCTATGGCGCGCTGTTCGGGTTCTTTGCCTATGGAACCTATGATTTCACCAACTACGCGACGCTGAAACCATGGACCCTGCGCCTGGTGCTGACCGACCTGATCTGGGGCAGTTTCGTCAGCGCCGTCTCCGCGACCGGCGGCCTCTATGCCGGCGCCGCTCTCGCACGGCTGTTCTCGCGGTAGAACGACGCGCCGGCGGTCATCCCGCCGGCGACAGCCGATAGTGGCTCACGCCCCATACCTCGCCGCCGGCATGGCCGAACAGACCTTCCGTCGCCAGCAGGAACAGCCGCCAGCGTCGCAGCCACAGGCCGGTCTCCCGCCCATAGACCGGGCGCAGGATCGCATCGGTGCCGGCCG
>CAIMSN010000070.1 GCA_903844135.1 uncultured Rhodospirillales bacterium | reverse complement strand
CTCGATGACGGGGTGATCGTGGTCGAGCCGGACCAGAGCATCGCCTGGGCCAACCAGGCGGCGCTGGCGATGCATGGCGTGTCCAGCGTCGAGGAGCTGGGCGGGACGATCGACCAGTATCGGCAGCGCTTCGAGCTCCGCTACCGCAACCACCACATCGTGCCCGAGGGCAAGTATCCGCTGGACCGCATGATGCTGGGGGAGGCGTTCAGCGAGGTGATCGTCGAGGTCGGGCCGCCCGGCGAGCCGGCGCGCTGGACGCACCGGCTGCGCAACCTGGTGCTGACCCGGCCGGACGGACAGCCGGACTGCCTGGTGCTGATCGTCAACGACGAGACCGAGCGGTTCAACGCCGAGGAGCGGTTCGAGAAGACCTTCAACGCCAATCCCGCCCCGGCGATCATCTGCCGGCTCGACGATCTGCGCTACGTGAAGGTGAACCTGGGATTCCGTGAGCTGACCGGCTTCAACGAGGCGGATCTGGTGGGCAAGCTCCTCTACGACGTCGATATCCTGCAGGCGGCGGAGCGGCGCGAGCTGGCGCTCGAGCGTCTGCGCGAGCGGCGCACGGTGCCGCAGATGGAGGCGAGCCTGCCGACCGCGGACGGCGGCACCAAGCTGGTGGTGCTGGCCGGACAGCCGATCGAGATCGGCGAGGAGCCCTGCATGCTGTTCACCTTCGCCGACCTCGAGCCGCGGCGCCGGTCGGAGGAGGCGCTGAAGCAGAGCGAGGAGCGCTTCTCCAAGGCGTTCCGCATGGCGCCGGTGCCGATGCTGGTCAGCACGCTGGACGAACAACGGGTGATCGACGTGAACCAGGCCTTCTGCGCGGTCACCTTCTATGCGCGGGAGGAGGCGGTGGCGCGCACCACGGCCGATCTCGCTCTCTGGGAAAACGAGGAGATCGGCGCGGAGATCGATTCGCTGCTGCGCGAGACCGGCCATGTGCGCAGCCGGGAGATCGGCCTCCGTACCCGGAACGGCGACGTCGTCGCGCATCTGCTGTCGGCGGAGACGGTCAGCCTGCACGGCGAGACCTGCGTGCTGACGGTGATGCAGGACATCAGCGCCCGAAAACGCTCGCAGCAGGAGCTGATGGCGGCGATCGATGCGGTGATGCAGGACACGAGCTGGTTCGGCCAGAGGATCGTCGAGAAGCTCGCCAACCTGTCGAAGGCGCAGCAAGGCAGGCCGGCGCCGCCGAGCGCGGAGCTGACGGTCCGCGAGCGCGAGGTGCTGTCGCTGGTGGCGCACGGCGACGCGGATGCGGCGATCGCGTCGCGGCTCGGCCTGTCGCAGGCGACGGTGCGCAACCATGTGACGGCGATCTACGCCAAGATCGGCGTCAACCGGCGCGCCGCCGCCGTCGTGTGGGCGCGCGAGCGCGGGTTCGATGGCGAACTTACCCTCGCCGCGACCCCGTCCGCCGCGTCGAGAGGAAGAAACAACACCAGACGAGTAGGGTGATCGCTCTAGCGCGATCGAGCGAAAACTTGGTTATATCAAGCATATAGCGGGAACTTCGTGGTTCGTCTGCGTTTGCACCGGACTCGTGCGGCCGTCCCGGCCGTGCGCGAACGGAGCGACGCGTGTGGACAAGGACAAGGCGGACGGCATCGGCAGGCAGGTCACCGGATCGCTCAAGGAAGCGATCGGCAAGGTGACCGGCGATGCCAAGACCCAAGCCGAAGGCCAGGCGGAGAAGCAGGACGGCGAGCGACGCGCCGACCCTGATCGCCCGCGGGACCGGCGCTGAGCGCAACACCGCGCCGTCAAATCCCCACCCTGGCGCCATTCCTGGCGCCAACCCTGGCTCAACACGCGGGTCGCACGGGCGACGCGCACCCCCATTGGAGAAATCAGCGAGATGACGACCTCTTACGGCGAGACTGAGACGCTCGCCCCCGGCGCGCGTGCCGACGCCGCCTCCTGGACCGGCGAGGCGCGCGCACGTGTCTCCTGGTCGGCGATCTTCGCCGGCGTGGTGCTGGTGGTGGCGATCCAGCTCCTGCTCAGCATCCTCGGCGCCGGAGTCGGACTCGGTTTCGTCAATCCGGGCCATGCCGACAGCGCCAGCGCGTCGAGCCTCGGCACCGGCGCCGGGATCTGGTGGGTGGTGAGCACCATCATCTCGCTGGTGCTCGGCAGCTACGCCGCCGCACGTCTGGCCGGCGTCGGAACACGCTTCGACGGCGTGCTGCACGGGCTGGTGGTGTGGGGACTGGCGATGCTGCTGACGGTCTATCTGGTGACCAGCGCGGTCGGCGGGCTGATCGGCGGCGCGTTCTCGGCGGTCACCAGCACCGTTTCGGCCGCCGGCTCGATGGTCGGCAGCGCCGCGTCGGCGGTGGGCGCCGGGGTGAAGGACATCGCGCCGCAGGCGGCGCAGATGGCCGGCATCGACACCAACAGCCTGCAGCAGCAGGCGCAGACCCTGCTGCAGTCGCCGACCCCCCAGGATCCGGCGGCGATGGATCCGGGACAGGCGGCCAAGGCGGTGGCGCAGCAGATGCCGGCCCTGTTCGCAGGTGGCGACAAGGAAGCCGCGGCCAAGCAGCAGATCACCAACATCGTCGCGGCGCAGGCGCATATCAGCCCGCAGGATGCGCAGAAGCGCGTCGACGACGCGGTCGCGCAGTTCCAGCAGGCCAAGCAGCAGGCGCTCGACACCGCGAAGGAAGCGGCCGCGGCCAGTGCATCCGGTGCCGCCCATGCGTCGTTCCTGGTCTTCATCGGCCTGCTGATCGGCGCGCTCGCCGGCGCTGCCGGCGGTGCGATCGCCTCGCCGCGGCTGTCGACGCACCCGGCCGGCACGGTCCGTACGTTTCGCTGAGCGACTCAACCAACCTTCGAGAAAGGCAACTCACATGGACGAAAACCAGATCAAGGGGACCGCGAAGGACCTCGTCGGCAAGCTGAAGGACGCGGTTGGCGGTCTCACCGGAGATGTCGGCCTGCAGGCGGAAGGCAAGGTCGATCAGGTCGGCGGCAAGGCGCAGAAGCAGTTCGGCAACGCCGCCGACCAGGTCAAGCAGGGCGCGCAGGACGTCGCCGACGCGGCGTCCGATCTCGCCGGCCAGGCGAAGGACAAGGCGTCCGAGCTCGCCGGCAAGGCGGGCAAGGGCGTGGACCAGGCCGGTGACGCGGCGCGCGCCTATGCCGACAGCGCCAGCCGGCAGTTCGACCAGGCGGGCGACAAGGCCCGCGAGGCGGCGTCCGGCTTCGCGTCGCAGGCCAACGAGTTCTCGCAGCGCGCTAACGACTATGTCGGCCAGACCGTGCAGCGCCAGCCGCTGTTGTCGCTGATCGGCATCGGCGCGATCGGCTATCTGATCGCGTTCCTGGTGCATTCGCCGGCCAGCCCGCTCACGCCGGAGACGATCAGCATCCGCCGCAGGTAGCACGCGACGATTTCGCAAGGACTGGTCGGCAACGACTTGAAGACCGGCCGGGAGCGATCCCGGCCGGTTTTTTCATGTCCGCGCTCGCGTCAGGGCGGGCACTGCCTGGCCAGCCTTTCGTGCAGGAAGGCGATGGTCGCGGTGACCGCGGCCGGTCGGAGCACGCTGGGCGGCATCACCAGGCTCAGCGACGGGCGAGGCAACTGCCAGTCCGGCAGCAATTCGACCAGGGCGCCGCGTTCGAGCGGATCCTGGACCATGAAATCGGGCAGCACGCCCACGCCCAGGCCGGCCAGCAGCCAGGGGATCGCCGCCTCGCCGTTATTGACCCGCAACGGTCCCGACACCGTCACCGAGACGGTCTCGCCGTCGCGATGGGTGAAGCCCCAGCGATCACTGCTGGGTGCGTAGGTATAGGCGAAGCACGGGTAGTGCCGCAGATCGTTCGGATGCTCCGGCATCGTCCGGGCGCCGGCCAGGCCGGCCGAGGCCACCAGCCGAAGCGCCACGTCGCGGATATGCCGCGCCCGTAGCGACGACGCGCCGAGCTGGGTGATTCTGAGCGCGAGATCGAACCCCTCGCCCACCAAATCGACCAGCGCGTCGCCGAGATGCAGGTCGATCCTCAGCCCGGGATGGCGCTGCAGCAGCACCGGCAGCAGCGGCGCCAGCTCGGTCTGGCCGAACGACATCGGCGCGGCGATCCTGACCAGGCCGGACGGCGCCAGGATGCGATCCGAGGCCACCGCTTCCAGACGGCTGGCATCATCGACCAGCCGGCGCGCCCGTTCCGCCACCTCTTCGCCGAAGCTGGTGAGGGACAGGCGGCGCGAGGTCCGGTTCAACAGCGCGCCGCCGAGCCGCACCTCCAGTCGGGCGACCAGCTTGGAGATGGTCGCCGTCGAGACGCCGAGGTCGGCAGCCGCGCCGCTGAAGGACTTCGCCTCGGCGACGCTGGCGAACACCGCCCAGGCCTCGAAATCCGGCAGGCTGCGCATGAGGACCTATTTCTGGAAACGATGGATTTCCAACGTTTCGGTTTTTGGCGTCACTGGCAATCCCCATGTTGCGTGGCGAAGGAGACACGCCATGATCGATGTCAGACCATTCGCCTCGCTCGGCGCCGCCAACCACGGTTGGCTCAACGCCCGGCATCATTTCGCCTTCGCGTCCTACCATGACCAGGCCCGCATGGGCTGGGGCGCGCTCAGGGTGTGGAACGACGACGAGATCGCCGCCGGAGCCGGCTTCCCGCCGCATCCGCATCGCGACATGGAGATCGTGACCTTCGTGCGCGACGGCGCGATCAGTCATCGCGACTCGCTCGGCAACGAGGGACGGACGGTGGCCGGCGACGTCCAGGTGATGAGTGCCGGCAGCGGCATCCGCCACGCCGAATTCAATGCCGAGACCGAGACCACCCGGATCTTCCAGATCTGGGTGCAGCCGACCGCGTCTGGCGGCGCGCCGAGCTGGGGCACCCGGCCGTTCCCGCGCGATGCGCGCACCGGACGGTTCGTCACCCTCGCCAGCGGGATCGCGTCCGATGCGGACGCGCTGCCGATCCGTGCCGATGCCAGGATCTGCGGCGCGACCATCGCCGCCGGCGAGACCGCGACCTATGCGACCGATCCGTCGCGGCATCTGTATCTCGTCGCGGCGAGCGGCCGGATCAGCGTCAACGGCGTGGCGGCCGAAGCCAGGGACGGGATCGCCGTCCTGGGCGAGACGTCGCTGCAGGTGACGGCCGGGGAGGATGCCGAGATCATCCTCGTCGACGCCGCCTGATCGAACCCCACCAACCCGCGAATTTCATCGACAGGAGAGACGACATGACCAAGGTTCTGGTGCTGTATTATTCCAGCTACGGCCATATCGAGACCATGGCGGAGGCGGTCGCCGCCGGCGCGCGCGCGGCGGGCGCCGAGGTCTCGATCCGGCGCGTGCCCGAGCTGGTGCCCGACTCGGTCGCCAAGGCGAGCCATTTCAAGACCGATCAGGCGGCGCCGATCGCCGAGCCGGACGAGCTGGCCGAGTACGACGCGATCATCGTCGGCACCGGCACGCGGTTCGGCCGCATGTCGTCGCAGATGGCCAATTTCTGGGATCGCACCGGCGGCCTGTGGGCCAAGGGCGCGCTGGTCGGCAAGATCGGCGCCGCCTTCACCTCGACCGCCAGCCAGCATGGCGGCCAGGAGACCACCCTGTTCTCGATCCTGACCAACCTGCTGCATCACGGGCTGGTGGTCAGCGGCCTGCCCTACGCGTTCCAGGGCCAGCTCACTTTGAGCGAAGTCTCCGGCGGCACGCCCTATGGCGCCAGCACGCTGGCCGGCGGCGACGGTGCGCGCGCGGTGAGCGAGAACGAGCTGGACGGCGCGCGATTCTTGGGCGGCCATGTGGCGCGGCTTGCCGGCAAGCTGGCGGCCTGAGATGGTCGTTTCAGCAATCGATCGGAGCAGCACCATGAGAAACCTCCTCGTCGCCGGCCTGCTCGCGACCGCCGGCCTGGTCCCGGCGCTGCCTGCCCTGGCCCAAAGCGCCACGCCGGGCGCCACCCCGGGCGCCACCCATGACCCGTCGATCGTGAAGGGCGGCAGCTTCACGGTCGAGCCGGGCCATACCCAGATCGGTTTCACGCTGATGCATCTGGGATTCAGCTACTATTCCGGCAGCTTCTCCAACGTCAGCGGCTCGCTGTCGGTGAATCCGTCGAAGCCGTCAGCCGCCAAGCTCAGCATCACCGTGCCGATCGACAGCGTCATGACCACGAGCGCCAAGCTCGATTCCGAGCTGAAGGGCGACCAGTGGTTCGACGCGGCCAAATATCCGACGGCGACGTTCGTTTCGACGAAGATCGTTCCGGAGGGCAAGGATTCGGCCCGGATCACCGGCACCCTCACGCTGCATGGCGTGTCCAGGACCGAAACCCTGACAGCGCATTTCGTCGGCGCCGGCATCAACCCGCTCGACAAGCACTACACGATCGGTTTCGAGGCGGTCGGTGACATTCGGCGCAGCGATTACGGGGTGAAGACTTATGTTCCCCTGGTTGGCGACGATGTTAAGCTGACCATCGCCGGCGCCTTCGAGCAGCAGGGCTGAAACCAACCAGGAGCAAATCCATGAGACGCCTGTCCTTCGTGTTCGGTCTTTGCCTGGCCGTAACGGCGCCGCTCGCCACGTTCGACGCCGCGGCGGCGGCGCCCTGCCGCGATGCCAAGGGCAAGTTCGTCACATGCCCGCCGCCGGCGGCGGCAAAGCAGAAATGCCGCGATGCGAAAGGCAAGTTCACCGCCTGCGGCGCGTCGGCGATGGCGCCGAAATAGGCTTCTAAACATCCGGCCAGGGCACTGTAAAAAAGTGCGTCTGGCCGGAGTGTGAATTGATATGTTAACAGATCTGTAATACACGATGTCGCAACGATTGGCATGAAGGCCGATCGGGGAACGTCGATAGGCCTATGGATCTGCTGAACAAGGGCGTGCTCTGCCTGCGCCAGCGCGCCCCGGAACCACGCACCCTTCCCGACACCAAGACGCTGATCGTGTCTGGCGTCGCCCGCTCCGGAACCAGCATGGTCGCCCGCGTGCTGCAGGCCGCCGGCGTGTTCATGGGCGACGACATGGACGAGGTGGTGTTCGAGGACAGCGCCTTCGCCCTATTGTTCGAGCGCGGCGAGTACGACCGGACGGCGATGTCCGAACTGCTGCGCGCCAGGAACGCGGCGCATCCGATCTGGGGCTTCAAGCGGCCGCATTTCCATCGTTACGGGGCAGACTCGGTCGACCAGTTCCGACAACCCTCGGTCATCCTGACGGTGCGCGATCCGCTGGCGATCGCCGAGCGCAACGCGATCGCCGAACAGCATGACATCGCCGGCGGGCTGTCAGCGGCCATGGACGATCTGCGCGACCTGGTCTCGTTCGCCCAGGAACTGCGCTGTCCGACCTTGCTGGTCAGCTACGAGAAGGCGGTCAGCCTGCCGGAGCATTTCGTCGACCGTCTGCTGGAATTCTGCGGCATCGCCGTCTCGCCGACCAGGCGCCGGGCACTGGCCCGGCTCGTCGAGCCGAACCGGCCGGCCTATATCGGCACCGCGAGACGGGTGTTCGAGGGCTACGTCGATTCGATCGAGGGCACCGTTCTGACCGGCTGGGCCTGGCAGAAGGGCCTCCCGCTCCCGGTGCCGGTCACGCTGCTGCGCGACGGCAATCCGGTCTCGGAGCACATGGCCGACAGGCGACGCCAGGATCTGGTCAACGCGGCGATCGGCAGCGGGCACCATGGTTTCACGATCGACCTTTCCGGGCTTGGCTTTACCCGGCAGAGCCGCGTCGGCATCAGGATCGGCGGCCGCAATTTCCTGCTGGCGAAGAGCGGTTCGACCGTGGAGGAACTTGGCGGCACCCTGTTCTGACCGGTGCGGCGGCGCGGGCCCGTCATCGCCGCATGGCACCGCAGCGGGATACGCTATCGAACCCGGTGAAACTCGGACAGACGATCGCACAGCGCGGCAAACCCCGGGCGACGGTGCGGCGCAGGGTCCAGGCACGCACCCTGAAGCTGACGCAGGCCGGCATCCTCCTCGCCGGGCGCGGCGCGATCCAGCAGCTCGCCGAGCAGGATTCCCCAAGCGCGCACATCGATCCGTTCCAGCAGCGCGCGGAGCGCGGGATCGTGGTCGGGCAGGAACGCGCTGGCGCCGAAATCGCTGAGCACCGCGCTTCCGTCGCCGCCGTCCCAGAGGACGTTATGGGCATAGAGATCGCCATGCGACAGGCCCCTCGCATGCAGGTGCGCGCCGGCCGATGCGATCGCGGCGGCGATGCGGACGATCACCGCGCCGGCGAAGCGCTGCCCGGGCGCATAGACGTCGCGGGTGCAGCTCTCCAGGCTCGGCGGCCCGGCCAGCGCCTGCCAATGCCCGGGCAGCAGACGCATCGCCAGTCCCTGGACGCCGTCCGGATGGCCCTGCACGCGACCGAGGCCGCCGGTCAGGTGCGCATGGTCGCCGGCGGCGAGGCAGGCCTCCATCTCGCGCTCCGGCAGGCCGTCGCTGGTGATGGCGCCGCGGAACAGCTTGAGCGCGACCGGCTGCGTCACGTCCGGCGCGCGCGTCCAGAGCGCGCGATGCACCTGGCCGGATGCGCCCTCGCCGAGCATTCCGTCCAGCGACAGGCGCGCCCAGGGCAGCGCCGGCGCGTCGGCGGCGACGCGGTCGCTGTCGAGCGGGTTCCCGGCCCAGGCCAGCCAGGCGAGCCCCGGCAGCGTGTCGAGCCAGCCCGGCAACGCCTCGAACTCGTTGGCGGAGAGGCGCAGCAGTTCGAGCGCCGGCAGGCCGGCCAGGCGATCCGGCAGCGTGCGGAGACGATTGCCGGACAGCATCAGCTTCTGCAGCGCCGGGCGCTCGCCGAGGGCGGCAGGCACGCTGGCGAGTCGGTTGCCGGTGACGGTGAGCCAGCGCAGGCGGCGCGGCAGGGACTCCGCCGGGATCTCGGTCAGGCCGGTGTCGCGGAAGCCGACCTGGCTGAGCGCCGGACAATCGCCGAGCGCCGGAGGCAGCCTGACGAAGCGGGTGTTGGAGCAGAACAGGACGCGTAGATTCCGAAGACGGCCGAAATCTGCGGGCAGGTCGGCGAGCGGATTGCCGCCCAGATCGAGGATCTCCAGCGTATCGGCAAGGCCGAGGATCTCGCGCGGGAATTCGGTCAGGCCGGCCCGCAGCGCCAGCGACCGGCTGCCGGCGAGATCGCCGCGCCGCAGCGCGTCGAGGGTGGAGTCGGTGTCGGGGCCTGGCATGGTGCGATGGTGCCGACGCAGCCGCGCGCCGGCGGACCGTCAGTTCGGCGCCGGCCGGCCGGTCATGACCAGGGCGGCGGGTGCGACCAGCAGTTGGTGGCCGACGCACGACGCCACCAGGGCGACGCGGGTCGCCGGTCCGACCACGAGTCGCGGACCCACCAGATAGCCGGGGCCGGCGGCGAGCACCTGCCGGCCGATCTGGCGGTAGAGACGGGCGGCGACCGGGATCGCCAGCGCCGACCGGCCGGGCAGCGCCCGATAGCCGCGCGCGCCGCTGCGGTAATACAGGTCGGCGAGTGCCAGCAGCCGCCGCACCGCCTGGAAGGCGGCGCCGGTATGCGCGGGCAGGCTGGCCGGCGACAGGCGGTCCGGCAGCCAGTCGCGCGGCAGATACAGCCGATCGCGCCGCGCATCCTCACCGACATCGCGGGCGATGTTGGTGAGCTGCATGGCGATGCCGAGATCGATCGCATGGCGCCGGGCGGCCGGATCGGTCACGCCCAGCACGTCGCACATCATCAGCCCGACCGTGCCGGCGGCGCCGTGCGCATAACGGAGCAGCCCGGCCTCGTCCGCGATCCGGACCGGCCCGAGATCGGACAGCATGGTGTCGACCAGCGATCCGGCCGCCTGGCGATCGACGCCGAGGCTGCGGAACCGGCTGCCGAGGCCGGTCGCCGGGCCGCTTCCGGCGAGATCGTCGCTGATCGCCCGCAGGGCGATCGCGGCGGCGGCCTGGTCCGGCGCCTCGTCGGCGAGATCGTCGATGGTGCGGCAGGTGGCGTAGAGCGAAGCGGCGCGGGCGAAGCTCTCGGGTCCGAGCAGCCGTCCGGCCAGGCGGAACGAGCGGCCGTGGCGCGACAGCACGGCGAGGTCGCCGCTGTCGGTCTGGACGCCCTGCTGCGCCGGCGCGGCGGGGCGTCCGCGCGCGGCCTCCGCCGCCCAGGTGAGCCAGGCGTAGGGTGCGAAGGGCACGTCGTCGATTTGCTCGGCCAGATACATCACGCCGCCTCCGCGAGCAGAGTGCCGACCAGCTTGGCGGACGTCAAAACCCCCGGCACGCCGGCGCCGGGATGGGTCCCGGCGCCGACCAGATACAGCCCGTCGGCCGCCTTGCAGCGATTATGGAAGCGGAAGAACGCCGACTGCCGGAGAATCGGCGCGATCGAGAAGCCGGCGCCGTCGCGGGACAGGTAGTCGTGGGCGAAATCCGCAGGCGTGAGGGTACTCTCCGAGACGATGCAGGACTCCAGGCCAGGCAGGGCGCGCGCCGAGAGCATCGCCACCACGCGGTCGCGCATCACGGGACCGGCCACCGACCAGTCGATCGGCGCGCGCAGGTTCGGCACCGGCGCCAGCACGTAGAACGCATCCTGCCCCGGCGGCGCCAGCGACGGATCGGTGGCGGTCGGGCGATGCAGGTACAGGCTGGGATCCTCGGGCAGCACCGCGTCGCTGCCGAAGATCTCGTCGAGCAGCGCGCGATACTGCCGGCCGAGCAGGATGGTGTGGTGGGCGATCGACTCGTAGCGTCGGGTGGTGCCGAAATACAGCACGAACAGGCCCATCGAGGCCTGCTGCCGATCCAGCCGGGCGGCGCTGCGCCGGAGCGGCGGCGGCAGCAGCGTGCCGTGCACCATCGGCGCGTCGGCATTGGCGATGACGATGTCGGCCGGCACGATCTCGCCGCTCTCCAGGCGCACGCCGCTGGTCCTGCCACGCTCGACGAGGATGCCGGAAACCGTGCAGCCGGTGCGCAGGCCGATGTCGTGGCGGCGGCCGAGCGCGACCAGGCCCTCGACCAGGCTGACGGTGCCGCCGGCGGCGAACCACAGCCCGCCTTCGCGCTCGAGCTGCTGGATCAGCGCGTAGAGCGCCGGCGAGCGGAACGGGTGGCCGCCGATCAGCAGCATCTGCAGCGTGAACACGCGGCGCAGCGACTCGTTCTTGATGTCGCGGGAGACGAAGCGATACAGCGAGCGCCAGGCGCCGAGCCGCAGCAGCGCCGGAACCGCGCGCAGCATGGTGGACAGGCGGTGGAACGGCACGGTGCCGAGCGCCAGGTAGCCGACCGCGTAGAGGTCGCGGGTGCGGGCGGACAGGCGCAGGAAGCCGGCCTCGTCGCCCGGCGAGAAGGACGCGACCTTGGCCCGCATCTCCTCCAGATCGCCGCCGTAATCGAAGCTGTTGCCGTCGGCGAAGCCGATCCGATACCAGGGCGTCACCGGCAGGAACGCGACGTGGTCGGCACGGCGTTCACCGAACAGCGCCCAGAGCTCGTCGAACAGGTCTGGCGCGGTGATGACGGTCGGGCCGGCATCGAACACGAACCCGTCGCGGCGGAACACGCGGGCGCGCCCGCCTGGCTGGTCGAGACGCTCGAGAATGGTGACGCCGTGACCCAGCGCGCGCGCCCTGAGGGCCGCGGCCAGCCCGCCGAAACCGGATCCGATCACCACCACCCGCATGGCGCGCCTCAGCCCGGCTGGATCACCGTGTCGTAGATGACGATCCAGTAAGGTCCGACGAACAGGATGATCGACAGGGCGGCGACCGCGACCAGCCCGGCGGAGCCCAGCATCACCAGCGCGCCATAGCTGCGCTTGACCCAGCCATAGACGATCCCGCCGACGAGCCAGAGCGCGATCAGCACCACGGGAATAACGAGCAAGGCGTACATGGACGACCTCCGGTTCGGGCGAGGCGCTCAGTAGCTGCCGTCGGTCCTGAGCTGCGTGTAGACGCGGGTGCTGAAGTTGGCGAGCTGCGTGCTTTTCGATGCGGCCGGCACCGAGGCGTCGGCTTCCACGATCGGGCAGTAGGCGACGGTCAGGCCGTTGGTGATGTCGACCGGCTTCAGATCCGGCGCCGCCTGCTTCACCTTGGCGACGATGCTGTTCACGGACTGCAGCAGGGTCGGCACGGTGATCGCCTTCATGGTCTGGACGATGCCGTTGGAGCTGTCGTCGAGCACGGTCTGCAGCGCCGGAAGTTCGAGTTTCGGGCAGGAGGCGCGCTTGCCGTTCAACAGGCTCTCGGCGGCGCCGTCGGCGTAGATCCGGTTGACCGACACCAGGAACGGGGTCGCGTTCGGCGGCGCGTCGTTGCTCCAGGCCTGGCGGACATAGTTGGTGACGTCGGCGATCTGCTGGTCGGTCATGCCGTTGCCGAGCGCCGGCATCACGCCGAACGTGCCGGCCGCCTGCACGCCGCCGATGATGGTGTTGATGACGTTGTGCGGACCCGACGCGCGGACCATGCCGTTGCCGTCGAGCGCCGGGATCACGCCGGTGACGCCCTTGCCGTTGACGCCGTGGCAGGACGAGCAGAACGAATAATACACGTTGGCTCCGGGCGCGTTCGCGGCCTGGTAGGCGGTGCGCTTGTACGGGCTGTAGCTCGCCGGGCGGTCCTGGGTGCGCAGATAGGCGATCATGGCGCGGATATCGTCGTCGGCGAGCTTGCTGAGGCTGACGCTGACGGTCTCCATCATCGGTCCGACGGCGGTGCCCATGTGGTCGTCGGCGCCGGTCTTGAGGTAGTTGAACAGTTGCTCGTCGGTATAGCGGCCGATGCCGGTATGCGCGTCGTTGGTGATGTTGGGCGTGGCCCAATGGGTGATCACGCCGCCCTGCAGCGGCAGTGCCACGTCGCTCTTGCCCAGCAGGGTGCGGCCGTTATGGCATTCCGAGCAGTGGGCGAAGCCGTTGACGATGTATTCGCCGCGATTGACCTGGGCCGACTTCGCCGGATCGTCCTTGAAGGTCCCGGACGGCACGAAGGCGGCGTTCCACACGCCGATGCCCGGCCGCAGGGTGAAGGGGAAGAAGATCTCGTTGTCCGGGCGCTTTTCGTGCACGGCGGGCTGCGACATCAGGTAGGCGCGGATCGCGTGGATGTCGTCGTCGCGAATCGACGCGTACCAGGGATACGGCATGCCGGGATAGACGTATTTCCCGACCCGGTTGACCCCGTGCTTGAACAGCCGCTCGAAATCGGCGTCGGTGTATTTGCCGATGCCGTATTCCGGGTCCGACGTGATGTTGGGCGTGTAGAGAGTGCCGAACGGCATGCCCATCGCCCGTCCGCCGGCGAACCGCGCCCCGCCCTCCCTGGAATGGCAGGAGGCGCAGTCGGCCATGTCGGTGAGGTATTTGCCGCGCACGAGGATGTCGTCGGTACTTTTCGGCACCGAGACTGGCGTCGCCGCCATCGCCGGCGCCGACATCGGCGCCGGGGCATCCGGAGCGGGCGCCGGAGCGGCGGCCGCAGGGGCGTCCGCACCCGGCGCCTGGTCGCCGGCCGGCGGGCTGCCGGGTTGCGGGGTGGTCTGGGCCAGTCCGGAACCGATCTGCCCGGTGGCCGCCAGCAACCCGGCGAGGGCCGTTGTCCTGAGCAGGGCTCCGAACCGGGCCTGCGGTCGCGTCATCGCTCGCACGTCGCTCTCTCCGTCAGGGTCGACCAGTGGCCGACTGGATCGCTGCAGGCTGATTGCCGACCGCCTGGTTCTCGGCGGACTGGGCGTTCGCTGTATCCGTCACCTGCAGCAGCTCCGGATAGGAAGACAGCGCACTGGCGCCGTAGAACGGCTTGTAGGCGCCATTGTGACAGCTCTGGCAACTCACCTTGGCGACATCGCCCAGCGTGCCGCGCATCTCGCGTGGGAACACGGTGGTGAGTGGAACCATATAGGCCCGGTTCAGGTCACGCACCATCTCGATTCCGTGCCAGGCGGTCACGCGCTGCGGCGTGCCCTGGTCCCATTCCTCGAACGCCCGGGTGTTGTGACAGTAGGTGCAGTTGACCCCCAGGCTGTCGCTGAAATGGATCATCAGCGAATAGGTCCAGTCGGTCTGGTTGATCGACGGGCGCACCCCGCCGGATGGCAGCGCGGTGGTGGGGGTCACTCTGATCGAGGCCGCCTGCAGCAGGAACGGGGTCAGCGGGTCGTAGGGAAGCGCGGTCAGACCGGCGACCTGGGCCGGCAGGTTCTGCCCGCTATCGGCCTGGGTCAGGCCACGCTGCCCGTGCGGCGGCGGCTGCACGAACCAGGAGCCGGACGGAATCGCCTGGCCGCGATGGCAGGTCTGGCAGGTGACGCCGCCGTCGCCGACATGGACCTTCCAGCTCTTGTTGATGCTGGCCACCATCTGCAGCATCCGCCGGGCGACGATCTTGTTGTAGACGGTGTCCTCGGCCATGTTGTTCAGCGAGTGGCAGAACGCGCAGCCCGCCTGCGGCGCCAGCCACTGCGTCATGGCGCCCATCAGGCGCAGGAACTCGTTGGCGTCGACCGCCTGCAGCACCTTGATGTTCTTGTAGACCTCGCCGGCGGTCTTCCCGGCCGGTGTCACCGCGGGCAGCGGCAGGTCGACCTGCTGCAGCGGCAGTTGCGCGTCGGTGCGGCGGGTGTTGTAGACCGCCTGCATGCCGGTGCCGCGATAGCCGATCTGCACCACCTGCAGCGGTGGCCGCTCGAAGGTGAAGATCAGCGCCGAGATGGCGACGAAGGCGGCGGTGCCGGCCAGCGTCAGGCCGGTGGTCCAGGGACGGGCCCGTCCGAACCCCGCCAGCGCGCCCAGCAGGCGGCCGACGACGATGAAGGGTGCGAAGATCACGTTCATGGGTGCACGGCGCCCGTCGGCGCGACGAGGGAGGTGGAGCCGGTCACGCCGCGCAGATAGCCGGGATCGGTGATCGGCGCGTAGACCCGCGGATAGGCCGGAGCGATGCCGTGCTTGACGCCCCAGAGATACCAGTTATCGACCACGGTTCCGGTCAGCAGGATGCCGATGCCGCCGGTCAGGGTGCAGAGGATCGCGAACCAGATCGCCCAGCGATGGATCGATTCGAAGGTCGCGTTGAAACCCATCACCCAGCGCCAGAACAGCGAGCCGCGCTCGACGGCGGTGCCGCGATCGACCGCCAGCTCCACCTCGCGCTCCGCCCAGTAGCGTCCCGTCGCCAGGATGGTGCCGCCATGCATGGCGAACAGCAGCGCGGAGCCGTAGAGGAACACGATCGAGAGCATGTGGAACGGGTTGTAGTAGAGGTTCCCGTACCGGATCGAGATCGATGCGGTCCAGTCCAGGTGGGGGAAGATGCCGAACGGCACCGCCTCGCTCCAGCTCCCCATCAGCACCGGGCGCAGGAAGCCGTCGACCAGGTAGAGCCAGATCGCCGAGGCGAACGCCCAGGCGATATGGGTGCCCATGCCGAGCGCCCTCGCCCGCCGATAGACCCTGACCCACCACAGCATGATCGCCAGGGTGAGGAAGAACCCGGCCATCAGCCACCAGCCGCCTTCGGCCAGGGGCGGGATGTGCAGGCCGTAGGACGGAGCCGGCGGCTGCAGGCCGAGCCAGGGGAGCTGGCGCACGAACTGCACCGGATCCCAGCCGACCGAGGCGAACATGTTCAGCCCGATGATCTCGAAGGCGATGAAGCCGCAGACGAAGGCGGCGATCCCCAGCGGCCCGAGATAGAACGGGCCCAACTGGTTGTTGCCGATCAGCCCGAGCAGCCAGGAGAAGCGCATCTTGCCGCGGTTCTCGTTGCCCTCCGCCAGCGGCGGGCCGCGATCGAGCACGCCATCGATCTGAACCCGATTGAAGAGGTTCTGGTATTCGATGCCGAACTGAGGCTTGGGACCCGGACCGAAGCCCGATGGATTTTCCAGCACGGTCTTGCCCTCACTTCCAGAATGGCAGGTTGAGCCACCAGGACCACCATTCCGGCCATCCCCTGGTCCAGAAAGGTCCGCTCAACAGGATGCAGAGTGCGCTCCACAGGCCGGCATTGATGGCGCAGAACCAGCCGAGGCGATGGATGCCGAGCGGCCCGATCGAATAGACCATCAGGTCGCGGAAGAACGCGTCCTCGTGACCGCCGCCCTTGACCGGTTCGCCTTCAGGCGGATTGAGCGCGGACAGGATCGCGCCGCCATGCATCGCCAGCACGAAGGTGGTGGTGAAGAAGAACGTCACCGCGATCATGTGCGCCGGATTGTAGTGGAACTGAAGATACTGGTAACCGACGTTCGAGACCCAGTCGAGGTGACTGATGATCCCGTAGGGAAAGGCGTTGCCCCAGGCGCCCATCAGCACCGGCCTGATGACCTCGAGCGTGATGTAGGCGGTGATGGCGCAGGCGTAGGCGATCGGCGTGTGCAGGCCCATGCCGAGCTTGCGGGCGATCTCGATCATCCTGAGATCCCAGGAGACGAAGGCGCCGATCGCGCAGACGGTGATGAGCTGCCAGAGCCCGCCTTCGCGCAACGGCGCGAAGGCCAGGCCGTAGCTGAGATCGGGCGGAGCGATGCTGATCCGCCAGATGTTCCAGGTCGGCCCCAGCGAGGCCGCCCAGAGGATCAGCGCGACGCCGATGATCGTGAAGAACATTGTCGTGACGCCGAAGAAGCCGACATAGAACGGGCCGGCCCAGAAGTCGAACAGGTCGCCGCCGACCAACGTGCCGCCGCGGACCCGGTATTTGTGCTCGTAATTCATCATAGACATGATGCAGGTCTCGCGTCGGCAGCGTTATCGGTTGCGGGGAAGAGCGCGCGTCAGCTCACTGCGCCGGCGGCTGACCCGGCGGCAGCGGAGTCATCTGCTGCATCTGGGAGGTGGTATGCATCTGGTCGTGATGCGGACCATCGAGCCAGTTGAAGCGGTCCGTGCTCAGCAGGATGAAGTGGATCGTGAGAGCCAGAACCAGCAGGAACACGAACAAGGTGACCAGCGCTCGGCGCGGGTCGAACATCAGCCATACTCTATACATCGAAGGTCTCCCTAGCCGTAGGACGAGATCAGATGGCGCGCCATGTGCACGCCGTCGAGCATCGAGGTCTGGTAACCGTGCACGCCCGGAAGCCAGGGGCGCCACATCCAGGCCAGGTAGTGCGCGACGATGGCGATCGCCACGAAGATGCAGAAGGAGATGACGAAGATGCGATTGAACTCCTTCGCCTCCCCGACACTGAGGCCCGACAAGGTCGAGCGGCGTTCAAGATCATCCGACATCGTTGTACATCCTTTCCTAGACTTTACCCATTGCCTGTTCGCCGACGGTCGCGCGCACGCGCGCGGCCGTGATTCGACGTTCGCCTTGCAGAACAGCCTGCTGTTCGATCCGCTCGCGCAGGCTTTTCGCGGCGGAGATCCTGACCAGGAACGGTTCGCGTGCCACCGCTTCGTCGAGCAGCACCAGCGAGTCCGCGTCCCAGATCCGTTCTGCCTCGCCGTCGCCATGCGCGGACGGCCGGCCCTCGCGGCGGCTCGGCGTCGGCGCGACGCGATCGAGGTCGCGTCCCAGCGGCAGCATGCCGAACAGACCGTCGAAGAGGGCGTTGCAGAATTCCTGGATGATGTAGGTGGCGCCGGCATAGCCCATGAACGGGGTGCCGGTGGCGCGCCGGATGATGGCGCCCGGGAACGACGCCGGCACCCAGATGCCGCGGGTGCCGAGCTCGGCCATGTAGATCCGCTCGTTCACCGATCCGAACATCACGATCGGCGGCGTGGTGCGCAGCATCTCCCGGATCGCCACGTTGTCGGTCTTGGCGCCGGGGTGACGCACCACCGAGAACGCGCAGGGCATGCCCATCTCGTCCTCGAGAAATTGGCGGATGCCGCGGCCGTAGGTCTCGGTGGCGACGACGGCGAACGAGGCGGTGGCGAAGAAATCCTGCGTTACAGAACGCCACAGATCCCAGATCGGCTTGATCGTGGTCTCCTTCTCCTTCTCGATGAACGGCTCCGGATCGACGCCGGTCAGCTCGCCCAGCTTGCGCAGGAAGGCGGTGGTGGAGAACAGTCCGATCGGCGCATAGAGCCACGGACGGTTCAGCTCGTCGCACAGCAATTTGCCGAACTCGCGATACAGGCAGACATTGACGTCGGCGTCGCCGAGACGCGGCACGTCGTCGAGATGGCTGCCGAGCGGGAAGCACAGATTGACCTCGCAGCCGATCCCCTCGACCAGACGACGGATCTCGGCCAGGTCGGACGGGCTGTTGAAGGTGCCATACAGCGCGCCGATCAGATTGACCTTGGGCTTGGCGCCTTCGGGCTTCGGTCGCCGGATCACCGTCTTCTTGCGGGCGCCGAACTGCGCGTGCAGCCAGAACATCGCGCGGTCGGCGCACTGCCACTGATCCTCGTCGATGGTGCGCGGGATGAAGCGCTTCAGGTTGGAGCCTTCCGGCACCACGCCGCCGCCGATCATCTCGGCGATGCTCCCGGTGACCACGACGCCGGGCTTGGAGGTGTCGCCGGCCTTGTTGGCCTGGCCCATCGCCCCCTCGGTGCCGCTCATCGACAGGTGCTCCTCGCAGAGCCCGGTGACGACGATCGGCAGCTCGTGCGGCGGCAGGGCGTCGGTGTAGTGCAGCACCGCCGTCACCGGCAGGTTCTCGCAACCGACCGGCCCGTCGATGATCACCCGCAATCCCTTGACGGCCGCGAACGCATAGACCGCGCCCCAGTAGCCGCCGGCCCGGTCGTGATCCAGAACCAGCATGCTCAGGCCTCCACCTTTTCGGAGCCGAAGAACGACACCATGCGGGCGAAACGCTCGTGGCCCTTGGTCTGGGCGCGGACGATCGCGGTCAGCGCGCCCACCCCGGCCGGCCCGAACAACGGACGGGCCGAGACCATGTTGGTGAAATAGACCGAGGGGATACCGAGCTCCTTGGCCTTCTGCACCACCGGCGTGGTGCCGATCGCCAGGTCCGGACGGACCGCGCGCATCGCCGCCAGATCCTGTTCGAGCGAGGCGCGATACTGCACATGGGTGCCGCGCGCCTCGAGCCATTCGCGGTCCGGATCGCTCCAGACGGTGCGCGGGCAGGCGGTGCCGACATAGGGGATGGTGGCGCCGGCCTCGACCAGCAGCCGGGCGACCAGCAGCTCGGAGCCCTCGTAGCCGGAGACGGTGATCCTGGCATCGAGCCGGTTGGCGTCGAGCGCCGCCTTGAGCGGGCCCAGCGCCCTGGCGCGGGCGGCGTCGGCGGCCACGCCCGGCACCCAGGCGGCGTCGGCGACGGCATCGAGCCAGTCGGCGGTGCCGTCGAGCCCGACCGGGGCGGAGCCGACCACGGGACGGCCGGCGGCGGCGAACTCGCGCACCGAGGCGGTGTAGAACGGGTGGATCGCGCAGGCGACGGCGCAGTCGAGCGCGCCGTACAGGTCGCGCCACTCCCGCGCCGGCGTCGGCGGCGCCACGGACAGGCCCATCGGCTCGATCATCGCGCCGATGGTGGCCGGATCGACCGGGAACATCTCGCCGATCAGCGCCAGGGTGCGGGCGCCGTCGACCAGGCCGCCGGGACGCGCCACCGGGCCGCTCTCCGCCTCGGCGCGGGCGAAGCGCAGCATCGCCGCGGCCAGCACGTCCTTGGCCTCGGCATGGGTCGGCACGCCGAACCCGGGCACGTCGATGCCGATGATGCGCACGCCGTCATGCGACTTCGGCAGAAGGTCGAGCGGCACGCCGGACGCGGTCGGAACACACAGGTTGATCACCACCACGGCGTCGACGTCCTGCGGCTTGGCCAGCGAGAACACCGCGTCGCGGATATCCTCGAACAACTGCCCGCGCACCAGCGTCTCGGAATTGAACGGCACGTAGCCGACGCTGCGTCGCGCGCCGTAGAAGCGCGCGGTGAAGCTGAGGCCGTAGACGCAGCAGGCCGAGCCGCACAGGACGGTGGCGACGCGGCGCATACGCAGGCCGACGCGCAGCGAGCCGAAGGCCGGGCACATGGATTGCGGCTGCTCGTGCGGGCCGCGCGGGTAGTCGCGCATCAGCGCGTCCATCGCGGCACTCTTGCCGGCGCGCGCGGCGGCATCGAGCATGGTCTCGCGGCCGCCGTGGCAGCCCGAGCCGTTGGCCTCCAGCGAGGCGGCAGCGGCGGCGTCGATGGTGGCGATCCCGTCCATCGTCTCAGGCCGGCTCATAGAGGATTTCGAGCGACGGCTTGTCCAGCACCATGGTCGGGCACATGTCGGCCATCGTCGCCGGCACCAGCACCACGTTGCGCCCGACCGCCTCGCCCTTGAACAGACCGAGCAGCCCGTCCTGGGTCAGCGGGTTCGGCCGCAGCGGCGGCGCGCTGGCCACCTGCAGCCCGAGCGCCTCGAACAGAGGCGCCCATTGTCCGCCGGGACGGCCGACGATCTCGTAATTGGCGCTCTTGCGTCGGATGTCGTCGTCGGCCGGGATCGCCGCCAGCACCGGGATGCCGACCGCGTCGGCGAAGGCCTGCGCCTCGCCGGTGCCGTCATCCTTGTTGATGACCAGGCCGGCGACGCCGACATTGCCGCCGAGCCTGCGGAAATAATCCACCGCCGAGCAGACGTTGTTGGCGACGTAGAGCGATTGCAGGTCGTTCGAGCCGACGACGATGACCTTCTGGCACATGTCGCGGGCGATCGGCAGGCCGAAGCCGCCGCACACCACGTCGCCCAGGAAATCGAGCAGCACGTAGTCGAAACCCCATTCGTGGAAGCCGAGCTTTTCCAGCAGCTCGAAGCCGTGGATGATGCCGCGGCCGCCGCAGCCGCGACCGACCTCGGGCCCGCCCAGCTCCATCGCGAACACGCCGTCGCGCACGAAGCAGACGTCGCCGATCTGCACCTTCTCGCCGGCAGCCTGCTTCTTCGCCGAGGTCTCGATGATGGTCGGGCAGGACCGGCCGCCGAACAACAGCGAGGTGGTGTCGCTCTTCGGGTCGCAGCCGATCAGCAGCACGCGCTTGCCGGACTGCGCCATCGAGTAGGACAGGTTGGCGAGGGTGAAGCTCTTGCCGATACCACCCTTGCCGTAGATGGCGATGATCTGCGTCTTCGAGTCGGCTTCCGCTTTCATGCGTGGGCGCTCCAGTCCAAAATCATCTTTGTGCAACTTACGTTTTCGAAAGCTGTTCGATAGGCGTCGGGTGCCTCGGCGGCGGGCCGCACGTCGCTGATCAGGCCGGCCAGCGACAGCGCCCCGCTCTGCGCCATGTCGCGCACCGTCAGCAGGTCGGCCGGCTGCCATTGCGCGGCGATGCGCAGCGTGACTTCGCGCATGAAGGCCGGCGGGAACGAGAAGCTCAGGCGATCGGCGTAGAAGCCGGCCAGTACCAGCTCGCCGTTGCGGGCCAGCCTGCCGATCAGCGCGTCGAGCAGGGCCGGATCGCCGCTGCAATCGACGATGCAGCGATAATCCTTGCGCGGATCGGCGTCGGGATCGACGACCGCGTAACCCATGGCGCCCTCGGCGCGCAGCGGATTGCGTTCCCACACCGTCGGCTGCCCGCCGGCGGCGACCGCCAGCCTGGCCAGCAGCCGGCCGAGCACGCCGTGACCGACGATCAGGTCCGGCAGGCACGAGCCGGAGACGACGGCGTGCTGCGCGGTGGCGGCGAGCGCCAGCAGGATGCCGTCTCGGTTCGGCGCGGCGCCGTCGGTACCGGCCAGCGGACCGTCGAGGGCGATGGCGCGGCCGGACGGGATCACCAGCCGCGACGCGCTGGCGCCGAACAGGCCGCGTATCCCGCCGAAACAGCTTGCGCCCGGAACGAACACCGCGTCGCCGATCGCGTGCTCCGAACCGGGACCCGCCTGCAGCACGCGGCCGACCGCCTCGTAGCCCGGCACCAGCGGATAGCCCATGCCTGGAAACGGCGGCATGCGGCCGGACCAGAGCAGACGCTCGGTGCCGGTGCTGATGCCGCTCCAGTCGACCTGGACCACGATGTCGTCGGATGTGGGCATATCGAGGGTGAGGCGGCTCAGCGCGATCCGTTCCGGTTTTTCCAGGAGCACGGCGTCGGCTTGCATCTCTCACCCTCCCGTCATTCGAAGCACTGAACGACTGTCACGCTTACCTTACACAATACGATGTAAATGCAAATGGACAAATTGCCGTCCCGTCATTTTTCTGGCCCGCGATCACGGCCGCGCCACCAGAAGCCGCGCCAGCAAAGGCGTCCGCGTGCGCGCCAGCCGTATCCGGGAGAAGCCCGTCTGGCGCAGCATCTCCATGATCCGCTCCGGCCGGCGCGGCCGTCCGCTGCCCATCGCCAGCAGGTAGAAGCCGAAATAGGCCTCGCCGGCCGGGGCAGCGCCGGCGGTTCCGGCCATCGGCTCGGCCAGCAGCAGGGTCCCGTGCGGCGGCAGGGCGTCGCGTATGCGGCGCAGCAGCGACAGGGCGACATCGTCGTCATGGTCGTGCAGCACCCTGACCAGGGAAATCAGGTCGGCGCCGCCCGGCAGCGAGTCGTGCACGAAATCGCCGCCGACGACGTCGGCGCGACTCGACAGGCCGGCCTGGTCGAAACGCGCCTTGGCGTGCGCCACCACCGTCGGCAGGTCGAACACCGTCCCGTGCAGCGACCGCGCGCGCGACAGCGCGGCGACGACGAACGCGCCGCCGCCGCCGCCGACATCGAGCAGGCGGCGGTGCCGACGGACCGGATAGGCGGCCAGCACCTCGGCGGCGATCATCGGCTGCGACGCGCTCATCAGCGCCGTGTATGCCTGGGTCTGTGCGGGCTGCGACGGCGCCGCGCCGCCGGCCGCGTATGGCCAGTAGGCGGCGAGCGACGATGCGCTTTTCCCACGAGTGCCCGCTTCCCGCAGCAGCGCCACCGGATCGCGCAGATCGTCGTACAGCAGGGGATGATGCGTGATCATCCCGGTGACGCCCGGATTGTCGATCAGCGCGGCGCCGAGCGGACCGAGCCCGAACCGGCCGCGCGAACGCGACGACAGCAGGCGCAGCGACACCGAAGCCAGCAGCAGCCGCTCGGCCGAGGATTCGGGAAGGTCGAGCCTGCGCGCAAGCTGTGCAGCGGTCAGCGGCGAGTCGCGCAGGATCTCCGGGATGCGCAACTGCACCAGCGCCAGCAGCACCTGGGAATAGACGAAGCCGGCGCACAGATCGAACAGCGCCCGCGCCCGACGCCGCGCGATCGGACGGGTCGGCGGGAAACGGGTCGCAAGCGCGCGGAACCGGGCGCTGGACAGCAGCGCGTCGCGCAGCCTCACGCCGCGCGCAGCACGGTGTCCTTGGGCAGCAGCCGCTGCACCTCGATCAGCACCAGCCGGCGCAACGCGTCCGGGTCATGGCAGGCCGGCAGCGACGCGATCGCCTCGCCGACCAGCGTTTCCAGCCGCGCCAGGGCGCCGCGCGCGCCGAGCTGCAGCGCCGCGTTGGGACGGCCGCGCAGCGCGTCCTGGCCGCCTGGCTTGCCGATCTCCTGAGGCCCGGACAGCGTGTCGGCCAGATCGTCGGCAACCTGGTAGGCCTCGCCCAGCCGCTCGCCCAGCACCCGCCAGCCTTCGTGCGGCCGGCCGCACGCAGCGGCGCCGGCCATGGTCGCGGCGGCGAACAGCGCGCCGGTCTTGGCGCGCTGATAGGCGGCGAGATCGACGCAGGGCTCGCATTCCCAGGCCTGGCCGCCGACGATGCCGCCGGGCATTCCGGAACAGCGGGACAGAATCAGCACCAGGTCGGCCAGCGATCCGGCCGACGCGCCGGACCATGCGCCAGACGAAGCGGAGGACGAAGCGGAGGACGATGCGGCGCGCGCCAGGGTCTCGAAGCCGAGCACGATCAGGGCGTCGCCGGCGAGCAGGGCCAGCGGCGCGCCATAGGCACCATGCACCGACGGGCGACCGCGGCGCAGCATGCTGTCGTCGAAACAGGGCATGTCGTCATGCACCAGGGAGGCGCAGTGGATCAGTTCGATCGCCGCCGCCGCGGCATCGGAGAGGGCCGGATCCGGGTCGCCGCACGCGGATGCGACGGCGAGGCACAGGCGCGGCCTGATTCGCGCGCCGCCTGGAAACACAGCATGCTGCATCGCGGCGGCGAGCCTGGGCGGCGCGCCAGGTCCGCAGGCGCCGGCAAGCGCCAGCGCCAGCGCGCTCTCGACACGGGCAGATGCGTCCGACATGCCAGACTCCCTCGGTCGTCGGGGTCATATGTCAACCCGACTTGTCGCTTTTCACTGTCACGCTTAATAGACACTTACGTCAACGGCTAAGTAGGGGTCCCGATCATCGCCGCCTCTCCCCCTTTGGCCTCTGATCGCGTGGCCATCGTCGGCGCCGGAATCGGCGGCCTGACGGCGGCCCTGCTTCTGGCCGCGCGCGGCCTCGACGTCACGGTGCTGGAACGCGCGGCCGGCATCGGCGGCAAGCTGCGACAGATCGACGGAATCGATGCCGGACCGACGGTGCTCACCATGAAGGACGTGCTGGAGGGCATCCTGGCGGAAGCCGGCGAGACCCTGTCGGCGCATCTGGTGCTGACACCATCGGAGATCCTGGCGCGGCACGCCTGGGATAACCGCACCAGGCTCGATCTGTTCGCCGATCTCGCCCGATCGGCCGATGCGGTCGGCGCGATGGCGGGCAGCGCCGAGGCGCGGGCGTTTCTGGAGTTCTCCGCCCATGCCAGGCGAATCCACGACACGCTCGACCATTCCTTCATGCGTCGGCCGAAGCCCGGACTCTGGCGGCTGATCCGCGACGTTCCAGCCCCTGCCCTGTTCGGCATCGATCCGTTCAGCACCCTGTGGCGGACGGCCGGCCTCTATTTCAGCGATGCGCGGCTGCAGCAACTGTTCGGCCGCTACGCGACCTATTGCGGCTCGTCGCCGTTCCTGGCGCCGGCGACGCTGATGCTGGTGGCGCATGTCGAACGCTCCGGCGTCTGGCTGGTCGAGGGCGGCATGGCGAGGATCGCCACGGTGCTGCGGACCCTGGCAGAGAAGCAGGGCGCGCGCATTCGCACCGGCTGCGCGGTCGAGGAGATCATGGTCGCCAACGGACGCTGCCAGGGCGTACGGCTCGAGACCGGCGAGACGATCGCCGCCGGGATGGTGCTGTGCAATGCCGATGTCGCCGCGCTGTCGCAGGGGCGTTTCGGACCCGACGCCGCCGGCGCGGTGCGGCGCATCCGCGGCCGGCGCTCGTTCTCGGCGATGACCATCGCCTGCCGGGCGCGCACCGGCGGATTCCCGCTGTCGCGTCACACCGTGTTCTTCTCGCGCGACTACCCGCGCGAATTCGCCGAGCTCGGCGCCGGGAGGTTGCCTGCCGCGCCCACGGTCTATGTCTGCGCCCAGGACAGGGACGATCTCGGCGCCCGACCCGGCGTGCCGGACGGCGGCGCGGAGCGGCTGCTGCTGGTGGTCAACGCGCCCGCGACCGGCGACAACGGCGAGAACGAACGGGAGTTACGCCAGTGCGAGACAGCCAGCTTCGCGGAACTGCGACGGTGCGGCCTGACGCTGGAGCAGGAGGCTGGGTCCGGCACGATCACCGGACCGGGTCGGTTCGCCAGCATGTTCCCCTCGACCGGGGGCGGGCTGTACGGCCAGGCGTCGCACGGATGGATGGCGTCGTTCCGTCGTCCGGGGGTGAGGAGCCGGCTGCCGGGCCTGTATCTGGCGGGCGGCAGCACTCATCCCGGCCCGGGACTGTCGATGGCGGCGCTCTCGGGACAGATGGCGGCGGCGGCGATCCTGCAGGACTGCGCTTCGACCAGCCGGTCGGCCGCAACGGCTACCGCTGGTGGTATGTCGACGCGCTGAGCGACGACGGCCGCTACGGCGTGACCATCATCGCCTTCCTGGGCAGCGTGTTCTCGCCGTACTACGCGTTCAGCCGCAGGTTCGGCGGCGGCGATCCGCTGCGCCACTGCGCGCTGCATGTCGCGCTGTACCGCACCGGCGACCAAGCCGGACCGAAACGCTGGACCATGACCGAGCGCGACGCCGGGTCGGTGACGCGCGACGCCACGCATCTGCGGATCGGCCCGAGCGGCCTGCGCTGGGACGGGTCGAGGCTGACGATCGCGCTGGACGAGCGCACCATGCCGCTGCCGGCCAGGGTACGCGGCACGGTCACGCTGCATCCCGCCGCCTTCACCGGCTACGAGGCGCTCCTGAGCGAGACCGGCAACCATCGCTGGACGCCGCTGTCGCCGCGCGCCAGGGTCGAGGTGGCGCTGGAGGATCCGTCTCTGCGCTGGAGCGGCGACGGCTATCTCGACGGCAATCACGGCGACGGCGCCATCGAGACCGCGTTCCGCCGCTGGGACTGGTGCCGCGCGCCTCTCGGGACCGAGAGCGTGATCCTCTACGAGGCCGACCATCGCGGCGGCGGCGGGGTCCGCCTGGCGCTGCGGATCGACCGGAACGGCATCGTGCGGCCGATCGACCCGCCGCCGGCGGCGACCTTGTCGCGCTCGCTCTGGAGGGTGCGGCGCCGGACGCGATCCGACGATGGCTGGGCCGAGGTGCGGCGCACGCTGGTGGACGCGCCGTTCTATGCGCGCTCGCTGATCGGCACCCGCCTGCTGGGCCAGCGCTGCTTGGCGGTGCACGAGACGCTCGATTGCGACCGGTTCGCCAACCCGGCGGTGCAGGCGATGCTGCCGTTCAGGACGCCGCGCGCGGCTTGGTAGTCAGGACGCCGCGCGCCATGTGGTAGCGCAGGATCGTCAGAGGCGCCGGCGCAGATCGGCGAGATGCGCCAGCCCGGCGAGCGCCAGACTGCACCCGATCCAGGGCAGCGACAGCCCGGCGACGGCGAAACGCACCGCCAGGGTCAGGAACACTCCCGCGCCGAGCAGCCCGGCGAGCTCGCGCGGCGCCGGTCCGCGTCCGGTGCGCGCATGGCGCACGCAGAGCAGCGCGGCCTCGATCGCCAGCACCAACAGCACCAGATCGACCAGCAGCGCGGTCATGCCGGCGCCGCGTCGGCCATCTCCTCGATCAGGCCGGCGACCTGGACCGGCTGTTCCTCGTGCGCCAGATGGCCGAGGCCAGGCAGCCTCACCACCCTGGCGCCCGGGATCAGGCGCTGCGCCGCCTGCGCCGCCTCGGGCAGAATCATGCGGTCGGCCTCGCCCGCGACCAGCGTCACGGCCGGGGAGAGACGGCCGAGCTCCGGCTCCAGCGCCGCCAGGTCCCAGTGTCCCATCATCCCGAACGCACCGGCGACATGGCCCGGGCGACGAAACAGCCTGGCGTAGAAGCGCCGCCCGGCGGGATCGATCCGCGAGCCGGTATTGGCCAGCAGCCCGTCGATCCTCGCATCGCCGGCGGTGCGCGCCAGCAGCGACGGCACCAGCGGCAGACCGCCGATCAGACGGGCGGCGAGCGGGAAGAAGGCGGTGCTCTTGCCGGGCGGCGCCAGCAGCGCGCCGTTGAGCGACATCAGCGCGCGCGGCGCGATGCGACCGTCGAGACACATCCGCATCGCCACCGCGGCGCCGGCGGAATGGCCGACCACGTAGGCCGGCTCGACAGCCAGCGCGCGCAGCAGCAGCCCGAGCTGACGCCCCATCTCGACCATCGACAGCAGCGCCGCGCGCGGCATCTCGGTGAAGCCATGGCCGGGCAGATCCGGCGCCACCACGCTGAAGCGCCGCGCCAGCCTCGGCATCAGGTCGCGCCAGCTATGCGTCGCCGCCCCGGTGCCGTGCAGCAGCAGCAGCACCGGGCCATTGCCCATCGACTGCACGTGCCAGCGCAGCCCGGCTGCGGCGACGAAGCGGCTGGTCTCGCGATTCGGCCAGTCCTGGCCGTCGGTGTTCCAATCGGGACGGACGTTCATAGCGGCAGGGACGCCCGCACGGCCCTGGTCAGCGTTTCCGCGTCGGCCTGCGGCAGCAGCAGGTAGCGCGCGCCCATCGTCGCCGCCAGCTCGGCGGCGCGGTCGCCGGCCCTGGCGGAGATGTCGACCAGCAGCGCGGGCAGCCCGGCGATGCGGATCCGGGCGGCGAACTCCAGCGCATCGCGCGACGCCAGCTCGCGGCTGGCGGTGCCGTCCCGGGCGACGTTGGCCCGGGCGTCGGTCAGCAGCACCAGCATCGACGGCTCGCCGGCGCGACGCAACTGCTCGACCAGGGCCAGCGCCGTCTCCAGACCGGCCGCCAGCGGCGTGCCGCCGCCGCCCGGCAGCCCGTCGAGCGCGCGCCTGGCGCGTGCCACCGAGCCGGTCGGCGGCAGCACCAGCTCGCCCGCCCGGCCGCGGAACGCCACCAGCGCGACCTGGTCGCGACGGGCATAGCAATCGGCCAGCAGCATCTCGACGCAGCCCTTGGCCTCGGCGAGCCGCGCTCGCGCCGAAGAGCCGGAGGCATCGACGACGAAGATCGTGGTCAGGCGGACGCGCGGCGCGAACCGGGTGAGACGGAAATCCTCGCGCCGCACCCGGATCAGCGACGCGCCGGACGCCGCGGCGGCGCCGGCGCTCACCTGTGCCTGAAGCTGTGCCTGAAGCTGTGCCTGGACCTGGGCCTGGCGGATCTTCTGCCAGGGCAGCGCCGCGCGGAGGGTGGCCATGACGTTCAGTCGGCCGCGCGCCGGATCGCCCGGCCTGGTGCCGATCGGCCGGCCGCGCACCGGGACCACACGCCGCGACAATTGCTTCGCCTCGATCCGGCCGCCGGAATTGGCCGACGGCACCAGCGCCTGCGCGCCGGACGCGCTGCGCAGCCTGGTGAGCAGATCCGGCGGCAGCGCCGCCCGCACCGCTTGCAGCACCGTGTCCGCGGTATCGCCGGCACGTTCCTCCTGGTCGGACTCGTCCGGCCCGGCTTCGGGCTGTTCCGGCTCCTCGGAGGATGGCGGCTCCGGCTCCAAATCGTCCGGCCGGTCCGGGTCCGGCTCCGGCTGATCGGCATCGTCGCCGGCAGATTCCGGCGGTTCTGGCGGCGCCGGCGCCTCGGTCGGCGGTTCCGGCAGCATGGTCGCCCGCGGCGCCAGCACCAGGCGCGCGGCGACCGAGGCATCCTGATCGGTGACGGCGTCGTGGCCGTGCAGCGCGGCGACGATCCTGGCGACGCGCAGCGCCAGCAGCGGGCCGCGGATCGAATCGATCCCGGCCAGCAACGAGGTGCGGCAGATCGCATCGATCACCGCATCCGGCACCTCGACCCGGGCCAGGCGGTCACGGGCGTCCGCCACCGTGTCCGCCAGCCCGTCCGGCTCCAGCACCGGCACGCCCTCGTCCGGCGACAGGCTCATCGCCAGCCGGTCCAGCAGCGACGGCGGCGGCGGCGGATCGTCCTCGGTGCCCTCGTCCAGGGCGACCAGCCCGAGCGCGGCCGGAACCCTGGCGGCGATACCGTCGCGCTCCAGCACCACTTCCGCGGTTTCCAGCACCGAACCCAGACGCGCCGCCAGGCCCTGCGACGCACGCTCGGCCATCGGCAGGATCAGCAGGCCGCCGTCGGTTTCCGCCAGCAGGCCGGCATTGGCGACGCGCCTGCCGGTGGCGAGGGTGGCGGCGAGATCGAGGCCGCCGAGCAGGCGGTCGTCGGCGATGCCAGGCGGGCAGCGACGCACGCTGCACTCCGGCGGCAGCAGCCCGCGCAGCAGGGACAGCCAGGAATCGCGGGCCGGCCCGGCACGCATCCTGAGCCGCACGCCGAGACCGGCCGGCGCCACCGCCAGGATCGCGGCGGCCAGCACCGGATCCGGCCAGCCGGTCCCGGTCACGCCGGAAGCAGCTCGGCGACGGCGCGCTCGACCCTGACGGAGGACCCGGAATCGTCGAGCGGATTGCGGCGCAGCCGATGACGCAGCACCGGCGAGGCGACGCGACGCAGATGCTCGATCCCGACCGCGTCGTCGCCATCCAGCGCCGCCAGCGCGCGCGCGGCGCGGATCAGCGTCAGCTCGCCGCGCAGCCCGTCGGTGCCGAGTTCCAGACAGAGCGAAGCGGCGCGCTCCAGGATCTCGTCCGGCACGTCCAGGCGGCCGACCGCCTTGCGGCCGCGCAGGATGCGGGCGCGCAGGGCGGCATCCTCGCCCTCCCAGTCGGCCAGGAAGCCCTGCGGATCGCGGTCGAACCGGTCGCGTCGCCGGATCACCTCGATCCGCTGCGCCAGCACCTTCGGGGTGGTGACCTCCACGGCGAGTCCGAACCGGTCGAGCAGTTGCGGGCGCAGCTCGCCCTCTTCCGGATTGGCGCTGCCGACCAGCACGAACTTCGCCGGATGGCGCAGGCTGAGCCCGTCGCGCTCGACCACGTTCTCGCCCGACGCGGCGACGTCGAGCAGCAGGTCGACCAGATGGTCCTCGAGCAGGTTCACCTCGTCGATATACAGGAAGCCGCGATGCGCCCGCGCCAGCAGACCGGGCTCGAACGCGCGCACGCCCTGTGACAGGGCGCGTTCCAGATCGAGCGCGCCGACCACGCGGTCCTCGGTGGCGCCGAGCGGAAGATCGATGATCGGCACCGGGATGTTCGTCGCCGTGACATGACCGTCATGGCCATGGGCCGAGCCGTCGGCGCAGATCGGCCCGGCGGACGGATCGCAATTGTAGCGGCAGCCCTGGACCGCGCGCATTTCCGGCAGCAGCGCCGCCAGCGCGCGGACCGCGGTCGATTTGCCGGTGCCGCGATCGCCCATCACCAGCACGCCGCCGATCGCCGGATCGACCGAGGCCAGCAACAGCGCCAGCTTCATCTCGTCCTGGCCGACGATGGCGGCGAACGGGAAGTTCCTGCGCCGGGCGGTGGAGGCCGGACTGGTCTGCCCGGCGGTCCCGGCGCCGGGCGACGGCAGCGTATCCATCACGCCGCCATCTGCTCGTCGCGCACGCAGGCGGCGAACGCATCGGTCAGGCCGGCCTCGTCGATATCGAGACCGATGGCGATCACCCGCGGCACCTCGTCCTCGGACGCCGCGAACGCCGCCATGCTGGCACGGCCGCCGGCGACGTCGAACCGCATCCAGCCGGTGGCGCCACGGGCGATGCCCTTGAGACGCTCGACCTGTCCGAAGCCGCCGTGGCAGATCCGCTCGAGCACCGCCTGGATGCGGTCGGGATCGCATTCGCTGTCGAGGGTCAGCGTGCAGGAGACGAACTCCGGCGCATCGCCGTGATGCTTGTGCCCCGGCGCATGACCATGCGCGTGATCGTGCGCGCCATGGTCGCGCGGGGCGTGATCGTGCGAGTCGCCGTGCCCATGCTCATGTGCGTGTTCGTCATGGTGCGCATGCTCGTGCGCCGGAGACGCCTCCACCGGGCCCAGGACCGAACCCGGCATGACGATGCCGTATTGCGCCGGCACCATCCTGGCGGCGGGATTCAGCGCCCGCAGCGTCGTCTCGACCATGCCGCGCTCGGTCCGCGAGACAAGATCGACCTTGTTGATGACCAGCACGTCGGCAACCCGCGCCTGCGCCTCGAAATAGGCCTTCATGCGGCCGAAATCGCGCAGGAACGCGCCGGCATCGATCACCGCGCTGACCTGAAGCTTCTTGATCATCGGCTTGAGCGTCGGCTGCGACAGCACGCCCATCAGGGCGGCGACGTCGGCCACGCCGCTCGGCTCGATCAGCACCCGGCCCGGGGCCCATTTCTTCACCGTCTCGGTGAGCTGGGCTGCAAGATCCTTCTTCAACGAGCAGCAGATGCAGCCGTTCGGCAGCTCGACCACGTCGGCGCCGCGCTCGCGCAGCAGCGACCCGTCGACGCCCACCGACGCGAAATCGTTGACCAGAACGACGGTCTTGAGTTCCGGCTTGGCGTTGGCCAGCACGTTGCGCAGGAACGTGGTCTTGCCAGCGCCGAGGAAGCCGGCGACCACCTCGACCTCGAACGGCTTGATCTTGCCGCGCGACTTCAGGCTCCAGCCCCACAGCGCCGCGGCCGGCAGCGGCAGCACCAGCAGCCAATGCTCGACGATCGCCAGCACCATCATGGTGGCGAGGAAGGTGAAACCGGCGCGCTGGAACGCATCGGCGCCGTGCGCACCGGCCATGTTCACCAGATGCACCGCGATCACCGTAGAAACCGTGACGGAGACCGGGAACAGCAGGTTCATCGGCTTCTTGGTCAGGAACGAGCGCAGGAACTGCAGGTGTTCCGGCAGGAACTCCTCGTTCAGGTTGCGCACGCCGAGAAACACGTTGAGCTTGGCGCTCTGGTGCATCCACCACAGCACCATGAAGGTCCAGGTTCCGACCTGGTTCGGGCTATGCCAGGTGAGCGCGACAACGATCGCGGCCGAGCCGATGATCGCCAGCTCGTGCCACAGGCTGGTCTGGATCGCATGGCCGAAATGACGCCAGCCGCTGCAGCCCTCCGGGCACGGATCCTTCCGCGTGCCGGTGACGAAGCCCATGTAGAAGGAGATCTCCTGCCAGCCCCAGGCCAGCAGGCCGCAACTGAACGCGCAATAGGCGCCCTTGACGCTCGTGTCGCCGCGCGACGCATAGACGCCCCAGAGCGAGGCGCCCAGCATCAGCGTCGCGCCGATCATGCTCCATTTGAAGGTCCGGCGCGGCAGCCCGTCGAGATACATGATGATGCCGGTGCTGAACCACCAGACGAACAGAGCAAACAGCACCGGGAAGACGTAGACGGACATCAGGCGGATCCTACCAGGCGGTCGCGAGGCGTACGGAGGTGCGGGGCGCGTTGCGCTTCACCGGCAGGCAGTAAAGCCGCACGAAGGCGACGCCAGCGGCGCCCATCAGGGCGGTCTTTTTCAGACGCCCGACCACGCCGCCCTGCGCCTTGGCCTTCGCCATGCCGACATTGATCCGGCGCATCCGCTCCAGACCGGCGCGGAAGCGCGGATCGTCCAGCGGCAGCTCGACCGGGAAAACCTGGCGGCAGATCTCGCTGGTGATGCGGAAAACGGTCATGTCGTATTCGGTCGGATCGAGACCGAGGGCGGCATGGAACACCGGCCTGGCATGGTCGCGCACATACATGGTCGCGAACACGGCGATCAGGAAGAACCGGATCCAGAGCTTGTTGACGCCCTGGAGCAGGGTCGGGTCCGAGCGCATTAGCAGCGCGAACGCCTCGCCATGGCGGAACTCGTCCTCGCACCATTTCTCGAACCAGCGGAAGATCGGATGGAAGGTCCGCTCCGGATGACGTTCGAGCTGGCGGAAGATGGTGATGTAGCGTGCATAGCCGATCTTCTCGGACAGGTAGGTCGCGTAGAAGACGAATTTCGGCTTGAAGAAGGTGTATTTCTTTTCCCGCGCCAGGAAGCCGAGATCGACGCCCACGCCGAAATCCTTGAGCGTGTCGTTGATGAACCCGGCGTGACGCGCCTCGTCGCGGGTCATCAGCGTGAACAGGGTGCGGATGTCCGGGTTGGTGATGCGCTTCTTGATCTCGGCATACAGCACGCAGCCGGAGAACTCGGCGGTGACCGAGCTGACCAGGAAGTCCAGGAACTCGGCACGAAGATCGGGCGGCAGGGTCGACAAATCGAGATCGAACGATTCGTCGCGGATGAAATGGCCGCGATTGCCGTCGCTCTGCAGCTCCGCGATCAGCCCGTCCCATTCGCCGCGAACGCCGCTCACGTCGATCTTGTCCATCTTGGCGAAATCGGTGGTGTAGAAGCGTGGGCTGAGGACGGTATTTTCCTGCGCCGATCGGGTCGCCGTGTTCGGAACGATCCGTGTGGTGACGTTCATGCGCTGACGATCCTTGGGCTCTCCGGCTCGAAGCCGACCTCGTAGAGGCTGGTGAGCGAGAAGATCGCGATCGCCCTCGTCCAGGCGCGGCGCAGAAACCCTGCCCGCCTGACGGTGGCGCTGCGCTCGCACGCAAGCCGTTCGCCGAACCCTATCGCGGTCGGCGCATCATGCACCAGCACGATGTCGCCGGGACGGATCGCAATTCCGTCAGGAACCGCATAGGCGTGGAAACTCTCGGCCGTTTGCTCGATGTCTATGTCGCAGCGCACCAAAATCTCGCTTCTCACGCGCGATGGCCCTCCGGCGACAGAAAGGCCAGGATCCCGGCCATGTTGGTCGGCCCGAACCCCTCGACATCGATGCTGGTCCGGGTCGGCGGATCGGTCAGGACGAGGCGTCCGTCGGCATAGAGCGACAGGCCGAACGGAATGTCCTTGGCGATGCCGGCGCGATGCCTGGTCACCATCAGCCCATGCACCACCGCGTGCAGGAAGCCGTTCTGTTCCGCCTGCAGCAAAGCGATCTGTTTCTGGTTGGACGCGTCGAGCACGGCGAGTTTCTCCTGCGGCAGCTCGACGAACTGGATCTGCCGGGCGACCTGAAGCGGCACCGGCGCGATCTTGACCGGGAACATCGCGCCATGGCCCGACGGCAGCGCCACGCCGACCATGACGATGGCGGTCAGCACGGCGATCACCGCGAACGGCGCCCGCGGCGGCGTCGGCCCGAGCGGCGGGACGATCCCCGCCGGCAGCCCCGTCAGAGGCGAGATCCGATCAGTCATGCGAGCACCGTCTCGCCTTGAGCCTCGTGCAGCACGCCGGCCGCCGCATCCCGCACCGGCATCGGCGACGCCTGGACCGTTCTCGCCGGGACCGTCGCCGCCAGGGCCTCGGCCAGCAGCGCGGCGACGTTGGCCGCGTCCTTGACCGCGCGCAGCATCGGTTGCGGCTGGTTGAACCGCCACGGCCGGACATGCGGCCACAGCACCGCGTAGCCCAGCTTCTGCCGGCCATGCATCGACAGCGGAATGTTGCCGCTGCCGTCCCGGGCGATCTTGACCGACGCGGAATCGACCAGCGACAGCGGCAGGTTGATGCTCATGGTCAGGGCGATGCCGAATCTCAGCACCACGCGACGGTCGGTGAGGGTGTAGACCGTGCTGCGCGACACCAGCACCGCGAACAGGACCAGGGCGGCGACGGCCACCCCGGCCATCAGCGTCAGGCACAGCAGCCCGGCGAGGGTGCGCTGCCAGTGCGAGGGCGCGAAATCGGCGATCGCGAACCAGGCCAGCATCGCCCCGAGATAGATCGCCACCTTGCGAACATGGAGCACCCGCAAAGCGAGGATGCGCGCATCCGGACGGCCCTGCCACAGCACGGTTTCGTCCTCCGGCAGCCGGCCTGGCAGGCCGCCGAGCAGGTCGCCGCGCCTGCGGATGACCGGGCGTCGCGAGAACCAGCTCACAGCACCGGCCCCAGACGCTCTGGCGTGGCGTAGAGAGATCCGCCGCCGAAATAGCCCACCAGCCTGTCCTCCTCGCGAAGGGTGATCTCGTCCGGGTTGCGCAGCACGGGAATATCGGCGAAATGCACCGCCCGCAATGCGCGAACTCTGACCTGTCCCTGACGCGACCAGTAACGAACGAAAGGCTCAGGGATCAGGATGTGATGTTGATCCGCCGCGATCGTCGCGTCCAGCGCTATCTCGAGATAGCGGATGTTGTTTTCCTCCTCGTCGATCCAGAGATCGACCACGTGGCCCGCCACCAGCCCGTCCAGCGCGATCACCGGCCAGCCATGCGGGTCGTGGCTCTGCCGGGCGACCTTGTAGCCGCGCGCCAGGCGCAGCGGCACGATGATGTTGTGGCCGTCGAAGGTCTGGCCCGGCACGTCGCTGCGCATCACCCAGGAGGCGGGGCCGACGCCGTCGATCAGCGGATTGCCGGTCGGCGTCAGCGGCGCGCCGGGGAAATCGCCGACCGGAACCGCGCCGACCACCGGACCGTCCGCCGGCACGGTCTGCGGCGCGAAGGACAGCGTGCCGTCCGGCTTGATGAACGTCTTGGGTGGCGGCATTTCCGGGAAACCCTGGATCGGGCCCCGCACGTTCTTCTGCTGTCCCTCGGGCAGCAGCGGGTAGCCCTCGCGCTTGGACTCGCGCTGCAGGTAGAACACGAGCCCGGCGAAGAACCCCCAGAAGATGTAGAGGCTGACCTGGGCGACATCGATGTAACGGGTGAATGCGGCACTCACGACAAGGATGCTCCTTGGATCAGCGGGCCCGGCGCAGAGGGTAGTCTGGCCGGGACCGACGGGATGGGAAGAACCGACCGGAAGCCGGCCAGCGGACCGATGGCCACCAGGGTGGCGAACAGCAGGACGATCTCGATCGCATAGACGGTGCCGTAGCCGGTCGAGGGCACCGCCAGGGTGGCGCCGAGCCTGCCATGCATGCCGAGCGCGCCGACCAGATCATGGGTGACGCCGCCGAGCAGGATCGCCAGGCCGGCGGCGAACGCCTGCACCGCGCCCCAGGTGCCGAGCGCCAGGCCGCCCTGCCCGTCGCGCGCCTGCTCCATCGCCGCGGACAGGGTGCCCACCACGAACAGGGCGCTGCCGAGCCCGATCAGCAGCGTGCCGAGGCCGAACAGCACCGGCGAGCTGGCCGGGGCGGCGAAGATCAGGGCGGAGAAGGCGAGCAATCCGGCCAGCACGCCGAGCGAGGCGAGCCGGTAGCGATCGAAGCCGCGCGACAGCAGCAGCGCCGAGACGCCGAAGCCGGCCAGGCCGCCGACCGCCAGCATCGCCGTCAGCGTGGTGGTCACCGCGACCGGAAGATGCAGCACCTGCCCGCCATAGGGCTCCAGAAGCACGTCCTGCATCGAGAACGCCATGGTGCCGAGCCCGACCGCGAACAGCCGGCGCTTGCCACGAACCCCGTCGCCCAGGCCGCGGAACGCCTCGCGGAACGGCGCGCGCGGCTGCGACAGGCCATGGCGGGCGGGATCGCGCGCCTCCTGCTTCCAGACCGCGGTGAAGTTCAGCACCAGCGTTAGCACGCCGGCGCCCTGGATCACCTGGATCAGGCGGAACTCGCTGAACGGCGCCAGCAGACGGCCGAACACCAGGGCGCTGCCGAGCATGCCGAGCAGCAGCATCACGCACAGCAGCGTCACCACCCGGGAGCGCGCATGCGGCGGCGCGAGATCGGTGGCCAGCGCCAGCCCGACCGTCTGGGTGGTGTGCAGGCCGGCGCCGACCAGCAGAAACGCGAGCCCGGAGGCGGCCGGCCCGACGAAGGACGGCGCGTTCGGCGCGTCGCCAGACAGCACGATCAGAGCGAACGGCATGATCGCGAAGCCGCCGAACTGCAGCAGCGTGCCCATCCACAGATAGGGCAGGCGCCTCCAGCCGAGCACCGAACGGTGGGTGTCGGAGCGATGCCCGACGATGGCGCGGAACGGCGCCAGCACCAGCGGCAGCGAGATCATCAGCGCCACCAGCCAGGCCGGCACGCCGAGTTCGACGATCATCACCCGGTTCAGCGTGCCGATCACCAGCACCAGCGCCATGCCGACCGAGACCTGGAACAGCGACAGGCGCATCAGGCGGCCGAGCGGCAGTTCCGGCGTCGCCACGCTGGCGAACGGCAGCAGCAGACTGCCCGACCCGCTCCACAGGCGCGACTTGGTGCGTGCCGAATTCGGCTTGCCCGGAACCTGGCGCACGGTCTGGCTCATGCCCTGACCAGCTCCTGCGCCTGCGACTTGTAGAACCCGGTATTGACCCTGAAGCTGCGGCACTCGCCCCAGCCGGACAGGCTCGGCTGGTCGGCCAGCCTGGCCGAGATCGTCGCCGACGAGACCGGCTCGATCGCCGGCGCACGGTCGCCGCGCGGGAACAGCCGGCCGACCGCATGCATCACCGACAGGGACGGCGTGCGCGGCGCGATGGTGTAGACGATCGAGCGCGTGGTGCAGTCGGCGAACGCTGCGAGCACCGCGGCGATCTCCCGCGACGGATAATGGATCAGGCTGTCCATCGCCACGACGTGGTCGAAGCGGCCGAAGCTGGCGGCCTCGCGCATGTCGCCGACCCGGAAGGTGATGCGGCTGGCGATGTCGGCCGGAAGCCGATCTCGGGCGGTGGCGAGCAGCGTGCCGGACAGATCGACCGCCACCACGTCCGCGCCGCGGCGCGCCGCCTCGACCGAGAACGCACCGGTGCCGCAGCCGGCATCGAGCACCCGCCGCCCGGACAGGTCCTGCGGCAGCCAGCCGAGCAGGGTGGCGCGCATGCTGTCGCGTCCGGCGCGCACGGTGGCGCGGATCCGCCCGACCGGCGCGTCGGAGGTCAGCTTCTCCCAGGCCTGGGCGGCGGTGCGGTCGAAATAGGTCTCGAGCTCGGCGCGCCGGGTGCCGTAGGTGACGGCGCTCATCACTCGAACCCCAGCAGGTCGAAGATGTCGCGATCCTTCATCGGCGTCGCCTCAAGCGGCGTGACGCCGGCCCAGAGGCTGGCGGCCAAGCGCAGGTACTCGTTGCACACCGCGTCGAGCTCCGGGGTGGACGGCATCTCGAACAGGGTCGACTTCTTCAGGCGCGAGCGGCGGATCACGTCGAGATCGGGGAAATGCGCGAGCATCTTCATGCCGATCGCGTCGTTGTAGCGCTGGATCTGGTCGGTCTCGGCGCTGCGGTTGACGATCACCCCGCCGAGACGGACGTCGTAGTTCTTCGATTTCGCCTGGATCGCCGCGACGATCCGGTTCATCGCGAAGATCGAGTCGAAATCGTTCGCCGCCACCACCAGGGCTCGGTCGGCATGCTGCAGCGGCGCCGCGAAGCCGCCGCACACCACGTCGCCGAGAACGTCGAAGATCACCACGTCGGTCTCCTCGAGCAGATGATGCTCGCGCAGCAGCTTCACGGTCTGCCCGACCACGTAGCCGCCGCAGCCGGTGCCGGCCGGCGGCCCGCCCGCCTCGACGCACATCACCCCGCCATAGCCGGGAAAGCAGAAATCCTCGACCCGCAGCTCCTCCGGATGGAAATCCACCGACTCCAGCGCGTCGATCACCGTCGGCGCCAGACGCTTGGTCAGGGTGAAGGTGGAATCGTGCTTGGGATCGCAGCCGATCTGCAGGACCCGCTTGCCGAGCTTGCTGAACGCGACGGACAGGTTCGACGAGGTCGTGCTCTTGCCGATGCCGCCCTTGCCGTAGATCGCGAACACCTTGGCGGTGCCGATCCGCGACCCGGGATCGAGCTTGACCTGCACGCTGCCTTCGCCATCGGCGCAGGTGTTGCAGCCGGACGCGGCCCGAAGCTTGGTCGGCAGGTCGATAGCGGTCATGCGGCAACTCCCATTGTCAGTCCCTCGAGCCGGTCCTCGATGTCCTCGCCGGCACGACGAAGCATGTCGATCACCGACTTGTCGGGCGACCAGTATTTGCGTTCGTGCGCCTCGATCAGCCGGTTGGCGATCTTGAGCGCCGCGGTCGGGTTGAGTTCGGCCAGGCGGGTGCGCATCGACTCGTCCAGCACGTAGGTGTCGGTGAGCGACTGGTAGATCCACGGCGCCACCTGTCCGGTGGTGGCCGACCAGCCGAGCGTGTTGGTGACGTGCGCCTCGATCTGCCGAACGCCCTCGTAACCGTGCTCCAGCAGCGCCTCGTACCATTTCGGGTTCAGAGCCCGGGTGCGGGTTTCCAGCGCGACCTGCTCGGCAAGGCTGCGGACCACGCCGTCGCCGCGAGTCTGGTCGCCGATATAGACCGACGCCGCCTGGCCGCCGCGTGCGGCGCGCACCGCGCGGGACACGCCGCCCAGCGTATCGAAATAATGATCGACGGTGGTGACGCCGAGTTCGACCGAGTCGAGGTTCTGGTAGGCCACCTCGACCGTCGAGAGCACGTTGGTCAGCACCGCGTCGTTGCGCTTCGGCGTGCCGCTGACGCCGTAGGCGTAGCCCTTGCGCTTCACGAACGCCTGGGCGAGCTCGTCCTCGTCGTTCCAGCCGCCATTGTCGATCAGCAGGTTGACGTTGGCGCCGTAGGTGCCGTCGTCGTTGCCGAACACGCGCAGCGCCGCGTCCTCGATGCTGCCGCCATGCACCGACAGGAACGACAAAGCGTGCTTGCGAACGAAGTTGAGCTCGACCGGCTCGTCGGCCGACGCCGCCAGCAGGCAGGCCTCTGCGATCAGCTTGGTCTGCATCGGCAGCAGGTCGCGGAAGATCCCCGACAGCGTCACCAGCACATCCACCCGCGGCCGTCCGAGCCGCTCCAGCGGCACCAGCATTGCGCCGCACAGCCGGCCATAGGGATCGTAGCGCGGCTCGGCGCCGAGCAGCCACAACACCTGCGACAGCGGGCCGCCCTCGGTCTTGAGGTTGTCGGTCCCCCACAGCACCATCGCCACCGTCTCCGGCAGGGCCGTGCCGGCCGTGCCGTCGGCATCGTGCCGCGACAGCAGGCGTTCCGCCTGCAGCCGGCCTTCCTGCACCGCGAACGCCGAGGGAATGCGGAAAGGATCGAAACCGTGCAGGTTGCGTCCGGTCGGCAGCACCGCGGTGGTGCGCAGCAGGTCGCCGCCCGGCGCCGGACGGATGAAGCCGCCATCGAGCGCATGGATGATCGCCGGCAGCTCGGTATCTTCCGACAGCATGCGATCGATCTCGGCGCGCCGCTCCGGATCCTCGATCGCCAGCGCGTCGATCATGCCGGCGCGGGCCTCCGCGCTCGGCGGCGCGCCCACCACATGCAGCCCGTGCGGGATCAGCGCGTATTCGACTTCGGTGATCGAGGCGACGAGCTTGTCGATCGTCGTCACCGCGTCGGCCCAGGCCGGCTCGGCACTGGCCAGCTCGACGCTGGCGGCCTGCGCCTGGATCAGCCCGGCCAGCAGCACGCGCTGCTCGTCCGGCGCATCCGGCTCCAGCCCGCGCCACCGATCCAGCGAAGCCTTCAGATCCAGCAGGCCGCGATACAGCCCGGCCTGCGTCACCGGCGGGGTCAGGTAGGAGATCAGCGTGGCGCCGGTGCGGCGCTTGGCGAGCGCACCCTCGGACGGGTTGTTCGAGGCATAGACGTAGTAGTTCGGCAGGTCGCCGATCAGCCGGTCCGGCCAGCAGGTGCTGCTCAGGCCGGCCTGCTTGCCGGGCATGAACTCCAGCGCGCCATGGGTGCCGAAATGCAGCACCGCATGCGCGTCGAAATCCTCGCGCAGATAGCGATAGAACGCCGAGAAGGCATGGGTCGGCGCGAAACTGCCCTCGAACAGCAGCCGCATCGGATCGCCCTCGATGCCGATCGCCGGCTGGATGCCGACCAGCACGTTGCCGAACCGCGCGCCCAGCACGAGGATGTTGCGGCCGTCGCTGTTCTGCCGGCCGGGCGCCGGGCCCCAGCTCTTCTCGATCTCCGGCAGATAGCGCTCGCGTCGGACGTGATCGTCGGTGGGGATCTTCGCGACCACGTTGGCCTCGGAGCCGTACTGTTCCGCGTTGCCCTGCAGGATCGTGCGACGCAGCGTGTCGACGTCCCTGGGCAGATCGACGGTGTAGCCGGCGCGCTGCATCGCCTGCAGCGTGTTCCACAGCGATTCGAACACCGACAAATAGGCGGCGGTGCCGGTGGCGCCGCTGTTGGGCGGGAAGTTGAACAGCACGGTGGCGATGCGGCGCTCCGCGCGCGCCGACCGGCGCAGCGCCACCAGCTTGGCGATCCGCGTCGCCAGCACCGCGACCCGCTCAGGGTGCGCCACCATGTCGCGACGCTCGGCGCTGTCCTGCGACCGGCCGCCGAACGTCATCGGCCAGATCCCGCCATCGAGCTCGGGGATCGCGACCATCATCGCCGCCTCGACCGGGTTCAGCCCGCGGGCGCTTTCGGTCCATTCCTCCAGGGTCTGGAACTCGACCGGATGCGCCGCGACATAGGGCACGTCCAGCGACGCCAGCACGGTCTCGGCGGCACGCGCATCGTTGTAGGCCGGACCGCCGACCAGGGAGAATCCGGTCAGCGACAGCACCGTGTCCACGGTGGGTACGCCGTCCTTCATGAAGAAGCGCTCGATCGCCGGCCTCTGGTCCAGTCCGGCGGCGAAAGCCGGGATCACCCGCATGCCGCGCAGCTCCAGCGCCGCGATCGCGCCGTCGTAATGGCCGGCATTGCTGGCCAGCACGTAGGACCGCAGCATCAGCACACCGACCGTGCCCTTGGTCCCGGTCGCCGGAAGGTCGGACAGATGCTCGCTCACCCGGCCCTTCATGCGCGGATGATACAGGCCGACATCGGGATACAGGATCGGCGCCGCGGCGCGGACGCCCTGATGGCCCTTCGCGTAGCGCCCGACCAGATTGCGGACCATGTTGGCGAGATTCTCTTCCGAGCCTGCCAGCCAGTATTGCATGCTCAGAAAATAGGCCCGCGCGTCCTGGGCCGGACCGGGAATGTAGCGCAGCAGCTTGGGCAGCCGGCGCAGCATCCGCATCTGCTTCTCGCCACTGGCCTGCGGGCCGCCCTTGCCGCGATTGCCGCGCAGCTTCTTCAGCATCGCCATCGCGCCGCTCGCCTCGGCCGACATGTCGAACTTGCCGAGCTTGGTCAGGCGCACGATCTCGCCGCCCGACACGCAGCACACCATCGCCGCGCAATCCTCGCGCCGCGCCTGGAGCGCCGGCAGCACCGCACGGATATGGTCGTCGAGAAACAGCATGGTGGCGACGACGATGTCGCCGCGTTCGATGTCGCGCAGGCAGTCGGCGAGCGCGTGCGGATTGCCGCCCCATTCGCTCGCGGCGTGAACGATGATTTCCAGCCCTGGAATGTCGGGAAGCAGACTGGCCTCCGCACGGGCCGCGGCGCTGGACAGATGACTGTCCATCGTCACGATGACGAATCGCATCGGCGCGGGTTCAGCGCGCATAATGGGCCTTGGCATCATAGAGCGTCTCGAGGCTGATCGTGGCGAGGCTTCGCTCGCGGGCGAAGCGCTCCGTGTTTCGTCTTGCCTTGCCGCGAACGAAGAACGGGATCCTGGACAGTTCGCGCTCGGCGTCCTTGTCCCAGACATGGTCGATGGG
>CAIMSN010000069.1 GCA_903844135.1 uncultured Rhodospirillales bacterium | reverse complement strand
GCCGATCATCCCCGCGGTGCTGCGCGCGCGGCGCGAGGGCGAACACGACCTGCTGGATCGCTCGGTGCGCCACAACGTGCATCGCATCGTCGACCGGCTGCGCCACACCGAGCAACTGCTGCTCGAGCCGCAGCAGCAGGGAAGGCTGAAGATCGTCGGCGCGCGCTACGACCTCGACGACGGTAGCGTGGAGTTCTTCGACCCGCAGCCGTGAGCGTGCGACACCGAGCGATGCCGGCGCGCCGCTCATGAGACGGAAGCCGTGGCAGCCTGGTCTGCGTGGTACACGGCGCTTCCGTGATCGGCTTCGACAACGAGCGGGGAAAAGGCGATCAGTGCCACGTCGGTGGGATCGAAAAACCATACGATTTCCGGGGAATCGCCAGGCTCCTGGCCGATTTCCGCATGCTTATCCGGCAGGAGAGAGGGGAACGACGATGACGGGCATGCTGGTTTTCCGAGTGGGCGTGAGCCTCGAGGAGATCGACCGCGAGATCGTCGCGAATGTCGAGGCCGCCGTCGCCGCTGCCGAACAAGGCAGGAGGATCGAGCCGAAACGCTTGATCAGCTTCGAGAACTGGACCACGTTCTTTCGGTACATGACGCCGAACAGGATCGCCATCCTCGAGCACGTCGCCGCGCACGACACGATTGCGAGCACACGCGCCCTGTCGATCGCCTTGGACCGGGATTATTCCGGCGTGCACGCCGACGTTGCGGAGCTGGTGAAACGCGGTCTCCTGGAGCGCGACGGCAGAGCGCTCCGCTGCGAGATCGACCCGGATCGTGCCGAGCTGGCGGCAGCGTGACGACCAGGCCTCACGAGAGCCAGACCGGGTCCTTCAACTGGGCGACGAACGCGGCATGCGCCGCCAGTTCGGCCTCGGTCGGTACCACCGGGCGCGGCTGGCGGGCGCGATCGAGCGTGTAGATCGCAGCACCGCCGCCCTCCTCGACCGCGAGTGCCAGGCCGCGCTGACGGCCGCCGGTCAGCTCGACATAGACCTCCGCCAGCAGCCGGCAATCCAGCAGCGCGTTATGCGTGGTGCGTTCGCTGAGATCGATCGCGAAACGGCGGCACAGCGCATCGAGGCTGTTCGGCAGGCCGGGAAAGCGCAGCCTGGCCATCTCCAGCGTGTCGATCATGCGGTCGGCGCCGAGCGGCGGCAGACGCAGCCGGTCCATCTCCGCGTCGATGAAGCGGAAATCGAACGGCGCGTTGTGCGCGATCAGCGGATCGTCGCCGATGAACGCCAGGAACCCGTCGATCACCTCGTGGAACTTCGGCTTTCCGACCAGGTGCGCGCGCGTGTAGCCATGCACCCGCGCCGCCTCCTCCGGCACGTCGCGTTCCGGATCGATCAGCACGTGATAATGCCGGCCGGTCGGCAGGTCGCCGATCAGTTCCAGGGCGGCGATCTCGATCACCCGGTCGCCGGTCAACGGCTCGAAGCCGGTGGTCTCGGTGTCGAACAGCACCGCACGCTTCATGGCCGCTCCCGCCTTGCCTGTCTGAGGACGGCCAGCATACGCCGTATCTGCCGCAACGCATGGAAACGCGACAGCCCGGTATGGATCACCGTGTCGGCGCGGCGGCGTTTCTGCGCATCCGGCATCTGCCGGGCGATCAGGCTGTCGGCCTGCGCTGCGTCCATGCCACGGCGACGGGCGATCCGCGCCCGCTGCAGCGGGCGCGGCGCCGAGACCACCATCACGTGATCGCAGAGACGGTCGGCGCCGGTCTCCAGCAGCAGCGGCACGTCCAGCACCGCCCAGGCATGGCCGGCAGCGCGGGCGCGGCCAAGGAAGCGGCGCTGCGCGGCGCGCACCAGCGGATGCACGATCCGCTCCAGCTCTCGCATCATCGCCGGATCGCCGATCACCGCCTGTCGCAGCCGGGCGCGGTCGATCACCCCGTCGCGCACCGCGTCCGGCACCAGGGCGGCGATCGCCGGGACCGCCGCCCCGCCTTTGGCCTGCAACCGGTGCACGGCGCGATCGGCATCGAACACCGGCAGCCCGGCGCGCGCCAGCGCCGAGGCCGCGGTCGACTTGCCCATGCCCATCCCGCCGGTCAGGCCGATGATCCTCACGACGCGCCGCGGTCGAGATCGGCGCGGACCAGGGCGGTGAGGGCGTCGTCGACCAGCGGCCGCACGCCGAACCAGCGCTCGAAGCCGATGCCGGCCTGATGCAGGAGCATGCCGAGACCCTCGACGGTGCGCAGGCGTCGCGACCGCGCATGCGCCAGCAGCGGCGTGACGCGCGGCACATACACGATGTCGGCCACCACCAGGCCGGGCGCGGCCTGGTCGAGCGGGCACGGCGTGGCCAGGTCGCCGCTCATGCCGATGCTGGTGGTGTTCACCAGCAGCGCCTGGCCGGCGAGACTGGCGGCGCGGTCAGGCCAGTCCAGCACCCGGATCGCCGGCGCGCCGAGCGCGCGCGCGAGCGCCTCGGCACGGTCGCGGGTGCGGTTGGTCAGCGTGACCGGCACGCCGAGCCGGAGCAGCGACGCGACGATCGCCCGCGCCGCACCACCTGCGCCCAGCACCAGCGCCGGACCGGCCGCCGGGTCGACCCGCTCCGCCCTCAGGCTGGCCAGGAAGCCGTGCCCGTCGGTGCTGTCGCCCTGCATCCTGCCGTCGGCGCCGAACACCAGCGTGTTCACCGAACCGCAGGCGCGCGCGGCGTCGGTCAACGTATCGGCGATCCGGAACGCCTCCTCCTTGTGCGGCAGTGTCACGTTGACGCCGACGAACCCGGCCGCCAGCAGGCCCTCCAGCGCCGTGCGGAGCCGGCCGGGCTGCACCGGCAACGGCACGTAGGCGCCGTCGATCCCGGCGCGACGCAGCCATTCGTTGTGGATCAGCGGCGAACGGGACGCCGAAACCGGCCAGCCCACCAGCCCGGCCAGCTTGGTCCGGCCGCCGATCGGCCCCGCGCCTGCCATCTCACCCTGCCATCTCAGCTTGCCATCTCAACGCGGCGACCTGGCCCGGTCGAGCGCGATCGGCAGCAGCCGCGCCAGACGCTCCGCCCAGGCCCGCTCGCCGGCAGGATCGGCGATCAGGTCCTGACGGATCTCGATCTCGACCTGGTGCAGGCCACGCCGTTCGCCGTGCACCGGCACCGTGTAGTCGTCGAGATCGGACAGCGCGTACGGCTCGTTGTCGCCGACCACGAGGTCGCCCTCGTCGCGCATCAGCGCCAGCAGCGCGCGGCCGAGCCGCGGATCGTGGTTGTACAGCACGCCGAAATGCCAGGGCCGGTCGCGGCCGGACATCGATGGGGTGAAGCTGTGCACCGCCACCAGGGCGGTCTGCCGGCCGGCGGCGACGCGACGGTCGAGTTCGGCGGCGATCGCGTCGTGATAGGGACGAAAGATCTCGTCGCGCCGCGCGTCGCGGCCGGCCTGGTCGCAGAGGCGGTTGAGCGCGATCTCGGTGCCGTCGCTGCGCGGCGCGATCGAGGTCGGATGGCCGGGGGTCCGGTTGCAGTCGATCACCAGCCGCGAATAGGCCTGGGCGATCGCCGTGGCGTCGAGCGCCTCCGCCAGCAGGCGGCCGACGCCGAGCACGCCGATGTCCCAGGCGATGTGACGCTCGAATTCGGCGTCCGGCAGGCCGAGCCGGCCGAGCGAGGCCGGCACCGCGCGGCCGGCGTGATCGACCAGCAGCATCAGGTCGGACGCGCCGCCCCGGCGCAGCCACTGCACCGGCGCCGGGTCGTCCGGCCCCAGCAGGGGTATGGCGGAGGAGCGGGAATCGGTCATGGTCGGAGCGCCCTGGGTCACGGATCAGCTATGTTCCGCGGCTTTTGTTGCGTCCAGCCCTGAAACACGGGACGCTGGCGGCGGCGAACCGGACGTTCCGCGACTCCGGTCGGACTTGCACCCAGGAAGCACGGAAGGAACCGCTTGATGCCGGTTCTGACAGTCGAGCATGTCACCACCTACCAGTACCGGCGCGTGGTCGGTTTCGGCGAGCATCGCATGATGTTCCGTCCGCGCGACTCCGCCGACCAGCGGGTTCTGGACTGGCAGTTGGTGATCGTGCCCAAGCCGATCGAGCTGCGCTCCGTGCTCGATGCGTTCGGCAACGTGCTGACGATCGCGCGCTTCGCCGGTCGCGCCAAGGAATTGCGCTTCGAGAACCGGCTGACCGTCGACCACAGTACCGTGGCGCCGACGCACGAGTCGCTGTCACCCTATGCGCGCACCTGGCCGTTCACCTACGACCAGGACGACGCCGCCGACCTCGCCCGCGTGCGCGAGCGGCACTACGACGATCCGGACCACGTGGTCGATGCCTGGGCACGTGGCTTCCTGCACGCGCACGCCAACGGCAGCACGCTCGATCTGCTGACCGACATGACCCGCGAGATCCGGCGCTCCTTCACCTATTCGGCGCGCTACGAGGAAGGGGTGCAGGAGCCGGCCCGCACCCTGGCGCTGCGCAACGGCACCTGTCGCGACTATGCGGTGCTGATGATGGAGGCGGTGCGCGCGCTCGGCCTCGCGGCGCGCTTCGTCAGCGGGTACGTCTATTCGCCGGGCGCCGACGGCACCGCGCATGTCGGCGGCGGCTCGACCCATGCCTGGGTCGAGGTGTTCCTGCCCGGCGCCGGCTGGACCGAATTCGACCCGACCAACGCGATCATCGGCAGCCGCGACCTGATCCGGGTCGCCTCGGTGCGCGACTGGCACCAGGCGGTGCCTCTGGCCGGAACCTGGACCGGCTTTCCCGCCGACAGCATCGGCATGACCGTTTCCGTCAAGGTCGCCATGCACAAACAGGAGGTGGACGAGGGCGCGCCATCCGGCGACAAGGCCGCCGCCACGGGAAGACCGGATCCGATCGCCGATCTGCCCGTCAGCACCGCACCGAGCGGCGCGCCGCCGGCGCGCGAGAAGGCGCAGGTGGTGACGTTGCAGAAGCGCGATCAGCCGGCCGACGCCGCGGCAACCCGCCTTCCGCTGAATCGTTCCACGCTCAGCGCCGTCTGACAGCCAACCGGGCAGAAACACCAAGCGCGCCGGGACGCACCGGATCGAGAGAACCTACCGCATGTTGATTCGCGCCGGCTACGACATCGCCTTCAACGCGCCGGCGCCGACGCCGCTGCTGCTGATGCTCAGCATCCATCCGGAGCGCGAGCACGATCTGCAGACTCCGCAGCGGATGATGTTCGATCCGCCGATCCCGGCGCATCACTATCGCGACGGTTTCGGCAATGTCTGCACCCGCGTGGTGGCGCCGGGCGGGCTGCTGCGGATCACCAACGAGTTCACCGTCGCCGATAGCGGGCTGCCCGACGCCTATGCCCCCGACGCGCAGCAGCATGCGGTCGAGGACCTGCCCGACGAGGCGCTGGTCTATCTGCTGGGCAGCCGCTACTGCGAGACCGACCGCCTGTCCGACACCGCCTGGTCGCTGTTCGGCCACGTGCCGCCCGGCTGGCAGCGCGTGCAGGCGATCGTGTCCTACGTCAACGACCGCATCAGCTTCGGCTACGAACATGCCCGCTCGACCCGCACCGCCTACGAGGCGTTCATGGAGCGGCGCGGCGTGTGCCGCGACTATGCGCACCTCGCCGTGGCGCTGTGCCGCTGCATGAACATCCCGGCGCGCTACTGCACCGGCTATCTCGGCGATATCGGCGTGCCGCCGGTCGACGATCCGATGGATTTCAGCGCCTGGTTCGACGTCTATCTCGGCGGCCAGTGGTTCACCTTCGATGCGCGGCACAACAAGCCGCGCGTCGGCCGCATCCTGATGGCACGCGGACGCGACGCGACCGACGTGGCGATCTCGACCGCGTTCGGCAGCGCCTGGCTGGCGGGGTTCGAAGTCACCACCTACGAACAGCTCCCCTAGGGAGCCTGTCTGCAAACGCGCCCTGGTGGTCATCCGCGGGCGATCCGCTGTGCTCCGGTGCTTACGGCCTGGAGGCCGCTCCGCGCCGGTGCTCGCGTTTCACCCGCGGCCGGCGTCGCTGCGCGCCGCCTCTGACCCACCAGGACACGTTTGCAGACAGGCTCCGCCCGGCAGATCGCCTAGATTTTGATTTTCACGATCCGATCGCCTTGGTGATCGCGATGGCGGCGGCGGGGTCGGCCCAGTTCACCGAGCCCTGGACACGGGCGACCTCCTTTCCCGTTTTGTCGATCACCAGCGTGGTCGGGATGCCCTCCAGGCCGAGTGCGGCCAGGATCGCGCTGTGCGGATCGAGCAGGACCGGCAGCGAGCGGATCCCGTGCGCGGCATAGAACGGCTTGACCATGGCGGCGCCGCCATGATCGAGCGAGACCGTCAGAACCTGGATGCCGGACGGCGCCAGGGTGCGCGCCAGGCTGTCGAGCGCCGGCAGTTCGGCGACGCAGGGCACGCACCAGGTCGCCCACAGATTCAGCACCACGCCGTGGCCGCGCGGCTGAGCGCTGTCGATGGTGCGGCCGTCGGCGTCGGCGAAGCTGAAGGGCGGCAGCGCGGTCGGGGCGTGGAACCGCACCACCGAGAAGGGCTGCACCGGCGGCGACTGCTCTGGCGAAGACTGGGCCGCCGCCTCCGGTGCGATCCATTTGCGCGTGATCGCGCCCGCCAGTAGGGTCCCGCCGGCCGCGAGGACGCTGCGGCGGAGTGTTCTGCGCATGATCTGGGACATGGCATGTCTTTAGAAGAGGATCGCCCGGCGGCAAAGCCCGGCCCGGCGGACACCGCCAACGCCGCCTGGGGCGGTCGTTTCGCCGGCGGTCCATCGGCGATCATGCAGGAGATCAACGTCTCGATCGGCTTCGACCGCGCGCTGTGGCGCCAGGACATACGCGGTTCGCTGGCGCATGCGCACATGCTGCAGGCGGTGGGCATCCTGTCCGCTTCCGACCATGCGGCGATCCGCGACGGGCTGGAGTCGATCGCCGCCGACATCGAGGCCGGACGTTTCGTGTTCGAGACCGCCCTCGAGGACATCCACATGAACATCGAGGCCCGCCTGGCCGAGCGTATCGGCGAGGCGGGCAAGCGTCTGCACACCGCGCGCAGCCGCAACGACCAGGTGGCGACCGATCTCCGTCTGTGGGTGCGCGACGCGATCGATGCGATCGACGCGCAGCTCCGGTCGCTGATGACCGGCCTGGCACAGCGTGCCGCATCGCACGCCGCCGACCCGATGCCGGGCTTCACCCATCTGCAGACCGCGCAGCCGGTCACGTTCGGGCATCACCTGCTGGCCTATGTCGAGATGCTGTCGCGCGATCGCGGCCGGCTGGCGGATGCGCGGCGCCGCCTGAACGAATGCCCGCTGGGTTCGGCGGCACTGGCCGGCACCTCGTTCCCGATCGACCGTCGCATGACCGCGTCGCTGCTGGGTTTCGACCGTCCGACGCAAAATTCGCTCGACGCGGTCTCGGACCGGGATTTCGCGCTGGAATATCTCTCCGCGCTGTCGATCCTGGCGGTGCATCTGTCGCGGCTGGCGGAAGAGATCGTGACCTGGTGCTCGACGCCGTTCGGCTTCGTGCGCCTGTCCGACGCCTTCACCACCGGCTCCTCGATCATGCCGCAGAAGCGCAATCCGGATGCGGCCGAACTGACCCGGGCCAAGACCGGACGCATCGTCGGCGGGCTGGTGGGGCTGCTGACGGTGATGAAGGGGCTGCCGCTGGCCTATGCCAAGGACATGCAGGAGGACAAGGAGCCGGTGTTCCAGGCGACCGAGGCCGCATCGCTGTGCCTGGCCGCGACCGAAGGCATGGTGCGCGACCTTGAGGCCAGGACCGACCGCATGGCGGCGCTGGCCGGCGCCGGCTATGCCACCGCGACCGACCTGGCGGACTGGCTGGTCCGGGTGCTGAAACTGCCGTTCCGCACCGCGCACCACGTCACCGGGCGACTGGTCGGGCGCGCCGAGGCGCGGGGCGTCGACCTGTCCGCCCTGACCCTGGACGAGATGCAGGCGGAGGAGCCCGGCATCACCGACGCGGTGTTCGCCGTGCTGTCGGTCGACGCCTCGGTCGCCTCGCGCACCAGCGAGGGCGGCACCGCGCCCGCCAACGTGGCGGCGCAGGCGTCGTCCTGGCTCGCCATCCTCGCGACGCAGACACGAACCAAGGAAACCGGCGCATGAAACGGATCACGGCGTCCGTGCTGCTCGCCTGCCTGGCGATCGGCCTGACCTCCGGCCTGTCCGGCTGCGGCAAGAAGGGCTCGCCGGAAGCGCCGGGGCCTGGCGACAAGATCACCTACCCGCGCTTCTACCCGACGGAATAGCGTCCAGCGCCGGCACAGCGATTCCGCCGGCGGCGCCGGTACGCGCCTCGATCTGCACGCCGATCGCCACCCAGCGCGCATCCGGTCGGCGCCAGACCAGCGGCGCGCCGCTGGTGCCGGAGGTCGCCTGGCAATCATGCGCCAGCAGAGGCCGCCCCTGCCCGTCCGCCACCAGGGCGGACGCCGTGCAAGCCGGCGATTCGAGTGCCAGCTCGTCGCGATCCTGCCCATAACCGGCCAGGCGTATCGGCGCCGGCAATGCCGGAACGGGCTGCAGCTTCAGCGCCTGCGCCGCCGTGCCGACCGGTCGATCCAGCACCAGCACCGCACGATCCGCTCCCGCGGTGCCGTCCTCGACGAACGGGCGATACGATTCCGGGATCAGGAATCGTATCGCACGGGCATGCGCCCGGTAGGTTCCGGCGCGGTAGGAGGCGAGCACATGCACCGCGTCCGGCTGCAGGAACGCGCGGACCTTGGGCTGGAACAGGCAGTGCGCCGCCGTCATCACCAGGGTCGGCGCGACCAGGAAGCCGGTGCACCGGCCGCCGAGTTCGGTCTGCACGCGCACCAGAGAGTCGAACGGGGGTCGGTCGACCGCGACCGGCCGGCGCCGGTCGGCGGTGCCGATCCCCGGCAATCCATGCGCCGAAGCCACAGTATCGAACAGAACTGCCACAATGGCGGCGAATTTAATGCTTTGTTGACGTCGCACCGTCCAGGCTCCTGTTTCTGCCATGAAGCCGCCATGGAACCGGGGAAGAGTCGGCGGACGGGACGATGGAGAACCAAGCATGAGCGGGACCGATCGAGCCATGTCGCCAGCGATGGTGGGATATTCCGACTTCGAACTGATCACCACCCGGGCATTGCGCGATAACCGGCCGCAGGCCAGGGCGGCCTGGTCGCAGGCCGCCAAGGATCGGCTCTACGCCCGCATGTTCCCGGACCAGACTGGACAGAACCATGACGTGCCTCACACCACCGCATGAGCGCCGCGGCGTCATCGTCCAGTATCCGTTTGGCCCGTATCACGAGGCGCAATTCCTGGACGATCCCGCCGAGATCGAGGCCCTCACCCTGTCGGGAGAGGCCTGGAGAGTGATGGACGCCGTCCTGCTCGACACCTGAGACACTGTGCAGGACGGCATCGTTCCGACCGTCCTGCGCGGCTCGGCGAACCCCGATCGCCGCCAGGTCCGGCCGCGCCGCACTAAGTGCGGATGAACGCCAGCAGGTCGGCGTTGAGGCGGTCCCGCTCGGTGTAGATCAGCCCGTGCGGGGCGCCCTCGTATTCGATCAGCCGGGCGCCCGGGATCAGGGCAGCCGCCTTGGCGCCGGAGACCTCGATCGGCACGGTCGCGTCGGACGTGCCGTGGATCACCAGGGTCGGCTTGTCGAACCGCGCCAGGTCGGCGCGGAAGTCGGTCTCGGAGAACAGCCTGACGCAGTCGATCGTCGCCAGCGCCGAGCCCTGCATCGCCAGGCTGGTGGTCCAGTCGCCGAAGCTCGACGAAATGGTCTGGTGCAGCAGGCTCGATCCGTAGAACGCCTTGCCGAAGCTGGCGAAGAAATGCGGCCGGTCCTCCTCGATCGGCTTGACCATGCCGTCGAACACGCTGCGGTCGACCCCGTCCGGGTTGTCGTCGGTCTTCAGCAGGAACGGAGTCACACAGGCGACCAACGCGATCCTGGCCAGCCTGGCGGTGCCATGACGCGCCACGTAGCGGGCCACCTCGCCGCCGCCCATCGAGAATCCGACCAGCGTGACCTCATGCAGATCGAGCGTATCGAGCAGGGACGCGAGATCGTCGGCCAGGACGTCGTAATCATAGCGCCCGCCGGGCTGGTCGGAGCGGCCGAAGCCGCGCCGGTCGTAGGCGATGGTGCGGATCCCCTGACGCGACAGCGGCACCATCTGGTAGTCCCACATGTCCGCATTCAGCGGCCAGCCATGCACGAACACCACCGGGGTCCCGCTCCCCCAGTCCTTGTAGAAGAGCTTCGTGCCGTCGGACGCCTCGAAGAATGCCATGCTGCGGTCCCTGTATTCCCTGGCACCGAACGGCAGGCGTCGCGGACGGTTCCGGCTCAGAGCAGGGAGTCTGGACCGAACGAGTCCGGCAGCAACTCGGCCAGGCTGCGCTCCAGCAGCACGGTGCCGGTGTCGTCCACCACCCGGATCGGCGTGTCGGGGCCGGCGAACTCGCGGATCTTCTGCCGGCAGCCGCCGCACGGCATGCAGGGCGCGCCGCCACCGCCGGCGATCACCACCGCCTCGATGCGGCGTCCGCCGGACAACACCATCGCCGAGATCGCGCCGGCCTCTGCGCACACGCCTTCCGGATAGGCGGCGTTCTCGACATTGCAGCCGGCATGCAGCGTGCCGCGCTCGCAGCGGACGCAGGCGCCGACGCGAAATCGTGAATAGGCCGCGTAGGACCGTTCGCGCGCCGCCAGCGCCGCCGCGATCATCGCATCCGCCATCCGTCCCGCCTCCGCCGTTCGACCAGAGGGCATACCGCATCCGTCGCGCCGCTTGGAGACCGGATGCGCCTCTTCTAGTCTGCGCCGATGTCCAGCCGGAGCGCCATGATCCCGACCCTGCCCGATCTCGCGGCCGATCTCGACGCGGATCTCGACGCCGACCCGTCGGTGGCGGAAATGCTGGCGGCGCGGCCGCATCTGCGGATGGACCCGTTCGACGGGCTGATGCTGGAGCAGGTGAAGCTGGCGGCGATCGCCGACGCGCTCGGCACCCCGGTCTGGGTGACCGGGGCCGGGACGCTGCGGGCGCGCTACCGCCGCCTGGCCGCGGCGATGGTCGAGGCCGGCCTCGACGTCCACATCCACTTCGCGATGAAGGCGAACGACCATCTGGCGGTCCTGCGCGTGCTGGCGGCGCTGGGCGCCGGCGCCGACGTGGTCAGCGGCGGCGAACTGCGCCGCGCCCTGCAGGCCGGCATCGCGCCGGCGAGGATCGTGTTCTCCGGGGTCGGCAAGACCGATTCCGAGCTGGCGCTCGCCGTGTCGCTAGGCGTCGGCCAGATCAATGTCGAGAGCGCGGAGGAGCTGGCCGGCCTGTCGGCGATCGCCGCCGCGCAGGGCCGGGTGGCGTCGATCGCGCTCAGGGTCAATCCGGACATCGACGCCGGTACCCACGCCAAGATCAGCACCGGCCGGGCCGGCGACAAGTTCGGCGTCGCCTACCACCGCGCGGCGGCGCTCTATGCCGAGGCCGCGTCCCTGCCCGGGATCCGGCCGGTCGGCTTCGCCGTGCATATCGGCAGCCAGATCGCCGATCCGGCGCCGTTCCGTCGCGCCTTCGCCCGGATCGCCGACCTGGTCCAGGCGGTGCGCGAAGCCGGCCACGCGGTCTCGATGGTGGATTGCGGCGGCGGGCTCGGCATCGGCTATCGCCACGAGACCGAGGGCTCGCCGCGGGCGCTGGCCAACGCGATCCGCGTCACGCTGGGCGGGCTGGGCGTGCGGCTGGCGATCGAACCCGGGCGCTGGCTGGTGGCGCCGGCCGGGCTGCTGCTGTCGCGCGTGGTCAGGGTCAAGCAGGAGATCGGCGCGCCGCCCTTCGTGGTCCTGGACAGTGCGATGAACGACCTGCTGCGGCCGAGCCTCTACGACTCCTGGCATGGCGTGGTGCCGCTCTCGGCATCGGATGCGGCCGGGCCGGTGGCGCCGGCGCATCTGGTCGGCCCGGTCTGCGAGACCGGCGACACGCTGGCGCGCGACCGCATGCTGCCGCTGCTGCGGGAGCAGGCGCGCGTGGCGATCCTTGATACCGGCGCCTACGGTGCGGTGATGAGCTCGACCTACAATGCCCGTCCGCTGGCCGCCCAGGCGCTGGTCGACGGCGAACGCTGGAGCGTGATCCGGGCGAGGCAGCCGGTCGAGCGGCTCTGGGAGGGCGAGATCGTGCCCGACTGGCTGACATGAGACCGGTTGACATGAGACTGGCGCGCACGAGGCCGGCGCGCGGCGCGCTCGACCCGGCGCGCAGGCGTGCCGGGCTGGTGCTGTGGGTCGAGCAGCTCTGGCCGGCTGCCCTGCCCGCCTGCGGGGTCATCGGCGCCTATGCGGTGCTGTCCCTGCTCACCGTGCCGCAGCGCCTGCCGCCCTGGCTGCACGCGCTGGTCCTGATCCTGGTGCTGGCGGCCGCCGCGCTGCTGCTGCGCCGCGGCATGCGCGGGCTTGCCAGTCCGGCCGCTTCGATGCGCGACCGGCGCATCGAGCAGGCCTCGCGCCTGCCGCATCGCCCGCTCTCGACGCTGCACGACCGGCCGGCCCTGGCGGGCGCCGGCGATCCCGCCGCCCTGCTGTGGCAGGCGCATCTGCAGCGCACCCGGGCCGGGCTCGGTCGTCTGCGGGCCGGGCGGCCGGAGCTGTCGCTGGGCGGCCGCGACCGAAACGGCGCGGCGCCGGCGCTGCTCGCGTCGTTCCTGGTCGCTTCCCTGCTGTCCGGCCGCGACGCGCCGCTCCGTCTCGCCTCCGGATTCTGGCCCGGCATCGCGCTGCCGTTCGGGCCGCCGCCCGCCCTGCAGGCCTGGATCACCCCGCCGGACTATGCCGGCGGCGCGCCGGTGTTCCTGACCGATCCGCACGGACATTACGTCGTGCCGGCCGGCGCGCGCCTGACCGTCAGCCTGACCGGATCCGACGCCACGCCGCGCCTGTCGAGCGGGCTGGACGGGCACGCGGTCTTCGCCAGGCTTTCGGAGCGGAGCTGGTCGCTCGACTGGACGCTGCCGGCGACCGCCGCGCCCGGCGCCAGGCTACGTATCGCCGAGGCCGGTCACCGTCTGTCGGACTGGCGCATCGTGGTCCAGCCGAGCCCGCGTCCGGAGGTGGCCTGGACCGCCCCGCCCGGTGCCGACACGACGCTTCCCTGGCGGACGAGACTGCCCTGGTCGGCCGCGCAGCGCTACGGCGTGCGGAGCCTCTCGGCGCGGATCACCCTGGCAGGCCCGGACGGACACGGCAGGGTGCTGACGGTGCCGATCGCGCTGGGCGGATCGCCGGCCAAGGCGCGCGGCGTCGCGGTGGTGGATCTGTCCGCCGATCCCTGGGCAGGGGCCAAGGTGACGGCGCATCTGGTGGCGACCGACGGCAGCGGACAGAGCGCCGCCAGCGCCGACGCCAGCTTCGTCCTGCCGGCGCGCTCGTTCCGCAATCCGCTGGCGCGCGCGGTGCTGGACATACGGCGCCGACTGGCGACCGGCGCCGAGAGTCCGTCCGACGCCGCCGACGACCTGCTGGCGCTGGGCGACACGCCCGGCGCCTTCGCCCAGGACAGCAGCCTGTTCCTGAACCTGTCCAGCACCGCGTCGCTGCTGCATCTGCCGGCCTCGGAGCCGGCCGATGCGCCCAATCCCGAGGCGCAGATCGCCGAAGCCTCGGACCGGCTCTGGACCCTGGCCCTGGCGCTCGAGGACGGGCTGCACAACGACCGCGCCACGGCGCGCGCGGCGCTCGACGTCCGCGCGGCGCAGGACCGGCTGTCGGCGCAGATCGAGCGCATGCGCCAGCTTGGACAGGCCGGACAGGCGCAGCCGGAACAGGATGCGCTGAAGGCCAGGATCGCGGCGCTGGGCGCTGCGATCGCCCGCAAGATGCAGGCGCTGGCGGCGCAGGCGGCGCGCGCGCACACGCCGATGCCGGCGATGCCCGACGCCTCGGCGCTGGACGGGACCGACCTGAAGCGGATGCTCAAGGAGATGCAGGACCAGGCCGCCGCCGGCCATGCCGACGCGGCGATGCAGGCGCTCTCCAGGATGCAGGCGATGCTGGACCATATGCGCCTGGCGACGCCGCAGGACCTGCAGAGCGCCGAGCAGCAGGCCCAGGCGACCGCCCAGGCGCGCGACCAGATGGAGGCGATCCAGGATCTGGTGAAACGCCAGACCGCGCTGCTCGACAGCACCCAGGGCAGGCTGTCGGCGGCGGACCGTGCCAAGGCGGCGGAGCAGGCGCAGCTCCAGACCGACGGCGAGGATGCGCAGACCGGTGGTCAGGCGGGTGGCCAGGCTGGTGGCCAGGCGGGCGACGAAGCGCCGGACGCGGCGACCAGGGCCCTGATGCGACAGCTCGGCATTCCCGATGCGCCCCCCGACCAGCCGGCCGCGCCGGCCGCCCCTGACCGGTCGGCGCCGCCCCTGCCCGCCCAAACCGCGGCGCAGCAGGACGCGGCGCGGCTGCAAGACCGTCACGCACAGTCCGTGCTGCGACGGGCGCTCGACGAGCTCGGCGTCGAATTCAAGGCGCTGAGCGGCAAGAAGGCGGACCAGCTCGACACCGCGTCGCGCGAGATGCAGTCGGCGCGCGACGCGCTGCGCGACGGCAAGGACGCCGACGCCGGCGCCGCCCAGATCAGGGCGCTGGCGGCGCTGCAGAAGGGCCAGGGACAGATGAGCGCGGCGATGCGCGGCGGCCGCTCCGGCGGCACCGGGCTGGCGCTGCTGCCTGGATCGGGCGCCGGCGACGACGGCATGCCGGACGGACCGGACGGCGACGAGGGCGGCATGCCCGGCACGGACTCGCAGCTCGGTAGCGACGAGAGCGGACCGCGCGACCCGCTGGGCCGGCCGGTCGGGGAAGGCCATGGCGGCCACGACGACGGCAGCGAGACGCATATACCGGGCGCCGACGACGCGGCGCGGTCGCGACAGATCGAACAGGAGCTGCGCCGCCGCGACAGCGACCGCACCCGGCCGCAGCCGGAGCTGGATTATCTCGACCGCCTCCTGAAATCCTTCTGAGAGACCGTTCGTAAACGCGCCCTGGCGGTCATCCGTGGGCGATCCGCTGCGCTCCGGTGCTCGTGGCCATCCAGGCCACTCCGCTCCGGTGCTCGCGGATCACCCGCGGCCGGCGTCGCGTTCGCGCCGCCTCTGACTCGCCAGGACACGTTTCCGAACGGTCTCTCCGTCGCCCACAACAAGGACGCGACCATCCAGGCCACTCCGCTCCGGTGCTTGCGGATCACCCGCCGGCCGGCGTCGCGTTCGCGCCGCCTCTGACTCGCCAGGACACGTTTCCGAACGGTCTCTCCGTCGCCCACAACAAGGACGCGACCATCCAGGCCACTCCGCTCCGGTGCTCGCGGATCACCCGCGGCCGGCGTCGCGTTCGCGCCGCCTCTGACTCGCCAGGACACGTTTCCGAACGGTCTCTCCGTCGCCCACGCCACGCAGGTTTCCCGAGCCTGTCAGGGGCCGGCGTCGAGGGCGCGCTGCATGAAATCGAGCTGGCGGGTGCGGAAACCGCGGCCGGGATCGACGACCAGGCCGAGCGTCATGTAGGGATCGTCCGGTCCTGCGAAGCGCGGCCATGACGGCACGCCGGGCCCGTTCGGGTCGCCGGTGGCGGCGAAGCGGGTCCAGGCGGTCATCATCAGTTCCGACAGCGCATGCTGCTGCGGCGATGCCGCGGGCGGCAGGGTGCCGAACACGCTGGTCAGCTCGGCGGCGTGGCGCGGCGGGTGGTCGCCCACCGGCTCGTCGAACAGATAGAAATAGACCGGCGCGCCGCTGGCCGCCGCCCTGCGGGCCAGGGTGCGTGCGCCGGCATAGAACATCCCGTCCCCGACCAGGTCGGCGGCGGCGCGCGGCACGTCGGCGTCGGTGGCGGCCGGATAGGTCGCCGCCGCCTCGCGCCAGAGCGGACCGAACACGGTCTTCAGCGCCTTGACATAGCCCTCGCGGTCGAACAGCGCCCAGGGCCTGGCGAACGAGATGCCCTCGTCCTGGTTGTCGCCGATCATCATCGGAATCGGCGGCAGCGCTGCCTGCACCGGCTGCTCCGGCAGCACCGGCGGGCCGGCCACCGGAAACGGCAGCGGGATCGGCGCCATCTTCGGCGCCAGCGCCTGGATCCGGGTGGCGTAGCGCAGCAGCGCGTTGGCCGGCATGGTGCGCAACTGCTCGAGATCCGGGCCGAGTACCAGGCCGGTGCGCGACGCCTCCTCGGTGGTGCGCAGCTTCCAGCCGATCGCGGCGCTCTGCAGGATCGCCTTGGAGAACAGGCCGCGCGCCGCCGGGGCGGCCAGCAGGGCGGCGATCGAGGAGCCGCCGGCGGACTCGCCGAAGATCGTCACCCGCCGCGGATCGCCGCCAAAAGCGGCGGCGTTGTCGCGCACCCAGGCGAGGGCCGCGATCTGGTCGAGCAGCCCGTCATTGCCGGAGGGCGAGCCCTCGGCGGCCAGGCCGGGATGGGCCAGGAAGCCGAGCACGCCGAGCCGGTAGTTCAGCGTCACCAGCACCACACCATGCGACGCCAGGCCGGTGCCGTCATAGGGCGCTTCCGAGCCGGCGCCGAACACGAAGCCGCCGCCATGGATGAACACCATCACCGGCAGCGTCCCGAGACGCCGGTTCGGCGGCGGCGACCAGATATTCAGCGTCAGGCAATCCTCGCTCGGCTGCACCAGCGCGTCGGCGGCGACGCGCTGCATGCAGGGCGGCCCGAAATGGGTCGCGTCGCGCACCGCCGCCCAGGGCTGGGCGGGCAGCGGCGGACGCCAGCGCAGCGGGCCGATCGGCGGCGCGGCATAGGGAATGCCGCGAAACACGCGGATCACCCCGTGCTGCACCACCACCCCCTGCACCGGACCGGCGCTGGTCATGACGATCGGGTGCGGCGGCCCACCGCCGGGCGCCACCATCGGATGGGTCTGGATCCTGGTGGGCACGACGACCGGGTGATCCGGCCGGGGGCCGGCGACGACGACGGCCGGCGGCGGGGCGGCGACGGCGGCGCCGGGCAGGACAGGCAACAGGGCCGGCGCCGCCGCCAACAGCCAGGCGCGGAGGAGCCGGCCTGGCCTCAACCGGTCGCGCCTTGCAGCAGATCCAGCACGTGCTGCAACCCGCCCAGCGCCGTCGAGACGGTGCCGGCCGCGGCCGGTCCGGACGGCGGCGCCGACGCGGCGGATGCCGTGGAGGACTGGGAGGAGGCCGTGCTCGGGCCGGCCGAGGCGGGCGCCATCAGGCTGGCGAAGCTGTTGGCGCCGGCGCCGGCGCCGGCATGCCTGTGACGGGCGTGATGCGCGGAGGCGGCGTTGGTGGCGCTCGCGGAGGCGGTGGCGGTCAGGTCGGTCATCGGTTCGAATCCATTCTGGAGAATGGCTGACCGGTTGCAACCGCCGGACCAGCGCCGGCGGAGACACAAGCCGTTGAAACGGCGCGGTCGGCGCGCGGCAGGGCCGACCCCGCCCGGCAGGTGCTGCCGGGCATGGCCTGACCAAAGCTGCCGGGCGGCAGTTTCAGCCGAGCAGCGCACGGACCTCATCCAGGGTGGGCGCGGACTCGGCGGCGCCGTGCCGGGTGGTGGCGAGCGCGCCGCAGGCGGCGGCGAACCGCACCGACTCGGCCAGCGTCCAGCCCTGCGCCAGGGCGACCGCCAGCCCGCCATTGAAACAGTCCCCGGCGGCGACGCTGTCGATCGCCGCGACCGCGAACGGTTCGACGAAGCCGCCGGCGGCGCCGTCGCGATAATACACGCCGCGCGCGCCGAGCTTGACGATGGCACGCCGCAGGCCCCGCGCCTGCATGCGCTCGGCGCAGGCCGACGCCGACGCGGCATCGGTCGGACGCAGCCCGACAAGGCGCTCGGTCTCGGTCTCGTTCGGCGTCAGCAGATCGGCCAGCTGCCAGATCTCGTCCGGCAGCCCGTCCTTCGGCGCCGGAGCGGGGTCGAGGATCACGATCGCGCCCGCCGCCTTGGCGAGGCGGGCCGCGGCCAGGCTGGCGTCGAGCGGCGTCTCGAGCTGCAGCAGCAGCACGCGCGCCGCGGTCAGCAGCGGTGCCGCCGCTTCGACGTCGGTGGCGTCCAGCGCCATGTTGGCGGCGCCGACCACGGTGATGCTGTTCTCGCCCTGGGCGTCGATGCCGATCAGGGCGATGCCGGTCGGGTGGTCGGGATCGTCGCGCACGCCGTCCAGCGACACGCCGAACCCGGCCAGCCGGGCCCGCACCAGGGCGCCGAACGGGTCGGTGCCGACCCGGCCGCACAGCGACACGGCGAGGCCGAGCGGCCCGGCCAGGCGGGCGGCACAGGCGGCCTGATTGGCGCCCTTGCCGCCGAGGCCGATCTGGTAGCGCTCCGCATGGATGGTCTCGCCGGCGCGCGGCAGCGTCGTCGAATAGGCGGCGAGATCGGCGTTGATGCTGCCGAAGCAGACGATCGCGCCGGCATGCGGGCCCGGGTCGGTGCGAGTCATCGGCATGCGTGTGGCCCCTCCCTCACGGCCCGGGTTCTGCCATGCCGGCGGCGTCCGGTCGAGGCGCGAGCAGGCAGGCCACGAGCCCGATCGCGGCGACCAGCGCCACATAGACCGACGGCAACAGACGGTCGCGATGCGCCAGCCAGGCGACCAGCAGCGGCGTGGTGCCGCCGAACAGCGCGTAGGCGAGGTTGTACGACAGCGACAGGCCGCTGAAGCGCAGCCTGGCCGGGAACGAGCGCACCATCAGCACCGGGGTGAGCGTCACCGCCCCCGCCCCGGCGCCGGCCAGCGCGTAGAGCGGCAGCAGCCAGCCGGGATGAGCGGCCACGCCGCGATACAGCGCGCAGGCGGAGACGGCGAGCAGCGTCAGCATCACCATGGCGGTGCGTCGCAATCCGAACCGGTCGGTGGCCAGTCCGACGCAGACCGCGGACAGGGTCAGCGTCACGGTGGCGAGCAGGTTGGCGACCAGCGCGTCGCGGGGCGCGACTCCGAACTGACGCTGCAGCAGGGTCGGCGTCATCAGGATCACCACCACGATCGCCGCGGTGAGCGTCCAGGTGCTGGCCATCGACAGCAGCACGGCACGGCGATGGCCGGACAGCACGAGGCGCAGCGGCAGGGCGCGCGCGGTGGCGGCGCGGGCGCGGATGGCGAGGAACACCGGGGTCTCGTCCAGCCAGCGTCGCAGCGCCATCGCGCCGAGGCCGAACACGCCGCCGACCAGGAACGGCAGGCGCCACCAGCCGGCCAGGATGCGGTCCGGCGGCAGCGCCAGGTTGAGCCCGGTCGCCACCAGCGCGCCGAGCAGGATGCCGCCGGTAAGACCGGCGGTCAGCAGGCCGATCGCCAGGCCGCGACGCGCCGGTCTTGCATGCTCGGCGACGAACACCCAGCCGCCCGGCGCCTCGCCGCCGATCGCCGCACCCTGCATCACCCGCATCGCCAGCAGCAGCAGCGGCGCCAGCGGGCCGATGCTGCGATAGGTCGGCAGCAGGCCGATCGCCAGCGTCGGCAGCGCCATCAGCAGCACCGACAGGGTGAAGATGCGCTTCCGGCCGGACACGTCGCCGAAATGCGCCATCACCACGCCGCCGAGCGGACGCGCGAGGTAGCCGGCGGCGAACAGGCCGAAGGTCTGGGTCTGGCGCAGCCAGTCCGGCAGGTCGGCGGGGAAGAACAGCCGGCCGATCACCGCGGTGAAGAACACGAACACCACGAAATCGTAGAATTCGAGCGCGCCGCCGAGCGACGCGAGGCAGAGGGTGCGGATCTCGCTCGCGGTCATGCGGGTGGCCGGCCTCGCCGGATCGTCGGTCATCGGCCTGCTCCGGGCACGGGGATCCTGGCCGGGCCGGGCCGGCGACCCGACACATACAGGCAGACCAGATAGCCGAACCCGCCGACGAACCATACCGCGCCGGGCAGCACCGGCCTGGTGGCGGCGAACAGCGCGGTCGCCAGGATCGGGCCGATCACCGCGGCGAGGTTGGCCAGGCTCGACAGCGTGCCCTGCAGTTCGCCCTGCCGGTCCTCGCCGACCTCGCGCGAGAGCGCGCCCTGCAGCGCCGGCATGCCGAGGCTGCCGCCGGCGAGCAGCGGCATGATCGCGAACGGCATCCAGCCTTGGTTCGACAGACCCATCAGCACCGTGCCTGCGGCATCGGACGCCATGCCGAACCGCAGGCAGCCGCGCTCGCCGACGCGCGCGGTCAGCGGCCCGGCGAGGAACGCCTGCGACACGGCGAACAGCAGCCCGAAGCAGGCGAACGACCAGCCGACCATGGACGGAGCCCAGCCATAGCGGGCCTGTCCGTACAGCACCCAGAGCGAGGCCGGGATCTGCCCCAGCAGGCAGACGGCGCAGTAGATGCCGAGCAGCGGCGCCAGCGCGCGCATGCCGCCGAGCCAGCGCAGCGAGGCGAACGCGTTGAGCTGCGAGAAGCGGATCGGGGTAAGCTGCCGGTCGCGCCTCGTCTCCGGCAGCAGCACGATCGCCAGCAGCAGGTTGAGCCCGTTGAGCGACGCGGCCAGCACGAACGGCAGCGCCGGCGACATCTGGCCGAGCGTGCCGCCGATCGCCGGTCCGGCGATCCAGCCGATCCCGAGCGCCGCGTTCATCGCCCCGTAGCGCCGCGCGCGCTGCTCCGGCGGGGTGAGATCGGCGATGGTGGCGGAGATCACCGACAGGTTCGACGCGGTCATGCCGCCGATCATGCGCGCCAGATACAGCACCCATAGGGTGGGCGCGTAGCCGGCGAGCAGGAAGTCCAGCGCCCCGCCGGTGAGCGACAGCAGCATCACCGGACGGCGTCCGAACCGGTCGCTCAGCGCGCCGAGCACCGGCGCGAACAAAAACTGCATCAGCGCGAAGCTGGCGATCAGCGCGCCGTAATGCAGCGTGCCGCCGCGCAGCGCGTCGGAGCCGCCGATCAGGTGGCGCAGCACGGTGGGCAGGATCGGGACGATCAGGCCGATCCCGGTCGCATCGATGAAAGCGGCGAGATAGAGCACGGCGAGCGCGCGGGTCATGGGCGCTCCGGTCGCCGGCAGTTGACCCCCATGATCGGGCGGGTTTGGCGAAACCGCAACGGATCGAAGCGTTCCGCGACCGCCCTGGCCGGAAAAGTGCCGGGCGGTGCATCATGGCGCGATCCTCGGAGCGCCCCGCCTTATGCTGACAACCCTCGTCGCCCTGCTGCTGGCCAGCGTGCTGGTGGTGCCGCTCTCGCGCCGGCTCGGGTTCGGCAGCGTGCTCGGCTACCTGCTGGGCGGCGCGCTGATCGGGCCGTCGCTGCTGGGGATGGTGTCGGCGGTCGGACAGATCCAGGCGGTGTCGGAGCTCGGCGTGGTGATGCTGCTGTTCCTGATCGGGCTGGAGCTGCGGCCGGCGCGGCTGTGGACGCTCAGGCGCTCGGTGTTCGGGCTGGGTGCGGCCCAGCTCGGGCTGTGCGGGCTGGCGCTGGCGGTCGCGGTGCATGCCGGCACCGGGCTCGGCTGGCCGGCCTGCCTGGCGCTGGGGTTCGGGCTGGCGCTGTCCTCGACCGCGATCGTGCTGCCGATGCTGGGCGAGCGGAACCTGCTCGACGGCCGCGCCGGCCGCGACGGGTTCGCGGTGCTGCTGTTCCAGGATCTGTCGTTCATCCCGCTGGTGGCGCTGGTGCCGCTGCTGGGCGGCGGGCATGCGCAGCTGCATGCCGAGGTCCCGTTTCGGTCGGTGGCGCTGGCGCTGGCGGCGATCGGGGCGATCCTGGTCGGCGGGCTGGTGCTGCTGCCGCGCCTGTTCAAGCTGATCGGCGGCGCGCGGACGCCGGAGCTGTTCACCACCGTGGCGCTGCTGACGGTCGCGGGCACCGCCTGGCTGGCGCAGGCGGTGGGGCTGTCGATGTCGCTCGGCGCGTTCCTGGCCGGGGTGCTGCTGTCGAACTCTGCCTACCGGCACGAGCTCGAAGCCGATATCGCGCCGTTCGAGGGGCTGCTGCTGGGGTTCTTCTTCATGTCGGTCGGCATGAGCGCGCAGCTCCGGCTGCTGGTGGCCGAACCGCTGTCGATCGCGCGCGACGTGGCCTGCCTGCTCGGCATCAAGATCGCGCTCTGCTACGCGCTCGGACGGATCGGCCGGCACGATGCCAAGGATGCGCTGAGATTCGCGCTGGCGCTGCCGCAGGGCAGCGAATTCAGCTTCGTGCTGTTCGCCGCCGCGGTGGCGGCAGGCACGCTGCCGGACGCCGTGGCGGCCGAGGCGACGCTGGTGGTGGCGCTGTCGATGGCGGCGACGCCGGTGCTGTTCGCCGCCAGCGAGAGCCTGCTGGTACCCTGGATCGGCACGGCGCGGCCGGCGCGCAAGCCGGCCTACGACAAGCTGCCCGAGCAGAACGCGCCGGTGATCATCTGCGGCTTCGGCCGCATGGGCCAGATCGTCGGCCGCGTGCTGCGCACCCAGGGGATCGCCTATACCGCGCTGGAACAGGACCCGACGCAGATCGAGGTGATCCGGCGCTTCGGCAGCGTGGTGCATTACGGCGATCCCGGGCGCGCCGAACTGCTGCGCGCCGCCGGCGCCGAGACCGCGAAGCTGCTGGTGGTGGCGCTGGCCGATCCGGACGACGTGCTCCGCGTGGTCGACGTGGCGCGGCGCAATTTCCCCGACCTGAAGATCCTCGCCCGCGCCCGCAACCGGCGTCACGCGCATCTGCTGATGGAGCGCGGCGTCAAGCTGATCGTGCGCGAGACGTTCCATTCGGCGCTGACGATGACCGGGATCGTGCTGTCCGAGCTGGGCATCGGCGCGAACACCGCGACTCAGATCCTGGGCGCGTTCCAGGAGAGCGACGAGCGCGCGCTGCGCGAGAGCTGGTCGTTCAAGGACGACGAGAAGAAGCTGATCCAGAGCAGCCAGCAGATGAGCGAGGAGTTGACGGCTCTCTTCGCCAACGACCGCCCCGCGGGGAGACCTCCTGTAAACGCGTCCTGACGGTCATCCGCGGGCCGGGGCTGCGCGACGCCTCTGACTCGCTAGGCCACGTTTCCAGAAGGTCTCCACAGGCACTTGGGCACGTATCCATGCCCTGCGCGTGTCGAGGAGCCGGAAGGATCGGGACTTTCTATGAGCCCCCGGCGATGCGGCAGGCGTGGTCCTCGAGTTCCTCGCCGGAGCCGGGGCCGATCTTCAGGCGGGTGATGTCCGCAGCGGTCAGCGTGACGGTCAGCGGGCCGGACTGGCCGTCCAGCAGGATGAAGCCGGGGTGGCCGTGACGCTCGTCGCCGACCAGGACCAAAGTGTGCCGTCCCATGTCGGTGGCGGGATCGGGCAAGGACGCCGCCAGAAGCCGGAACGGGTTGGTGTCGCCCAGCGTGTCGCCGTCGATGCGGAGGGCGCGGTAGCGGTGCAGCGCCAGGCGGCGCGGCAGGGCCTGCCAGCGCGGACCGATGCGGGGATCGAGGCGGTCCAGGATGGCGCGGATGTCGGGGCGGATGCAGTCGATGTGGATGTGCAACTGGTTCTGGCTGCGGCCGCGCTCTGAATTGATCGCCAGCGCGAAATCGCGGCGCGGCAGGTCGTGGCCGGCGCGCTGGTCGACCAGCCTGGTGGCGTCCCAGGCGCGGGCGAAGTAGTTCGGCGCGTCGGGGGCGAGGATCGCGGGGGATTCGATGCCGGTGATCTTCGTCGTCGGGATCAACAGGAATTGCGTTCTGCCGACACGGTCCTTCAGGAGCGCGGTGCCGCTCGCCGCGTCGACGGAGACGCACGGCGCCGGGTCGTGGCGCGTTTGCGCGCCCGGGACGCATCGTCCATCGACGATCTTCCACAGCGCGTCCGGATCCGCCGCCCTCGCCGCCGGGATACCGGCCAGCGCCAGCACCGCAGCCAGAACCAATCGGGTTCCAAGGGCCCCGCCCTTGGCCGGGTCCAGGGGTGGAACCCCTGGCCTTCCCTTTCGACTCATGCCGTGACGATCTCCGGCTGCAACCCCACCGACTGCGCCAGCCGATCGAGCCTGCGGCCGACGCTCTCGCCATTGAACATGCCGCGGTGCCTGGCCAGCGTCAGGATCAGCCGGTTGTCGTTCGGCACCAGGCTGGTGCCTTCCAGCAGCTCCGGCACGCCGGCGCAGAGCGAATAGGCCAGGCGCAGGGTGAGGCCCAGGATCTCGGCGCGGCGGAAGCCGGACATGTCGAGCAGGCGCCGGGCCGGTTGCAGGAACGGCAAATCGAGCTCGGCCTCGTAGCGCATCGCCAGAGTGAGGGCGAGGAAGGCGCGGGTGGGATGATCGAACGCCACGCCCGGCTCGCGCAGCACGCGCAGGAAGCTCTGCTCGGAGCGATATTCCGGATGGTCGAAGGCGCCGCTGTCGGACATCCAGCAGGCGCTGACGCGCAGCCGCCTCTGCACCTTGTTCTCGCCGCCCAGCACGCCGCCGAGATCCGAGCCTTCCCCGCCGACGAACAGCGTTTCGGTCCAGGCGACCAGGGCCGGCGGCAGCTCCTGGTTGCGGCCGAGACGCTTGCACAAGGCGACCGAGGCGGCCTCGAGCGGGTCCTCGGAGAGCGCGTCGGCGGCGACATGGCGCATGTACCAGCCTTCGCGCACACCATCGACGCAGAACACCACGCGGTCCGGCGCGATCCGGCGCAGCAGGCGGCGCAGCACGATGGCGGCGAACGGCAGGTCGTCGAGCCGCTTGCGCGGCGCGCCGGGCAGGCGTTCGAGCGTGCGCTTGCTGGAGCCGACGATCCAGCCGGTCATTTCACGCGCCTCGTCGGCGCGCATCTCGAACTGGTGCACGATGTTGAGCGGATAGAAGGTGCGCGCGATCTGCAGCCGCGCCAGCGCCCGGAACGCGCCGCCGACCAGATAGAGCGTGCTGCAGCCATGGCGCAGCCAGTCGACGGTCAGCAGGTCCTGCTCGACGATCTGCCGGGCGCGTTCGAGCTCGCCGGCGGCGCGATCGGCGAGCCGGATCACGCCAAGACGCAGCGTCTGCGCCTCGCGCTTGGTGCCGTGTTCGAGGCGCACCAGTTCGAGCGAGCCGCCGCCGATATCGGCGACGATGCCGTCCGCCTCCGGCAGCCCGCATTGCACGCCGGTGGCGGCATAGTCCGCCTCCTCCTCGCCGGACAGGATGCGGATCGGGACGTCCGGCATCAGCGCCTGCAGCTCGGCGACGAAAGCGGCGCCGTTGCTGGCGTCGCGCACCGCGGCGGTGGCCAGCACCTCGAACGGATCGGCGTTCAGGCTGCGGGCGACGGCATGGAAGCGCTGGATGACCGACAGCGCCTGCTTCATGCCGTCGGCATTGAGCCGGCCGCTATTCTCCAGGCCGCGTCCGAGCCGGACCACGGATTTCTCGTTGAAGATGGTGACCGGGTTGCGCGACACGCCCTCGAACACCACCAGGCGCACCGAGTTCGAGCCGAGATCGATCACCGCGGCGCGCGGCGCGCGGGCCTCGGCGTCGGCCGGCTGCGTGTGCAGCGATGCGGGGGTCAATCCTCCAGGATCCGGTCGGGGCGGCGCGGCAGCGGCCGCATCACCGGCAGCGCCACCTTCTGGCCGGCGGTACCGCGGCCGGAGAGGGACGGGTTGGTCATGAAATACTCGTGCGCCGAGAACGGCTTGGGACCAGGATCGAGACGGGTCCAGGCCGCGTCGGCGCCGAGCGTCCAGGATTGCAGATTGTCCTTGAGCTCCATGACCATGATCTGGTCGAGCACCTGCGCGTGCACGGTCGGGTTGCGGATCGGCACCATGCTCTCGACCCGCCAGTCCATGTTGCGGGCCATCCAGTCGGCGCTGCTGATATAGACCAGGGCATCGCGCGACGGGATGCGGCCGCCATTGCCGAACACGAAGATGCGGCTGTGCTCCAGGAAGCGTCCGACGATCGACTTGACCTGGATGTTCTCCGACAGGCCGGGCACGCCGGGACGCAGGCAGCAGATGCCGCGCACCACCACCAGGATGCGGACGCCGGCGTTCGACGCCATGTAGAGATGGTCGATCAGGTCGTGATCGACCAGCGAGTTCATCTTCAGCCAGATCTGCGCAGGCTTTCCGGCCTTGGCCAGCGCGATCTCCTTGTCGATCAGCGACACCAGGGTGCTGCGGATGGTCAGCGGGCTGAACGCGATCGCATCCATCGAATCCGGCTTGGCGTAGCCGGTCATGTAGTTGAACAGCTTCGCGGAATCACGGGTGAGCGCGGGATCGGCGGTGAAGAAGCTGAGGTCGGTGTAGATGCGCGCGGTGATCGGATGGTAGTTGCCGGTGCCGAAATGCGCGTAGCTGCGCACGCTGCCGCCCTCGCGCCGCACCACCAGGCTGAGTTTGGCGTGGGTCTTGAGCTCGGCGAAACCGAACACGACCTGCACGCCAGCCGCTTCGAGCGTGCGAGCGAGGCGGATATTGGCCTCCTCGTCGAACCGGGCGCGCAGCTCGACCATCGCCGTGACCGACTTGCCGCTTTCCGCCGCCTCGATCAGCGCCTTGACGATCGGGCTGTCGCGCGACGTGCGATACAGCGTCTGCTTGATCGCCACCACGGCGGGATCCAGCGCCGCCTGGCGCAGGAACTGCACCACCACGTCGAAGCTCTCGAACGGATGATGCACGACGATGTCCTTGGCGCGGATCGCCGCGAAGCAGTCGCCGCCGAAATCGCGGATCCGCTCGGGGAAGCGCGGCACGTAGGGCGCGAACAGCAGGTCGGTGCGGTCGTCGACGATCAACTGCTTGACGTCGACGACGCCGACCAGCCCGTCATGCTGCTGCACCTCGGACTCCTTGACGTCGAACTCGTCGGCGACCAGCTCGGCGAGTTCCGGCGGCATCGAGGCATCCATGTCGAGATGGATCACCACGCCGCGGCGGCGGCGCTTGAGCGCGGTCTCGTAGGAGCGCACCAGATCCTCGGCCTCCTCCTCGAACTCGACGTCGGTGTCGCGGATCACCCGGAACACGCCCTGGCCGCCGACATGGAAGCCGGGGAACAGCCGGTTGAGGAACATTCCGATCAGATCCTCGAGAATCACGAAGCGGGTCTGATGCGGCGAGGTCAGGCTACCGTCGCCGCGCGACGGCAGCCGTACGAAGCGCTCGACCTGGCCGGGCAGCATGATCAGCCCGGTCATGACATGGCGCTGGTCGTCATCGCGCAGCAGCCGGAACACCAGCCCCAGGCCCATGTTGGGGATGAACGGGAACGGATGCGCGGGATCGATCGCCAGCGGCGTCAGGATCGGAAAGATCCGCTCCATGAAGCAGGTCTCGAGCCAGGCGCGATCCTCGTCGTCGAGGGTGTCGACGCCGAGCACGTCGATGCCGACCGCGCCCAGGCTGGTGCAGAGCTCCTTCCAGATGCGCTGCTGATCGGCGAGCAGGGTGCGGGCGCGCTCCGCCACCGCGGCGAGCTGCTGCGCCGGCGTGCGGCCGTCGGGCGAGCGCTGGGTGAGCGTCTCGCGCACCTGGCCGACCAGGCCGGCGACCCGTACCGAGTAGAACTCGTCGAGATTGCCGGCGCTGATGGACAGGAAGCGGACCCGCTCGAGCAGCGGATTGCGCCGGTTGTCGGCTTCCTCGACCACGCGCTGGTTGAAATCGAGCCAGGAGAGCTCGCGGTTGATGAAGCGGTCCGGCGAGGCGAGGTCGATGGCCGGTTCGAGCGGCGGCTCCTCGGCGGTGCGGGGACGCGCCACGCGGCCGCGCTGCGTGCTGCCGAGCGCCTGCGCCGCGCGCGCCCTGCGGACCGGGGTCGCCCTCGTGCCGGTTCTCGCCGCCCGGGTCGGTTCGCTCACACTCGGTCTCCGCTTTTCTGCATCTCCCGAGCCTACGGCAGAAGCGCGCGCGCCGGAACCGGTTTGACGGATGAAGGTTTTCGGACAGGAATGACCACAAGCAAGGAAGGTGTTCTTTCTTGAAAGAAAGAACCAAAGAACTTTCGTTTGTTAGGTTATTATTACCAACGCGACAGCAGCCAAACAAATAAAAGTCTTTTTGCTTCTTTTTCTTCAGAAAAAGAAGACCTTCCCTTCCTCCCCCTGTTCAGCCCAGCAGGCTTTGGGAATAGTGTGCTCCCGCCACCCAGGAGCCCGCCGGTGCATCGTCGTTCCCTGTTCGCCGCCCTCCCCGCCGCGGCCCTGCTCAAGCTCGGCGCGACGCCGGCGTTGGCCAACACCGAGAGCCCGGGACAGGGCGGCGCGCCGCCGCCGCCGGCGACGCTGCCCGGGTTCCAGCCGGAGGGCGCCGATCGGTTCGTGCGGCCGGACGTGCATGCCGGCGACCGTCCGTTCGGCGCCAGCTTCGCGACGCGGTCCGCGGCGATGGGCTGCAACGGCGCCGCCGGCACCGCGCAGCCGGTGGCGACCCAGATCGCCATCGCCATCCTGCGCCGCGGCGGCTCGGCGGTGGATGCGGCGGTGGCGACCAACGCGGCGCTCGGGTTCCTGGAGCCGACCAGTTCGGGCCTCGGCGGCGATTGCTACGCGATGCTGTGGGATCCGGACCGGCGGGCGGTGGTGGGGCTGGCCGGCTCGGGCGCCAGTCCGCGCGGCCTGAGCCTGGAGACGGTGCGGTCGCGGGCCAAGGACGGCGCGCTGCCGCCGCACGGAGCGGTCTCGGTCTCGGTTCCGGGGGCGCTGGATGCGTGGTGGACGCTGCATCAGCGCTACGGACGGCTGCCCTGGCGCGAGCTGTTCCAGCCGGCGATCGGTCTGGCGCGCAGCGGCGTGCCGGTGCCGCAGATCATCGGCAACTACATCTATCGCAACCTGCGCGCCTTCACCAAGCCGGGTTCCGGCGTCGAGGAGACCGCCAACGCGATGCACACCTACGCGCCGGGCGGCAACGCCCCGCGCGAGGGCGACGTGTTCCGCAACCCGGACCTCGCCCACACTTACAGCCTGATCGCGGAGGGCGGCCGCGACGTGTTCTACGACGGCGAGATCGCCGAGATCATCGCGCGCTATTTCAAGCGCATCGGCGGCTGGATGACGCGCGACGATCTGCGCCGGCACCATTCTGAATGGAACACGCCGCTGCAGACCGACTATCGCGGCGTGACGGTGCACGGCATGGCGGCGAACACGCAGGGCCTGGCGACGCTGCAGATGATGAACATGCTGGAGCATTTCGACCTGCGCGGCATGGGATTCCAGTCGGCGGCGTCGCTGCAGGTGCAGATCGAGGCGAAGCGGCTGGCCTACGAGGACCGCGCGCGCTACTACGCCGATCCGCATTTCGCGAAGATCCCCGTGGAATGGCTGATCTCCAAGGATTACGCCGCCGAGCGCGCCAAACTGATCCGGCCGGGCAAGATCAACGCCGACATCAGGCCCGGCAACGCCCCGAGCCACGGCGACACCACCTATTTCACCGTCGCCGACCCGAACGGGATGATGGTGTCGATGATCCAGTCGAACTTCCGCGGCATGGGGTCGGGCCTGGTCGCGGACGGGCTCGGCTTCATGTTCCAGGATCGCGGGCAGCTCTTCTCTCTCAGGGACGGGCATCCCAACCTGTATCAGCCGGGCAAGCGGCCGTTCCAGACCATCATTCCCGGCTTCGCGACCAGAGGCGGCCAGCCCTGGATGAGCTTCGGGGTGATGGGCGGCGACATGCAGCCGATGGGACAGCAGCAGATCCTGGTCAACCGCATCGATTACGGCCTCGACGTACAGGCCGCCGGCGATTCCCCTCGCTGGCACCACGAGGGTTCGTCACAGAGCATGGGCGAGGACGCGCCGGGCATGCCGGCCGACGGTCTGCTGCGGCTGGAGAGCGGCGTTCCGGACGCGACCAGGTCGGCGCTGGCCGGGCTGGGCTGGACCCTGGCGCCGTCCGATGGCGGATACGGACGCTACGAATGCATCGAGCATCGCATGAGCGGCCAGGACCGCGTCTATGCCGCGGCGAGCGAGATGCGCGCGGACGGGTGCGCGCTGGCGTATTGACCGTCGCGCGCTCTGCGGCCCGTTCGACGCGCCCCTCCCTGGAGCCCGGCCGAGCGTCCATCAGCGACACGATCGCGGCGCGGTCGGCCGGCCTGCCCCTTGACCGCCGACGAGGGCGCGGACCCGGTCGCTGCTCGGCGACATCGACCAGCCTGGCTCTTATCCCGGCTCATCGCCGGCGGGCCAGCTACTGGCCGTAGCGCCGCCCGTCGCGCACGGACGGGTAGGCGCGGTCCGGATGCAGGCCGCGCCACACCACCGCGTTGAATGGCTGCGTCGGCACCTTGTCCTCATGGGTCCAGTCGTAGCCGGGTGTGTTGGCGGTCCACCAGGCCGCGTCATGCGTCGATCGCGGGATCGATCCGGGGAGCGACGCATGACGCTGCGGCAGCGGCAGCGCGGTGGCCAGCAGGTAGCGCGACGGCGCGGCGTCGTAGCTCCAGCGCGCCTGTCTGAGATCGAAGATGTCGGTCATCGGCGGCTGGTAGGCGTCGTTGAGGTTCAGATGCCCGGTGCCGAGAACATCCTCGATGGTGCGCAGCATGTTGATGGTGGTGTAGCGGGTCGACACCACCGCGCCGCGTTTCACGTAGGGGCCGATCACGTAGGCGGTGCTGCGATGCGCATCGACATGGTCCGGACCGTCCTGGGCGTCGTCCTCGATGACGAAGATCAGCGTATCCCTGGCGAAGCGGCTATGCGCGACGCGGTCCGCGAGCAGACCGACCGCGTAGTCGTTGTCGGCCTGCTGCAGCTCCGGCGTGTTCACCCCGTCGAGCGCGTCGGTGAAATTGCCCATATGGTCGTGCATCAGGCGTACCAGCGACAGCGACGGCAGATCGCCGGTCTTCTCGTAGCCGGCGAATTCGCGCTCCCATTCCCGATAGCGCCAGTAATCCGGCATCGCATTGTCGAAGCCGCGGAAATACGGATCCGAGCGCGGCGCCAGCTCCGGATTGAGCGCCACCGCGACGGCGACATGGTTCTTGAACGGCTCGCGTTCTTCCGGGAACGCGAGATCGGGCTTGCCGAAATTCTTCACCCGCGCGCCATACCGGTCGAGATCGTCGTAGAAGCCGTAATTGCGGACGCTCAGACCGGCCTTCAGCACCGCGTCCCACAGATAGCCGTGCTGCCGGCTACCGGCGCCCCGGCCGTCGTCGTCATCGTCGTCCGGGCCATCCGGCGCGGCGTCGTCGTTGGTGCCGGGCAGCAGGTTGGGATCGTTCGGATAGGCCGGCTCCGCGGCGCGGCGCTCGGCCAGGCTCGCCAGACCGACATCGACGCCACGATTCTGGCCTTCCGCGTCGTAGGCGGCGTTGGTCTTGCGTCCGGAATATTCGAGCGGAATCGTCTTTTCGTTGACGTCGGTCTCGCGCGAGGCGGTGCTCCATTGCCAGCCATTGCCGCTCACCTCGCCGCTGTCGAGGAAATTGTCGAGGTCGACGAACTGCCTGGCGATGGCGTGGAAGTTGGGCGTGATCGCGTTGCCGAACTCGACGATCGACGGATCGCCGTTGCCGCGACCGAGATCGCCCAGGATCTGGTCGTAGGTGCGGTTCTCCTTGACGATGTAGATGACGTGGTGGATCCGCCGATGCAGCGCCGCCATCGTCGCGGCGTCGCGCGGATCGGGCCGGCGGGCGAAACCGTCATTCAGGCCGACCTGCAGCGTCAGCGCATGCCGGTCGGCCTGGGCCGGGATCGGTTCGGCGAGCAGTCCGGCGGCTTCGAGCTGCAGCACGTACTGGTTCTGCCGGCAGGTGGCGGCATAGGGCGGCGGCGACGGGACGCTCTGTTTCATGTGGCCCTGGCACTGGCCTGGATTGGGCCCGGGATCGCTCTTGCCGTTGACGACGTAGAGCCAGCCATCGGCGACGCCGACCGCGTCCGGATACCAGCCGGTCGGCAGCAGCGCGGTGGCGTGCGGGGTTCCGGACAGGGCGACCACGGCGACGGCGTTCTCGCCGCCGTTGGAGACGTAGAGCGTGGATTCGTCGTCCGACAGCGCCAGCGCGTTCGGCGCCGCGCCGCGATAGCGGGTGCGCGCCTGGACGATCCCGTCCGGAGTCGCGACAGGAATGGTGGCGATCACCCGCAGGGCCCCGGTATCGATCACCTGCACGCTGTCGTCGTTGTCGCACGCCACGTACAGACGGGTCGCGTTCCGGTTCAGCACCAGCCGGTTCGGCGTGCCGCGCACGGCGATCCTGGCGCGCACCGAGGGCGCGGCGCCGGAGAGCGACAGCACGTCGATCTCGCGATCGCGCAGGCTCGACACGTAGGCGGTGTCGTTGCCGGCGATCGCCACCCCGAACGGCGATTCGCCGCCGGCGATTCCGGCCTTCGCCGGGTCGGCGATCCCTGGACGCAGATCGAGGTTCGCGCGCACCACGCCGCGGTCGAGATCGAGCAGCGAGACGCTGTCGTTGTAGACGTTGGCGACCAGCAGGGCATGGCCGTCGGCGGTGACGGCGAGGCCGGCGGTGCTCGGACCCTGCCGGTTGCCGTTGCCGACGCCATGGCCGAGCGGGATCGGCGCGCCGGCCTGGCTCCAGCGACCGCCGGCGAGGGCGTAGCGATAGACCGCGTCGCCGCCGCCGCTGCCGACATAGAAACGCTGCCCGTCCGGGGAGAAGGCGATGCCGGCATAGGCGGTGGGAAGCGGCAGCACCTGCCGCAGCGCCGGGGCGTGGCCGGCGATGTCGTAGACGAAGACGAACTCCGACGAGGCGTCCATGTCCTTGGCGCCGGTCGCCGTGCGCAGCGTGTTGTAGCCGCTGGTCAGCACCAGGAGCGTCCGGCGGTCGGGGCTGATCGCGATCGAGATGGCCTGGCCGGCGAGGTAGTCTGGATGCGACGGCAGTCCGGGATTCAGCGGCTGGAACACGGCGCCGGCGGCGGCGGTGGGGGTGATGATCTGTCCGGACGGCATCAGCGACGCGTCCGGCGCGGCCATTGCGGGAGCGGGCGCCCAGGACGGTGCGATCGCGGCCGCGACGATCAGGACCGGGAGTCGGGTCTTCCAGCGCATCGGGCTCTCCGGCGGATGGGTTCGGTCGATCATAGCAGGCGCGCGGTGCCGCCCTCGCCGTCGCCCGCATCGGCGCAATCCGGCCAGGCGAGCAGGCCGGCCAGCACGGTGGCGGCCAGCGCGCGGGTGACGCGGCGGCCGGACGCGAGCGCCGCCTCGTCCAGGCCGCGCGCTGCGGCCAGCATCGCCGCCGCGGTGCGCGGCAGGCGCGCCAGCAGCCAGTCGATCACCGGCGGCGCCACCGCGAGCTGACGCTCGACCAGCAGCCGCAGCAGCAGGATGCGCAGCATCTCCTCGTCCGGGCGGCCGATCGACACCGACGGCGTGGCGCGCAGCCGGCTGTCCAGGTCCGGCAGGGTGATGCCCCAGCGGGACGGCGCCGAGCGGGCGGTCAGAAGCACCGGGAGGCGATTCTCCTGCGCCGCGTTCAGCAGGTGCAGCAGCGCCGTCTCGTCGGTCGCGGCGTCGGCGTCGTCGACGGCGATCGCCCGCCAGCGGCCCGACCCGGAGCGCGCCGCCTCCCGCCGGGGTAGGTCGCGATCGCGCAGCGCGGTTCCGGGCAGCAGCAGCGCCTGGTGCTCGGCCGCCCAGACATGCAGCAGATGAGTCTTGCCGCTGCCGGCTTCGCCCCAGAGAGCGAGGCGGCGCTGCGGCCAGCCGCCGTGGCCGGGCGCCGACAGCCAGGCGAGCGCGTCGGCATTCGAGTCGGCGGCGAGGAAGTCGGCGCGCTCGAACCGGGGACGATGCGCGAACGGCAGCGCCAACTGGCGGATCGAATCGGGCGGCTCCCGGCGCGGGGCGCCGTCGGTCTGTCGCGCGCCGTCATGACTGCCCGTCCGCTGCACCGCTTTGCGCGCCGCCCTGCCTGCCGTAAATGATCCCGATCCCTTAGCCCAGTCCGGACCGCTTGGCACCTGGGACGCCGTTCGACGCCCCTCACCCGGAGACCGCCCGATGACCGACACGCGCGCAGCCGGCGCCTCCTACCGCGCCGCCGGGGTCGATATCGCGGCGGGCGACGCGCTGGTCGAGGCGATCAAGCCGGCGGCGAAGGCGACCGACCGGGCCGGCACCATGGGCGGGCTCGGCGGCTTCGGCGCGCTGTTCGACCTGAAGGCGGCCGGCTTCCGCGATCCGGTGCTGGTGTCCTGCACCGACGGGGTCGGCACCAAGCTGATGCTGGCGATCGAGACCGGACAGCACGCGACGGTCGGCATCGACCTGGTGGCGATGTGCGTCAACGACCTGGTGGTGCAGGGCGCGGAGCCGCTGTTCTTTCTGGATTACTTCGCCACCGGCAAGCTGGCGGTGGCTGATGCCGCCAAGGTGGTGGGCGGCATCGCCGAGGGCTGCCGGCTGTCGGGATGCGCGCTGGTCGGCGGCGAGACGGCGGAGATGCCGGGCATGTATGCCGCCGGGCATTACGACCTGGCCGGATTCTCGGTGGGGGCGGCCGAGCGCGACAGGCTGCTGCCGGGACGGATCTCGCCCGGCGACCTGATTCTGGGGCTGCCGTCCAGCGGGGTGCATTCGAACGGATTCTCGCTGGTCCGCGACATCGTCGCCCGCGCCGGGCTGGGCTGGGACGCGCCGGCGCCGTTCGCGCCGGGCCGCACGCTGGGCGAGGCGCTGATGACGCCGACCCGGCTCTACGTGCAGCAGACCCTGGCGCTGCATCGCGCCAACCTGCTGAAGGGGGCGGCGCACATCACCGGCGGCGGCCTGCCCGGCAACCTGCCGCGGGTGCTGCCGAACGGGGTGGTGGCTGTACTGGACGGGACGGGCTGGCCGATGCCGCCGGTGTTCCCGTGGCTGGCGCAGACCGGCGACGTGGCGGACGAGGAGATGCTGCGGGTCTTCAATTGCGGGATCGGCATGGCGCTCATCGTGTCCAACACCGAGAGCGCCAGCGCGCTGCTGTCGGAGCTGGGCGAGGCGTTCGCCCTGATCGGCCGGATCGAGGCGGCGGCCGACGCCGACGCGCCCGGCAGCCTGCGTTTCACGCGGGTGCCCGGCTTCCGATGAGCGGACGCGAGCGGGTCGCGATCCTGATCAGCGGCCGCGGCAGCAACATGACGGCGCTGATCGCAGCCGCGCGCGACCCGGCCTATCCGGCGGAGATCGCGCTGGTGATCGCCAACGAGCCGGATGCGCCGGGCCTCGCCACCGCCGAGGCCGCCGGCATTGCCACGCTGGCGATCGATCACCGTCCGTTCGGACGCGACCGCGCGGCGCACGAGCGCGCCATCGACGCGGCATTGACCGAGGCCCGGATCGGCTGCGTCTGCCTCGCCGGCTACATGCGCCTGCTGACGCCGTTCCTGACCACGCGCTGGGCCGGCCGCATGCTGAACATCCATCCGAGCCTGCTGCCGGCCTATCCCGGGCTGCACACGCACGAGCGCGTGCTGCAAGCGGGCGAGACCAGGCACGGCTGCACCGTTCATCTGGTGACGGAGGTGATGGACGAGGGGCCGATCCTGGGGCAGGCGGAGGTTCCGGTGCTGCCCGGCGACACGCCGGAGACGCTGGCGGCGCGGGTGCTGGCGCAGGAGCACGTGCTGTATCCGGCGGTGCTGGCGCGGTATTTCGCCGATCGGGACTGTGCATAGACGATTGGTGGGTCAGCGACCTGCCAGGCCGAGCGTTAACGAGTACGCCTCAAACATAATACCGGTGGACGACCGCGGAGATCGTCACAGCGATCGACAATGCGGGGAAAAGCAGAAGCGCACCGCGCAGCACGGTCGTGGGCAATTCCAACCCTGGCAGGCGCAGAGATGGCAGGAAGGCCGGCAGGAAAAGCGCTATCGGCAGAAAATAGCGACCCTGGACGCCGTCGACAAAGGGAAAATCGACTGGCGACCATGTCAGGTATTCCAGAAGAAAGATTAAGCCGCAGGCAGAGGTCGCGGCCACGAATAGCCACCCCGACGCGGGCTTCGACAGCAAAGTGTTCCGTCGACAGATCGTGCTGATCACGGCAATACAGAGCGTCCATCTAGCAAGACGATAGAACCAGTTTGGCAACACGACATCGATCCAGCCCAGCACCCCGATCAGCTCGTGAAAATAGGACTGACCTTCCATGCCCTGCCTTCCGGCGAAGGTGTTGACTGCCAGAGAAAGAATCCACTCCGGGTGACGCAGGAGTGCATGAAGCTGAACGCTGGGCATGACCCCACGATCGAGCGACCCATTTATCATCGTGAAGGAAGCAACGCAGATCGACCAAAACCCCAACGCGCAGACGATGGCCCCCGTCGCCAGGCCACGGATACGCATTGAAAACTGTGGCAAAAGCAGAGGGAGAATAACCAATGGCGCATACGCGGGACGCCCGATCGTAAGTAGCGCCACGCACAGGCAGAGCCAAAACAGTGTGGAATTCGCAGCACCATCGACACCTGCCAGACCGCGTAGACGCGTGAGCAACCCAACAGTGAGCGCCGCCATCGCGAGCATCGCACCGTCCTGCGAAATCGAGGCGAATAGCGACAGTGACATTGGCAAGGCCAGCATAATCATAAGCAATGGCGCGCACTCGCCCGCCATCGCGATCGCCAGCGTCGCCAACGCAACATCGAAAAGTCCTCCGGCAGCACGGGCCAGCATCAGGCTATGGACAATGGAGAGCCTTGCGAGCTTCCCGAGCCAAACGCCAAACACCTCGGGCCCATACAGCATCGGTGCGTAGATCGCGGTATTGGCGAAGGTGACCCTATTTGCCGTCGTCCAACCAATCATGGAAGCTCGACGCAGCATCGAGTCGTCTACCTTTTGCTCAGGATGGAAACGAACACTGCCGATGATCTGATCGACCTTGCCGATTCCGGGATCTGCCATCCCACCGGAGGTCATAGGGCCGGCGAAGCGGGTCGCAATCAGGCCGCCACGCGAAATCTGATCGACGCGATCGAAATGGTTGAATTCATCCGAGTTTTCGAATGGTGGCACCAATATGGATAGCATCAGTACTGCGACCGCGGCTTGCAGTCCAAAGACGATCGCGCAAGTGAAAGCGAGCTGGCGTCGCAGATGCTGAGAAAGAGAATCCACCGTGACCGGCATGCCCTGGTTCCGTTCAGCGTGCAGGAGGCAGGGTCAGTGTCCAGCCAGCGGGCCAGATCTCGAGCGTGGTGGTTCGATGCGCGCGCCAAGCTGCGACCTGTGGCCGCCAGGGAGGCCCATCAGCGACGAGAAGCCACGGCCGGTCGAACATGGCGATCCCTATGATAAGCTTCCATGCGACCAGAAGCCAGAGGATGGCGGATGCGAGACCGGTGGAGGTAGCGGCAAGAGCAAGGAGCGTCATGCCGAAAAGGGCCTCCGGCACAAACGCGTAGCGCTCGCCGAATTGCGTATTGATCATACTCGTCGGGGAACCGATGGCGCCGAAATAGGACACGAACGCAATGAGCAGACCGGCCGCCAGGAACCAAAAAGCAGGACGCCTTGTCGGTTTTGCCAGCGAATGCGCAGCAGCCATCCCAAAAACCAGCAACGGCAGAATGATTGCCCAGGGCGACTCCCGACCAGCGGAAAGCCCAGCGCGTAGCGACGACGCAATCGTCTCGGCCGCCTGTCGACCGAGAAACGGCAAGGCCATGTGCCTGACGGTGAGGATGCAGAGCAGAGTCGAGGGATCGAGCGCATAGGCGCGGGTCGCTGCCGGCGTCAGGAAGAGCAGAAATTGGATCGCGCTTCCAGCTCCCAGAGCCAGGGCCTGGGTAAGCCTGGCGGCGCTCCTGTCTCCCGCAAGCCGGAAAAGAAACAGCGGCATCAGGGCAATCGCGCCTGGTCCGCAGAGCGGAGCGAGAAACAGGATCACCACACGACCGGCGCTGGCGACACCACCGGTCGTCTGAAGGCAAAGGATCAGTGCGCAGCAGAGCGTTAGCTCGAACTGGCAATGCAGCGTCTGCAGCCAGATTTCCTCGGATGCGGGAACCAACAGAAGCAGGAACACGCCGGCGCATCGCGTAAGGCGGTTCTGCAACCAAGGATCACGAGCGGTCAGCAGCAGCAGCGGCGGCAGCAGTTGAACGAGGAGCGCGACACCGATGGTGAAGTAAGGCGCCAATTCGAGCGGCACGAGCCAGCGTGCGCCAAGCGTCGATGCGTTGGCAACGAGGTTGAGATAACCGCCGAACGGATGAAACAGCACCGCCAAGGGCGGCATGCTCCAGGCGTCGGTGAAGAAGTATTTCCCCTCCTCCGCCCAGAACCGTCCCTTGATCACGATCTCGGGCATGCGCGCGCATATAAGGAGTGCGAATAGGAGCATGAGCACGGCGGTAAGCCGCCGCGTCGGCTGGGCAGACAGGGTTTTCATGGCGTCTGCGGCAACCGCAAGACTTGCCGCAGGATCTGGCCCAGCTTCAGCGTCAGCAGCGCGGTCGCCACGATCGCCAGCAGCAGCAGCGTCCAGTGCAGCCAGCCATTGCGGTGCGCCGCCAGCGCGGTCAGGCCGCTGCCCGACAGATGGCCCAGCACCACG
>CAIMSN010000068.1 GCA_903844135.1 uncultured Rhodospirillales bacterium | reverse complement strand
CCGGTCCGGTCATGGCGCGGCGATCATGCGCGCGGTGTGCGCCGAGGCGGCGCGGCTTGGCGCGGCGCGGCTGTTCCTGGAGGTGGCGGTCGAAAACGGCGCGGCGACCGGGCTGTATCGCCGGCTGGGTTTCGCCGAGGCCGGCAGGCGCTCCGGCTATTATCCTGATGGTGGCGACGCGCTGGTTATGGCGGCTTGCGTGCCACTCTTGGAAGAGAGTCGCCGGGCGCTGCCCGGCACCCGCCAGGGGACGGTCGTCCCCCGGACCCCTTGATGGTCTGCTTTACTTCAGCGCCGGACGATGTCGAGGACGGTTTCGCCGTCGTCGCCGGTCGGTCCGGCCGCGACCAGATGGCCGAGCGCGGTGGCGCTCGCCGAGACGTTGCGCAGCGGTTCCGCGCCGCGCAGCCGGACCCGCAGCCGGGCGCCCGGCGGCAGCCGGTCCAGCGCCAGCCTGGTCCTGACGAAAGTCATCGGACAGGTCTCGCCGGTGATGTCGAGCGTGGCGAAGGGGATGGTCTCTGTCATGGGCATCCGGCGCCGGGGAGGACGAGGCGGCGCGGTTGCGGCAGCGCGCCTCGCATCCTTATAAGCGCGGTGCCGGGCGTTGTCAGACCCGCCGCCAGAGGGGAACGCCATGGCAGACGGACCCGACCATGCGCAGCGCGGCCGCCTGGTGAGGGCGATCGACGCGCTGGCCCAGCCGCAGGCGCCGGCGCGTGGCGCCACGGCCACGGTCCACGAGGAGGGAATTGGACAATTCCCGCCCCGATCGGCTACGCCGCGTGAGATGGCCGCTGTTGGTGAAGCGATGGAATCGCGCATAGAGCGCCTGTGCATCGACCGCGGGCTGAAGATGACCGGCCAGCGGCGGGTCATCGCCCGTGTGCTTTCGGAGGCGGACGACCATCCCGACGTCGAGGAGCTCTATCGCCGCGCCTCGAAGCTGGACGGCAAGATCTCGGTGGCGACGGTCTATCGCACGGTGCGGCTGCTGGAGGAGAAGGGCATCCTCGAGCGTCGCGATTTCGGCGGCGGCAGGGCCCGCTACGAGGCCACCGAACACGGCCACCATTATCACCTGATCGACATCGACACCGGCCGCGTGATCGAGTTCGAGGATGCGGAACACGAGCAACTGATGCACCAGATCGCGCGACGGCTCGGCTTCGACCTGGTCTCGCATCGCATGGAGCTGTTCGCCAGGCGTACGCCCCAGGCCCAGGCCCAGGCCCAGGCCGAGGCGGGGGCCGAGGCGGGGGCCGGGGCGGGAGCCGGGGCGGGGGCCGGGGCGGGTGCGGAGGCCGGGACCGACAGGGCAGGGGACAAGGGACGTTGACCATCGCCAAGCCGATCACGGCGCCGCTGATGCCGCCGCCGGAGCCGATGACCGGCTTCGGCGAACTCCGCGCCGGCAATCTGGGGGTCCGGATCGCCGTCAACGACGCCGAGCGGGATGCCGCGCAGGCGCTGCGCTACCGCATCTTCTACGAGGAGATGGGCGCCGAACCGGACGCGCGGGCCAGGGCGCTGAAGCGCGACATCGACATGTTCGACGCCGTCGCCGACCATCTTCTGGTCGTCGACCATGCGCTGGGCACCGGGCCGAAGAGCATCATCGGCACCTACCGGCTGGTGCAGAACGAGGCCGCGGAGCGGATCGGACGCTTCTACAGCTCCGACGAGTACGACATCAGCACCATCACCGGCTTTCCCGGCCGCCTGCTGGAGCTCGGCCGGTCCTGCATCGATCGCGCCTATCGCGGACGGGCGGCGATGCAACTGCTGTGGCGCGGCATCGCCGCCTACGTTTTCCTGCACCGCATCGACGTCATGTTCGGCTGCGCCAGCCTGCCCGGCATCGACCCGGACAAGCTCGATGCCGAGCTGACCTATCTGCATCACAACCACCTCGCGCCGCCGGCGCTGCGGCTGCGCGCGGTCGAGAGCCGCTATGTCTCGATGGACCGGATCGATCCGGCCAGCTTCGACCAGCGCCGGGTGCAGCAGACCCTGCCGCCGCTGATCAAGGGCTATCTGCGGCTCGGCGGCTTCATCGGCGACGGCGCCGTGGTGGACCACCAGTTCAACACCACCGACGTCGCCGTGGTGGTGAAGACCGACCTGATCACCGACAAGTACTATCGCCATTACGAGCGTCAATTGCGCGAAGCGATCTACTGAGCCGGCCACGATGAGCGGTGTCTGGAGCAGGCTCCCGGCGGCGCTGCGCGCCGTGCTGCTCGGCGTGCTGTCGGCCCTGGCGCTGCCGCCGCTGTATCTGGTGCCGGTGCTGCTGGTCGCGGTTCCGGCCCTGCTGCGCATGATCGGCGCGGCGCGGGACTGGAGGCGGGCGGCCCTGCTCGGCTTCCTCTACGGCATGGGCCTGCATACCGCCGGGCTGTACTGGATCACCGATGCGATCCTGGTGCGCGCCGCGGAGTATTGGTGGGCGGTGCCGCTGGCGTCGCCGCTGACCGCGGTGCCGCTGTCCCTGCTGGTCGGCCTGGTCTGCGCGCTCTGCCGGCTGGCCCCGGCCGGATGGCGGCGGATCGCCCTGTTCGCGTCGCTGTGGACCCTGTCCGACCTGCTGCGCCAGTTCCTGTTCTCCGGCTTTCCCTGGAACCTCTGGGGCAGCGTCTGGGAGTTTCCCGGCCTGGCCGGCACGGTGATGATCCAGCCCGCCGCCTGGATCTCGGTGCATGGCCTCACCTTGCTGACGGTGCTGCTGGCGGCGAGCCCGCTGCTCGGCAGGCGGGGCCTGCTGGCCGGCGCCGCTGTGCTGCTGATCTGGGTCGCCGCCGGCGCGGCGCGCCTCGCCATCCTGTCGCCTGACGGGGCGCCTAGCGGGGCGCCGGGTCCGATCGTGGTGCTGGTGCAGGGCGACATCCCCGAACAGGACAAGCAGGACGGCAATCGCGCCAGGGCGATCTTCCGCACCTATCTCGCTCTGACCAGGAGCGGGGTCGCGGCGGCGGACCGTCTCCGCGCCCGGGACGATCCGTCGCGCCCGATCCTGTTCGCCTGGCCGGAAAGCGCGTTCCCGGCGTTGCTGGAGCAGGAGCCCGAGGCGCGGCGGCTGATCATGCAGGCGGCGCCGGGCGCCGTTGCCGGCCTGATCGGCAGCGTGCGGTTCGGCGCCGACGGGCGGCCGCGCAACAGCCTGATCGCGGTGCTGCCGGACGGGTCGATCGGCCCGGAATACGACAAGGCGCATCTGGTGCCGTTCGGCGAATACCAGCCGGCGCACCTGCCGGTGCAGATCGTCCCGGGCGGCGGTTTCGAGCCGGGCCCCGGCGTCAGGACGCTGCATGTGCCCGGGCTGGCGCCGATCGGGCCGCTGATCTGCTACGAGGTCATCTTCCCCGGACAGGTGGTGCGGGAGAGCGACCGGCCGGCCTGGCTGCTCAATGTCACCAACGATGCCTGGTTCGGCGATTCGGCCGGTCCGCGCCAGCATCTGGACACGGCCAGGATGCGCGCGGTCGAGGAGGGACTGCCGCTGGCGCGGGTGGCCAATACCGGGATCTCCGCCGTGTTCGACGCCGCCGGCCGCGAGCGCGCACGGCTCGGCTGGGGCATCGCCGGCACGCTGGTGGTGCCGATCCAGGCCGCCCTGCCGCCGACCCTGTTCGCCCTGTTCGGACTGGTCGTGCCCCTCGTGCTCGCCGCCCTGGTGGGCGGGCTTGGTCTCGCCGGGGGCCTCGCCTGGCGGTTGCGCCGCACCTCAACTTCATGACGCGCGTGTCAGAAAAACGACAAACTCTCGCCTGAATCGCGTGATGCGTAGCTTGAACTGGCATCTTCCGGTTGTATCTGTTATAGGCATAATCGGTCAGATAGAAGGTGTCATGTCGAAGTATAACGAGGCCAAGCATTCGTCCGATCTCGATCAGACGGCCTCGTTTCCTGGCCCAGCGGATCGCACTGCCGGGCCGAGCCCGATCGACGTGCATGTCGGCAGCCGGATTCGTCTGCGCCGCACCTTGATGCAGATGTCGCAGGAACGGCTCGGCGACGCGCTCGGCCTGACCTTCCAGCAGGTGCAGAAATACGAGCGCGGCGCCAACCGGGTCGGGGCGTCCCGCCTGTTCGACCTGTCGCGCGTGCTCGACGTGCCGGTCAGCTTCTTCTTCGACGACATGCCCGCCGCCTATGGCCAGGGCGGCGGCACCAGGGTGGTGCCGATGCAGGCCGGCGGCTTCGCCGAGGCGCAGGACGGATTCGGCATGCCGGACGATGTGTTCAGCCGCAAGGAGACCGTCGAGCTGGTGCGCGCCTATTACCGCATCACCGACCACCCGGTGCGCAAGCGCGTGCTCGACCTGATCAAGTCGATGGGCCTGGACTGATCCAGGCCGCGCCCTATTCGCGTCTGAGAACCTTGTCGGTCAGGAAACTCGAAAGCCGGCCGGCGACGAAATCCCGCTTCAGCGCGGCCTCGTCATACTCGTCTCGCACCCAGTCCAGGAACGCGATCCGCCCTTCCGCCTCGGCGCGGTAGCGCAGGAAGAACGCGTCCAGGATCCCGGTGCGCGACCGCCTGAAATGGCCGAACCGCCAGGAGAGCTGGCGCAGCGCCTCGGTCGCGGTGCCGCCCTCGAACAGCACCACCAGCCCGGAGGCCAGGCCGGCGCGATCGGCGCCGGACTTGCAATGCATCAGGATCGGGAAATCGAACCCGGCATAGAGCGCGGCGAAGCGCAGGATGCGATCGCGATGCGGCGCGCCGCGGCTCTCGAACGCCATGTCGACATGCGCCAGCCCGATCGCCGGCGCCGCCTCGCGCGACAGCGCGTCGGAGCCGCAGCGTCGATGGCCGCGCAGATTGACCAGGGTCCGCAGCCGGTAGCGCCGCGCGAACCGCGCCAGATGGAACGGCGCCGGATGGTTGGCGCGATACACCTTGCCCGGCACCACCGTGGCGACGTTGGTCCAGACCAGACGGAAGATCGCATGATCGACGAACAGGCTGTCGCGCCAGGCGGCCCGCCTGGACCGCCTGTCGTCCAGGGGACGATCGAACACCGGGGTGGCCGGATCAGCCCTTCCGCTCGAGCTGAAGCTGCTTGATCTTGCCGATCGCCTCGGCCGGGTTGAGGCCCTTCGGGCAGGACTGGGTGCAGTTCATGATGGTGCGGCAGGCGTACAGCTTGAGCGGATCCTCCAGCGCGTCGAGCCGCTCTCCGGTATGCTCGTCGCGGCTGTCGGCGATCCAGCGATAGGCCGCCAGCAAGGTCGCCGGGCCGAGATACTTGTCGCCGTTCCACCAGTAGCTGGGGCAGGAGGTGGTGCAGCAGAAGCACAGGATGCATTCCCACATGCCGTCGAGCTCGGCGCGCTCCTCGCGGCTCTGCCGGCGCTCCGCGTCCGGCGGCGGATTGGTGTCGGCCTTCAGCCACGGCTCGATCGAGCGCAACTGCGCGTAGGCCGCGGTCAGGTCCGGCACCAGGTCCTTGACCACCGGCATGTGCGGCAGCGGGTAGATGCTGACCGCCTTCTTCACGTCTGCGATCGGCTTGAGACAGGCCAGCGTGTTCATGCCGTCGATATTCATCGCGCAGGAGCCGCAGATGCCTTCGCGGCAGGAGCGGCGGAAGGTCAGCGTCTGGTCGACCTCGTTCTTGATGTGGATCAGCGCGTCCAGCACCATCGGTCCGATCGCGTCCAGGTCGAGCTGGTAGGTGTCCAGCACCGGGTTGGAATCGTCGTCTGGGCTCCAGCGATAGACCTTGAATTCCTTGACGTTCTTGGCGCCGGCGGGGGCGGGGAAGGTGCGACCCTTGCCGACCTTGCTGTTCTTTGGAAGGGAGAACTCGACCATGGTGGGACCCTCAGTAAGGCCAGGGCGCTGCCCTGGACCCGCCAAAGGGCAGTCGCCCTTTGGAAACCCGACAGTGAAAGCTTCTAGTAGACGCGCTTCTTCGGTGGGAACACCGACACGTCGTTGGTCAGGGTCTGCATCCTGACCGGGCGGTAGCCCAGGCTGACCTGCCCGTCATCGCCGAGATAGGACACGGTGTGCTTCATCCATTCGGCGTCGTCGCGATCAGGATAATCGTCGTGCGCCTGGGCGCCGCGGCTTTCCTTGCGCGCCTCGGCGCTGACCATGGTCACGGTGCCGTTGGCGATCAGGTTTTCGTATTCCAGCGCTTCCATCAGATCGCTGTTCCAGATCAGCGAGCGGTCGCTCACCGACACGTCGCCGAGCCCGGACCACAGCCGGTCGATCTTCTGCACGCCCTCGGTGAGGCTGGTGGAGCTGCGGAACACCGCGGCATGCGCCTGCATGGTGCGCTGCAGCTCCTCGCGCATGGTCGAGACCCGGGTGGCGCCGTTGGCGTGACGCATCCGGTCCAGCCGGTCCAGCGACGCCTCGCCGGCGCGGTCCGGCAGCGGTCGGATCGCGTCGCCCGGCTTCATCGTCTCGGCGGCGCGGTTGGCGGCGGCGCGGCCGAACACCACCAGGTCGAGCAGCGAGTTGGTGCCGAGTCGGTTGGCGCCGTGCACCGAGACGCAGGCAGCCTCGCCCACCGCCATCAGGCCGGGAACCACCGCGTCCGGGTCGCCCGCGGTCGGCCGCAGCACCTCGCCATGATAGTTCGTCGGGATGCCGCCCATGTTGTAGTGCACGGTCGGCAGCACCGGGACCGGTTCCTTGGTCACGTCGATGCCGGCGAACACGCGCGCGGTCTCGGAGAT
>CAIMSN010000067.1 GCA_903844135.1 uncultured Rhodospirillales bacterium | reverse complement strand
GTCAGCACCGGCGCGATCCACACCACGATCATGCCGAGCACGGTGCCGGCCAGCAGCAGCGGCGAGAATCGCAGTTGCACGTAGGCGGTGCGCGCCACCATGCGCCACACGTCCGCCGCGCCCGGATAGGGCCTGACCGAGCGCGCCAGCATCGAGTGGCCCAGCCAGATGGTCCCGCCGCTGCGCTTGACCCTGGTCGCCAGCGTCACGTCGTCGATCAGCGCGCCGCGCAGGCTGGCGATGCCGCCGATCCGGTCCAGCGCGCTGCGCCTGATCAGCACGGTTCCACCGGCCGCCGCGGCGGTGCGAGCGCCCGGCCGGTTCACCCGGGCGAACGGGTAGAGCAACTGGAAGAAGAACACGAAGGCCGGCACCAGCGCCCGCTCCGCCGCGCTCTCGCAGTTCAGCGCCACCATCTCCGAGACCTGGTCGAGCCGGTCGCGCTCGGCCTTCTCCACCAGCGTGGTCAGGTGACGCGGGTCATGGACGATGTCGGCATCGCACAGCAGCACGTAGCCGCTCTCGTCCGGCGTGTCCCTGAGCGCCTCGGCCACCCCCTGCTGCACCGCCCAGAGCTTGCCGCTCCAGCCCGCCGGCCGGTCGGCGCCGTCCAGCACCGTCAGCCGGTTCGAGCCGGCACCCAGCCCGCGCACGATCGCGCCGGTGCCGTCGCTGCTGCGGTCGTCGACCAGCACGATGCGGAAATCGCCGGGATAGTCCTGCGCCAGCAGCGAACCGACGCAGGCGGCGACCTGCTCCGCCTCGTCGCGCGCCGGCACCACGATCGACACCGCCGGCCAGGTGCCGCCCGGCGCCGGGTCCCGGTCAGCCGAGATCGGCCGCAGCACCGGGCCGGCCTGCCAGAACCGGCCATGCGCCAGGATCAGCCAGACCCAGATCGCCAGCGTCAGGATCGCGAGCGCCAGCATGGCTCAGATCATGCCGTTGGCGCGGAACCACGCCACCGCATCCTCCACCGCCGCGCGGGCCGGACGCGGCGCATAGCCCAGCTCCCGCTTCGCCTTGTCCGAGGCGAAGAACATCTTCTTCTTCGACATCGCCAGCATCTCCCGCGTCACCCGCGGCTCGGTCCCGAATCCCCTGGCCAGCGCCTCGGAGACGATCGCGACCGGCCACAGCATCGTCTGGCTGAGCTGGATGCGCGGCGCCTTCACCCCGGCGACCTCCGACACCAGCCCGAACAGCGCCTTGAGCGAGAAATCCTCGCCGCCCAGGATATAGCGCTCGCCGATCCGTCCGCGCTCGAACGCCAGCGCGTGCCCCTCGGCCACGTCGTCCACATGCACCAGGTTGAGGCCGGTCTCGACGAAGGCCGGCATCCGGCCGGCGGCGGCATCGCGGATCATCGCCCCGGTCGGCGTCGGCTTGATGTCGCGCGGCCCGATCGGCGTCGACGGGTTGACAATCACCGCCGGCAGGCCCTGGTCACGCACCAGCGCCAGCACCGCCCGCTCGGCGCGATATTTCGATTTCTTGTAGATTCCGACGATCTTGTCCTCGTGCACCGGGGTGGTCTCGTCTGCCACCGTACCGTCGCCCACCAGCCCCAGCGCCGCCACCGACGAGCAATACACGATCCGTTCCACGCCAGCCGCCTGCGCCGCCAGCATCAGCCGGCGGGTGCCCTCGACGTTGGCCTGCATCATCCGTTCCGGATCCGGCACCCACAGCCGGTAGTCCGCCGCCACATGGAACAGCGCCCCGCACCCGTCGAGCGCCGCGGCGAAGGTCTCCGGCCGCGCCAGGTCGCCCTCGACCAGGGTCGCATCGAGATCCGCCACGTTGCGCCGGTCGCTTCCCGCGCGCACCAGCAGGCGCAGCCTGTGCCCGCGCGCGATCAGCGTCCGCGCCACCGCCGAGCCGACGAACCCGGTCGCCCCGGTCACCAAGGTAGGTTTGGTCATGCCAGCGCCCTCCGGAGCGATCGTCGGTGCCCCGCACAGCGCCCAAACATTCAGAAGTCTTTTTGCTTCTTTTTCTCCAGAAAAAGAAGGCCTTCTTACCTGACCGCCGGCCCCATCGCCTCGAACACCCCATCCCGCCTGACCAGCGCATGGAACAAAGCCGCCGCCAGATGCAGCAGGATCAGCGCGAAGAACGCGAACGCCAGCGTGCGGTGCGCGGTCCAGAGCAGGCTGTGCAGCGAATCGCTCTGCGGCAGGATCGGCGGCAGGGTGAAGCCCAGCACCGTGACCGGGTAGCCGGCCGCCGACAGCATGCCCCAGCCGAGCAGCGGCATCGCCAGCATCAGCGCGTAGAACGCATAGTGCGACAGGCGCGCCGCCAGCTTCATCGGCGCCGGCAGGTCCGCCGGCAGGCCCGGCGCGCCGGAACGCAGCCGCACCGCGATCCTGACCAGCACCAGCGCCAGGATCGCCAGGCCGAGCGGCTTGTGGATCGAGACCAGCGTCAGGTGGCTCTGGGTGATGGTCGAGACCATGCCCACGCCGATGAACAGCATCGCCAGGATGCAGAGCGCCATCACCCAGTGCAGCCCGCGCTGCAGCGGCGTGAAGCGGGACGCGCGGGTGGCGCTCATGGCTTGTTTCCCTGTGCCGGGGTCTCGGCTCCCGACTGAGCCGGAGCGGGCGCCGGAGCGGGCGCTGGAGCGGTGCGCGGATAGTCGGCCGCCTCCGCGGTGCGGCGGTCGAACGAGACCGCATACGCCGCCGAGCGCGCCGCCGGGAACGGATCGTCGCCGACGGCGATGCCGTCGGGCAGCACCGTCGGATCGTAATTGACGTCGCGGCATGGACCGTCCGCCTCCGCCTGCACCTGGTCCACCAGCAGCGTGCCGACATCGACCGTGCGGCGCCCGTCCGGCCAAGGCTCGCTCGGATCCGCGGTCTGGTCCGACGCGTCGGCCAGCGTCACCTGCAGCGTCCAGCGCACCGGTCCGGCCTGCACCCGCTTGGTGATGTCCTGCTCCAGCAGGTCCGGGCCGCCGGCATCGAGCGTGGCCGGATCGACCGACACCGGCGCCGCCGCCGGCAGCATCGACCAGCGCACCGGATGCACGGCGCCCGACGCATCGACGAAGCGGAACGCGTTCAGTCCGTTGTAGCGCTCCTCGGCATAGGAGCCGGTCCAGGGTCCGGTCTGGGCCCAGGCGCCGAATTTCACGAAGCCGGGATGCGCCGCGACGAAGCCCGGCATCGCCCCCGGGTCCTTCGACCCGCTGGCGGTCAGAAGCTGGTAGAAATCCTGCGGCGTGGAGACGGGGAAGAACGGCGCGTTGATCATGCCGCTGCGCCATTCCTGCCCGCCCGGCGGCTTGATCTGGATGCTGAGCCCGCGCACCCGGGCGCTGGCGTCCTTGGCGTCGGGGTTCGGGGTGCCGAGATTGAACCGGCCGACCACAGGATAGGAGCCGGCGACGAACAGCGCCGCGCGCGACAGGGCGACGCCGTTGCCGTTGGCCTGGAACCAGCCGGTGAAGCACAGCCCCTTGGCGTGGTTGCGGCGATGACCGAGATCGGCCGGCATCGGCGCGCCGAGCGCCGCAACCATCCGCTCCGGCGTCAGGCGCTGCGGCGACAGCCAGCCGGCGGTATAGGCGAACGCGGCGGCGCCGACGCCCACCACCACGCCGATCGCGACCAGCGACCCGAGCGGAGAACCTGGTCCTTGTCTTTGTGCCATTGTCCGTCCCGAATCGTTGCGGAATCCTGACGTCAATCGGCCGGGAGTTCAAGGCGGCGACCGAAGCCGCCGCAGGGCGCGTCGATCGAGCCGGCGAAACGTCGCTGGTTGCTTCTCCCAGGAATGGACGGCTTGCCTGCATTCCGCGCAACGGCATCGAGATGGCACTTCGGCGTTCGACGGTGTAGAGGCACCGTTCCTCGATCTCGCGTCCGGAAAGGCCGCCCGCTTGAAGACGGTCTCCATCCTGCTCGCAGTGCTCGGGCTTTGCGTCATCACCTTCCTGACCGGCTGGCTCGGCGCCGGCGAAGTGTTCAAGGCGGTGATCTCCGCCGGCATCGGCGGCTTCCTGGCGCTGGTGGCGACCCAGCTCGCGACCGATGTGGTGCTGGCCTGCGCCTGGGTGGTCGCCTGTCCGGGTCTCGGCCTGCGTCGCCTGCTCCCGGCCAGGATCGTGCGCGAGGCGGCAACCACCTGCCTGCCGTTCAGCCAGCTCGGCGGCATCCTGATCGCCATCCGCGCCACCTGCTTCCCGGCCGGCACGCGTCGCGCGGTGGCCTGGCCGGAGGCATCGGCCGCCAACGTGGTCGACGTGACCGTCGAGGTGCTGGGCCAGATCCTGTTCGTGACGCTGGGCCTGCTGTTCCTGCTCGATCGCCGTCCCGACAGCTCCTTTGCCGGCCCGGTGGCGCTCGGCATGGCGCTGATGGCGGTCGCCATGGTCGGGTTCATCTGGGCGCAGCGCAGCGCCTCCGGCCTGTTCCGCCGTCTGGTGCGCGGCCTCGGCAGCCACGTCGCCGGACAGTGGCAGGGCGTGATGCAGGACGGTATCGACACGCTGCAGGCGCGCCTGAACCGCTTCTATCGGCAGCCGGCGCGCCTGGTGGCCGCCAGCCTGATCCATCTCTGCGCCTGGATCGCCGGCGCCGGCTGGGTCTGGCTCGCCTACCGGCTGCTCGGCGCGCCGATCGGCTTCGGCGAGTCGCTGGCGATCGAGGGGGTGGCCAGCGGCGTGCTGTCGGTCTCGTTCCTGGTGCCGGCGGCGCTCGGCGTGCAGGAAGCGGCGTACGTGGCGCTCGGCAGCCTGTTCGGCATCGATCCGCATCTCTCTCTGGGCCTCTCGCTGCTGCGTCGCGGCCGCGACCTGACGATCGGCGTGCCCGCGCTGCTGGTCTGGCAACTCGTCGAGCTGCGTCGCCTGCGCCGGCCGCTGACCGCCAAGCCGGTGCTGGAAACCTCGCTGTGACGGACCCGCATCCCCGGCCGATCTTCGCGCGCCTGACCATCGTCGGGCTCGGCCTGATCGGCAGCTCGCTCGCCAGGCGGGCCCGGCAGGACCGGCTCGCCGCGGAGATCGTCGCCTGGGATGCCAGCGAGCAGGTGCGGGCGCGCGTCGCCGAGCTCGGCATCGTCGACCGGGTCGCCGACGACGCGCGGGAGGCCGCCACGGGCGCCGACTGCGTCGTGCTCTGCGTGCCGGTGGGCGCGATGGCGCAGGCCGCGAGCGGCCTGCTGCCGCACATGCACGCGGGCGCGATCCTCACCGATGTCGGCTCCACCAAGCAGTCGGTGATCCGGGAATTGCTGCCGCTGCTCCCGGACGGCGTGCGGCTGGTGCCGGCGCACCCGCTGGCCGGTACCGAATATTCCGGGCCGGATTCCGGCTTCTCCACCCTGTTCGACGGGCGATGGACCCTGCTGACGCCGCTGGAAGACGGCGATCCGGCGGCAGCGGCGCAGATCGCTTCCCTCTGGCAGGGCTGCGGCGCGATGACCCAGGAGATGGATGCGGCGCATCACGACCGGGTGCTGGCGATCGTCAGCCACCTGCCGCATCTGCTGGCTTTCACCATCTGCGGCACCGCCGACGACCTCGAAGGCGAGAGCCGTAGCGAGGTGCTGCAGTTCGCCGCGTCCGGCTTCCGCGACTTCACCCGCATCGCCGCATCCGACCCGGTGATGTGGCGCGACGTGTTCCTCAACAACCGCGACGCGCTGCTGGAGATGCTGGCCCGCTTCACCGAGGACGCGCAGGCGATGGCCAGGGCGATCCGCTGGGGCGACGACGCCTTCATCGTCGACCGCATCGAACGCGGCCGGCGCATCCGGCAGAGCCTGATCGACCTCAACCAAGCTTAGAGACCGTTCGGAAACGCGGCCTGGCGGTCATCCGCGGGCCATGGCCTGCGCTTCGATGCTCACGACCTGGAGGTCGCTCCGCTTCGATGCTCGGCCATGACCCGCGGCCGGCGTCGCTGGCGCGTCGCCTCTGACTCGCCAGGACACGTTTCCGAATGGTCTCTCCTTTTTTAAAGGTCGGGCGGCCGGGCTCTAAAGGAAGGTCAGCCTGGTGCCGGCGCGAGCCCGGCGGCGGCGCAGGTCTTGGGGTGGTCGCCGCCGAACAGCGCGTCGATCAGCAGGCCGACCTTGTCGAGGCCGGAGGCGTCGAGCCCGGCATGCAGGCTGGAGAAGCCGCCGGTGACCACCACCGGCACCGCCACCCGCGATCCGGCCAGCCTGGCCAGCGGATGCAGCTTGAGCGCCACCGTCTCCTTGCCCAGATCGATCATGCCGGACCCGCTCAGGATCAGGGCGCCGGCATCGAGCGCGATGCTGCGCAGACGCACCACCCCGTCCTGCAGCGTTCCGTCCACCCCGAGACAGCGTATCGTGGCGCGGCCGCCAGCCGGCGGCGGCGCGCCGAGCTGCTTCAGCGCCGGACCGGCCAGCGCCGTCAGCGCCTGGTCGCCGATGCTCGCCCCCAGGGTGGACAGCGAGAGCGACCCGTCGAGCGAGGCGGCGAGCGCGTGCGGCGTGTCGCCCTTGCCGGCGAGCTGCAGCGACAGCGACAGCGTGCCGTCGACCCTGCCCGGCACGCCGGCGAGACCGGCCACGGGAGCCAGCGCCAGGGTGGTGGTCCGCACCGCGAGCCGGACCGGAACGTCGCGTCGCTGACCCGCATCGACCGTGAGATCGCCCTGCAGCAGGCCGCCCGGCAGCGAGAGCGCCAGCCTGCCCTGGTCCAGGCGCGCCGCGACACGCAGGTCCGGCCAGTCCTGCCCGCGGTAGCGCACGATGTCCGCCCGCCAGGACAGATCGAGCGCCGGCCCGCGCAGCATGTCCCAGGGGAGCGGGCGGTTCGGGAACACCCCGCCGGCGGCGGGCCTGGGCGACGGGTCCGGCGCCGGCAGCAGCGCGTCGAGATCCAGCCGGGTCGATCGCAGCGCGCCCGAGACGGACTTGGCGCCGCCGAGCCGAACGCTGGCGTCGCCGGACAGGTCGCCCTCGCGCGCACTCAGAGCGAGCCCCCGCAGCACCACGCGGTCCGACGCGGCCGGCAGGCTGAGACCGGCCCGCAGCGACAGGTTGGTCAGCGCCGGAAGGGCGGGCGAGGCGATCGGGCGGAACGCGGCCAGATTTTTCGCCTTCAGCGTCATCGCGCCGTCGAACCCCGCATAGCCCGCATCCGCCAGCGCCAGCGTGCCGCGCAGCGAGAGCGTGTCCTGGTCCTTGCCGTCGGTGTGGAGGTCGAGGGCGAGGGGTTCGAGGCTGCGTCCGTCGAGCAGCACCGGCACCGCAAGAGTCGCGTTGAAGCCGAATCCCTGGGTCAGGTAGCGTCCCGCGCCGGACGCGGTGGCGACGCCGCCCTCCTTTGGCAGGGCGAGGGCGACGCCGGACAGGCTCAGGCCGGGAACGCGGTCGCCCAGGTCGGCGCTGTCGAAACGCAGCGTGCTCTGACCGGCGATCGGCAGATCGCCGCGCTCCGGTCCGTTCCTTATCCTGGCCGACAGCTCCATCCGGTGCAGCGCCGGCAGGCGCATCTCCGGCAGGAGCTGGTTCAGCCGCTCCAGCGCCGGCGCGCGCATCGCGACCGACAGCGCGAACGGGCCGTCCAGGCTCATGCTGCCGGTCGCGGCGAGGCTGGCGTCGAACGCCGTCGCCTGCAGAATCGTGGTCCAGGGATCGAAGGTGCCGCCGGTCGGCGTGGCCGACACGTGCAGCGTGAAGGGCTGGAAATCGGCATAGACCAGCACCCCGCCCAGGGTCAGCTTGTCGGTCCAGCGCCGGTGCGCGTAATCGAGCGAGCGCAGGCCGATCACGCTGGTGCGGGCCGGGAAGTGGAAGGTGACCATGCCGTTCTGGACATGCGCCGCCAGGATCGCCAGCGCGAAGCCGCCCTTGTCGCCGGTTGCCGGGCCTGGCGTGCCGGGCCTTGGCCGGTCCTGCGGCTGGAACACCCAGTTCGGCCGGCCGGCGACCTGCTCCAGCAGGATGTTCGGGCCGATCAGGGTCAGGCGGCTGATCTCGATCCGGTGGTGCAGCAAGGCCGGTATCGACAGACGCGCCTCGATCCGCTCGACGCGGGCCATATCAGGGCGCGAGCCGCCCGGCAGGTTGGCCAGCCTGGCGTCGGCGATCGACAGGGTCGGGCGCAGCGACCATTCCATCCTGATCGGGCCGTTCAGGCTCAGCGCGCGTCCGGTCTGGGCTTCGACCAGGGCGGCGATTCGTGGCTTGGCTCGGTTCGGATCGATCGAAGCGGCGGCGGCGACAAGTCCGATCGCTGGCAGGCCGACCAGGATCGAGAGAGCGATGCCGATCCATGCTGTCCGCCGCAATGCCGTGCCTCCCCGCCGCGCCGGCCGCCTGCCCATGGCAGGAAGCGCCGGCTACGGACGGTGGTGCCATCCCGGCGGCCGCCTGACCAGCCGCTCACGGGGCATGCGGTCAGTGGGCGATGAACAGCCAGGCGATGGCGGAGAACGGCATCAGCGCCAGCGCCGCCCGGATCGCCAGGTCGGCGGTCGCGGTCAGGTTGCCGGCCGGAATTGGATTGGCGCTGTCGGCGCGCTGAATCGAGGTGACGCTGGAGAGGATGTCATGGCTGGTCATGGCGGTGTTTCCTTCTGTCTGGCCGGCCGGATTGGCCCGCAGACAGGAGATTGCATCGCCCATGCCAACGTCTAACACACTGATTTATAAGGCATTATTCTGAAGCCTCCCAAAAATGCCCATTGCCATGACCAATGGTTGAGAATTCTCGCCCCGATTTGGCAATTTTCACTGATATCCGCGCCGCGACGGCATCCGGTCAGATGATGCTGGTCCAGCGGCGCTCGTCCTCGGGCGTGTTCAGCTCGTCGAGCGTGTCGGCGTCGAGCTTGAAGATCAGCACCGCGAACAGGGCGCCGAGCAGGGCCACCGCGCCCGTCACCGCCATCATCGTCCAGTAAGACATCGATCCGTCCCCGGGTTCTGCGACCCGGTCGTGTTACCGCGGCACGTCCGATCGATCTGGGGCGAAATGTAGCGCCGCTGTTACCGGCCGGCACAGGCGCGCTGCAGATACAGCGCCGGATCGACACCGCCGATCGACAGCGCGCCCGGGCCGAACGTGTCATGGGCGAGATAGTCGCGCTGTCCGCCGGCCGCGAACCAGGCGCCGCCGCGACCGGTGAACACCGATGGCGTGACGCGCACGAAATCGTCGCAGCGCGCGACCACGCCGTCCGGCGCGAGGCGCGGGGCCGGCGACGGCGGTGCGACAGGGTGCGAGACGACGACCATGCCGATCAGCGTACTGCTCAGCCAGCCCATGATCCGCTCCCGGTGCGTCCCGCAACGGCGAGACCATCGCGCATCGAGATTAAGATCCGGTTGACGGCGGACCGGCGGTGGGCCGGATCTGGCAATGGTGCGGCGGCGCTCCCGCGCCGACGGCTGTATGGCGGCGCTACGGCGCCGACACCTGTATGGCGGCGCTACGGCGCCGACGGCTGTGCAGCGACCTGGCTGGCGGCGGGGGTGGCGACCCTGGAGACCACCGGGCTGATCACCGGGAGCGGAAGCGGCGTCCGGCCCGGCAGCGCCGGGGCCGGGGCGCCGGTGGCGCCGGCATCCGGATACCAGTCCGGCACGGTGGCGCGGCGATCGTCGCGGACCGCCTCGACCCGGGTCTGCTGCACCTGGCGATACAGCGAGCGCTGGGTGGCGTACGGGTCGAGCGCCTGCTCGTTCAGCTTCTTCAGCTCGTCGATATGCGGCGCCACGCCGTCCACGGCCGACAGCCCGGTCGAGATCGCGTTGAGATGGTTGACGCCGTTGAACGTCACCCAGGTGTAGGGGCTGACCGCGGAATCGACGCCGCGGCCGATGCCGTCGCGCACCCCGGACGGCCCGAACAGCGGCAGATACAGATAGGGTCCGGACGGGATGCCCCAGATCGCCAGCGTCAGGCCGCCATCGGCGGAATGGTCCGGGTAGCCGACATGCTTGGCGACGTCGAACACGCCGCCGACGCCCACGGTCGAATTGACCAGGAAGCGCACGAACGTGTCGCCGGCGCGCCGCGGCCGCGTCTCCATCACGTCGTTGGCGAACTGCACCGGCGCGCCGAGATTGTTCAGCACGTTGTGGATGCCGGACCGCACCGGCTGCGGCAGGACGGCGTTGTAGCCGCGCGCGATCGGCGTGATCACGTAGGTCAGCAGGCCGTCATTGACCGCATAGACCACGCGGTTGGTCGGCTCGAACGGATCGTCGTTGGCCTTGTAGTCGGCCAGGGCGTCGGGGTCGGTCTTCGGAGGCGGGGTCGCGCAGCCTGCCAGCAGCAGTTGCGCCGCGCCGAGCCCGGCCAGCAGGAACGCCGGTCTGGTCGAAAAGCCCCGGGTCGTGCGCCGCATCATCGTCCCCCAACACGCGCGCGAGGCGCCAACGCGCGCAGCAATACGGGCTGGCGCGCGGCTGCGAAAGAGCAGCGCGGCCACACAAGCCGGATGAAGCGACGTGGTCAGACCCGGAAGACGTAGGTCTCGCCGGCCTTTCGTTCGATGTCGGGCGGAAAGGCGGCGCGCTTCTCGTCGAAATAGCGGCGCCGGTGGTCGCCCTGCTCGGCCAGATTGTAGGTGAGATAGAGCACGCGCCGCTGTCCCCGGGTCAGGTTCGGCTTCGAGGCGTGCGGCACGTAGCTGTCGAAGAAGATCACGTCGCCCGGTTCGGTCGGCACCGCGACCAGGCCGAGCTCGTCCTCCGGCAGCGGCGTCCACTCCGCGCCGATCAGGGTCCTGGCGCGCGGCGCGGTGGCGATCTCCAGGCAGCCGTTCTCGATGGTGGCCCGGTCGATGGTGACCAGGGCGGTCACGAACAGGGGCGCATAGGCGGTCCAGCCCGCCTGCTGATCCTGGTGCGCCTTGAAGCCGTCGCCGCCCGGATACTTGAAATTGATCTTGTCCTTGAACAGCACCGTCTCGCCGCCCATCAGCACCGAGAGCCAGCGGCTCAGTGCGCCATGCCGAGCGACCGCATCCATCGCCGGGTTGTGGGTGCAGAAATCCTCGATCCGCTGCACAACGCGCCGACCCGGCTCCAGCAGGCTGTCCTCGTGATAGACCATCTGCCCGCCCGGCGCCTCCGGCTGCGCGGCGATGTCCCCGGTCAGCGCGATCAGCGCCTCGGTCTCCGCCGCGGAGTAGAACCCGCGCACCACCAGGTAGCCGTCGCTGCGCATCGCCGCGATCTCCGACGGTTCCGGCATGCCGGCGCCGCGGCCGGCGACGCGGCCAGCGGCTCCTGGGGCGAAGGGATGGGACAGCACGTTCATGCCACGGTCTCCGACAGCAACGGCGCCAGCGCTTCCGCCTTGGCGACGTCTTCCTTGAAATCGATCTCGGTCCAGGGCAGGCCGGTCACGTCCTCGAACCCGAACGCGCCTCGCGCGTCCGCCTTGATCATCGCCCTGATCGGCTCCTCGTACTCCACCATCCGGCCGCCCTCGGCGATCGTCGCCGCGGCGCGCCAGGCCAGGGTGGCGGCGATCTCCGGCGCGAACCGGAAGAACCCCACCGATTCGCCATGCCAGGCATGGTCGACATCCGGACTCTTGGCGAAATCCACCATCCGGCCGCCGGTATCGACGCAGATCTTGACCGGCTCGTCGCCCGGCTCCAGATCGCGGTCCAGCAGCAGGGCCGCCTGGTGGCTGCTGGCGAACAGGCGGTCGATCAGCGCCTGGCCGTAGATCACGTCGCCGTCCATCAGCACCACCGTCGCACCGGACTCCAGCACGGCGCGGCCGGCGGCGAGCGACACCACGCTGCCTTCGTGCCAGTCCGGATTGTGCAGCAGCGACACGGTGCCGGCGCGTCCGATCCGCTCCAGCTCCGCCTCGATCAGGCCGGCGCGAAAACCCACCACCAGCGTCACCGGGCCGGCACCGGCCCGGTCGAGCCGCTCCAGGTGCCGTTCCAGCAGGGAGCGCCCGTCGAAGCGCAGCAGGATCTTCGGGATCGCCTCGGCGCCGTCGGACGCGGCGGATCCCGGCAGCGCGCTGCCCAGTCTTTTGCCGCGCCCGGCAGCCAGGATCAGAACGGGGGGGCGATCGGAACCGAGGTCGGGTGCAGGGTCGGCAGCGTTCATATTGTGTCTGGCCGATCCCGGCGTTTTGATGCAGGTAAGAGTCAGTTACATGACATTTTGACGAGGATTGCGCAAATTGGCGACCGGAAACGAGCCTGACCGTCACGCTGCCGTCGACGCGGTCGCACCCTCCCGTCCGCGTGCCGCGGCGCCGGTCCGCGCCAGCCGTTTCGCCCGTCTGCGTGCCATGCTGTCGCGCCCCGAGCTGGCGTTCCTGATGGAGGCGCATAGCGGCCTGTCGGCCAAGATCGTCGCCGAGGCGGGGTTCGAGGGCATCTGGGGCTCCGGCCTGTCGATGTCCGCCGCCATGGGCCTGCGCGACAACAACGAGGCCTCCTGGACCCAGGTGCTCGAGCAGGTCGAATACATGGCCGACGCCACCGACCTGCCGATCCTGCTCGACGGCGACACCGGATACGGCAACTTCAACAGCGTGCGCCGGCTGGTGGCCAAGCTGTGCGCCCGCGGGGTCGCCGGCGTGTGCATCGAGGACAAGCTGTTCCCCAAGACCAACAGCTTCATCGGCGAGGCGCAGCCGCTGGCCGACATCGAGGAATTCTGCGGCCGCATCCGCGCCGGCAAGGACAGCCAGACCGACGACGATTTCTCCATCGTCGCGCGGGTCGAGGCGTTGATTTCCGGGCATTCGATGGACGAGGCGCTGCGGCGCGCCGAGGCCTATCATCGCGCCGGCGCCGACGCGATCCTGATGCATTCCAAGAAGCGCACCGCGCACGAGATCCTGGGCTTCATGGAGCGCTGGGGCGATCGCTGCCCGGTGGTGATCGTGCCGACCATGTACTACGGCACCCCGACCGAGGCGTTCGCCAAGGCCGGAGTCTCGACCATCATCTGGGCCAACCACCTGGTGCGCGCCTCGATCACCGCGATGCGCGAGACCGCCGCCTCGATCCATGCCGAGCACAACCTGACCCAGGTCGAGGGCCGCGTCGCCAGCGTCAAGGACATCTTCGCGCTGATGGACAACGACGAGCTCGAGACCGCCGGCGACCGCTATCTGCCGGTGGTGCGCGGCGCCCCGGCCGTGCCGGCAGCCTCCGAGGGCGCGATCGCGGCGGCGACCGGCGCCGCCGGCGACCTCGCCGCCCCGGCCGATCCGGTGCGCGGCATCGTGCTGGCGGCGTCGCAGGGCGCGGCACTCGGCCCGCTCACCGCCGACCGGCCGAAATGCATGATCGACGTGCGCGGCCGCCCGCTGCTGGGCCAGTTGCTCGACACGCTGCGGCAGAGCGGCGTGCGCGACGTGGCGGTGGTGCGCGGCTACGCCAAGGACGCGATCAACCCGCAGACCGTGCCGTCCGAGGGTCTGACCCTGCTGGACAACGACGCCTTCGACAGCACCGGAGAGGTCGCCTCGCTCCTGCGCGCCGCCGACCGCCTGACCGGCGAGACCGTGCTGGTCTATGGCGACGTGCTGTTCCGTCGCTACATCCTCGATGCGCTGATGGGGGTCGAGGCCGACATCGCGATCGCCGTCGATGCGCTGCGCCAGCGGGCGGAAGGCGCGCGCGGCAGCCACCATCCGCACCCGCGCGACCTGGTGCTGGCCGACAAGCCGTTCTCGACCAGCTATCTCGACGACCAGCCTGCCAGCCTGCGCGGCATCGGCGCGGTTCCGGCCGCCGACAGCATGGGCGAATGGATCGGGCTGATGCGTCTCAGCGCGCGGGGCGCGGCGCTGGTGCGCGAGGAACTCGCCGCGATGCAGCGCGACGGCAGCGCGCAGACCGCGGACATGGCGGCGCTGCTCTCGCGCCTGATGGCGCGCCACCCGGTGGTGGTGCACTACATCACCGGCCACTGGCTCGACGTGGACACGATGACCGACCTGGCCGACGCACGGAACTTCTCCTGATGGGCAAGCCGGCCGGCCGTGGCGTCGGCCTCGCGCTCCTGGGCGCGCTGGCCGGCTGCGCCACTCTGGCCGGCTGCGCCTCTGGACCGACCAGGCTGCCCGGCGAGAGCGATGCGCAGTGCATCCACCGGTTGTTCGACTATCCGGCGCGCTCCATGCCGTTCCAGGCCGCCGCCGCCGCCTGCGCCGGCGACCGCGTGGTCGACCTGACCGGAGACCGGGACTACCAGGTGCGCGCCAGCAGCCTGAACCTCCCCTATGTGAGCCACGACCCCAAGGGCAGCGACAGCGTCGTGCTGACCGGCAGCCGCCTGGCGCAGCCGACCGACGAGCCGCCGCCGCCGCAGCTTTCGCTGCATTGAACCGATAGAGTTTCGCGAGCGAGCATCCGTCGCGGGCGATGCCGGCACGCTGATGAAGCCGCTGGATCGCTCCATGCGATCCGGTACGAAGCCGCTGGATCGCTCCAGGCGATCCGGTCTAAATCCGGACCATGATCCAGGCCCAGACCTTCCTCGACGCCGCCGCGCAGCGCGGCCTCGATTTCTATGCCGGCGTGCCGTGCTCGTTCCTGACGCCGATGATCAACCGCGTGATCAGCAGCGCGGCGTCGGGCGGCGGGCTGGACTATGTCGGCGCCGCCAGCGAGGGCGAGGCGGTGGCGATCGCGTCGGGCGCCTGGCTTGGCGGCCGCGGCGGGGTGGTGATCTGCCAGAATTCCGGGCTCGGCAACTGCGTCAATCCGCTGACCTCGCTCAACGTCCCGTTCCGCATCCCGCTGCTGCTCATCACCACCTGGCGCGGCGAGCCCGGGGTGAAGGACGAGCCGCAGCATGAGCTGATGGGCCAAATCACGCAGCGTTTGCTCGATCTCTGCGCCGTGCCCAACCTGCCGTTCCCCACCACCGACGCGGCGGTCGCTCCGGCGCTCGACGCCGCGGTGGCGCGCTTTTCCGAACACGGCCTGCCGTTCGGTCTGGTGATGGCGCAGGGCAGCGTGGCCGAGGAAAGGCTCGCGGAGCCGGCGACCGCCCTGCCGCCGTCCGGCGCGCTCACCGACCTTCGCGCGCACGGGGCGCGTCCGACCAGGGTGGCGCTGCTCGAACGTCTGCTGTCGATGCTGCCGGAGCGCGCCGCGGTGATCGCCACCACCGGCAAGAGCGGCCGCGAGCTGTTCACCCTGTCCGACCGGCCGCAGCATCTCTACCAGGTCGGCTCGATGGGTGGGGCGTCCGGCATGGCGCTCGGTGTGGCGCTGACCGTGCCGGACCGTCCGGTGGTGGTGATCGACGGCGACGGCGCCGCGCTGATGAAGCTCGGATCGCTCGCGACGATCGGCGCGCGGCAGCCCCGCACCCTGCTGCACGTGCTGCTGGACAACGGCGTGCATGATTCGACCGGCGGACAGAGCACCGTTTCGGCGTCGGTGGATTTCGCCGCCGTGGCGCTGGCCTGCGGCTACCGCGCGGCCTTCATGGCCGACGATGCGAGCGGTTTTTCGGACGCGCTGGGAGCGGCGCTTTCTTCGACGGAGCCAGGACCGGTGCTGATCCATGCCAGGATCGCCCCCGGCTCGATGGCGACGCTGGGGCGCCCGACCGTGGCGCCTCACGAGGTGGCGAGGCGTTTCAAGGACTTCCTCGCCACCTGAGGCCTGGTGAAGGCCCTGCGACTACTCCGCCTCGGCCGCCTTCTTGGCGGCGTGCTTGGCGTCCGCCTCGGCCTTCTCCGCCTTTTCCGCCGCCTCGGCGTCCGCCTTCTCGCTGGCGATCGCGGTGTAGATCAGCGAGGCCTCGGTCGCGTGCCGGGTGCCGGTGGTGCTCTGCTCCAGCGCGGCGTCGGAATAACGTTCCGCCTTCTCGAAATTGGCCGATCCGGCATGCTTGGCGGCTTCGCGATGCGCTTCCGCAGCATGCTCGAACGCGGTCGCCGCGGCCTCGTGATGCTCGACGGCCTGTTCCTTGGTGGCGGGCATGGCAGTTCCTCCTGTTGATCGCGCCTTGGAACGGCCCGATCAGGCGGCGGGTTGCATCGCGGTTATGCGCTCCGCGGCGGTCAGGGTGTTGCGCAGCAGGCAGGCGATGGTCATCGGACCGACGCCGCCCGGCACCGGCGTGAGACGGCCGGCGCGGCCCAGCGCCTCCTCGTGCACCACGTCGCCCATCAGGCGGCTCCTGCCCTCGCGCGTGGTGACGCGGGTGATGCCGACATCGATCACCGTGGCGCCGGGCTTGATCCAGTCGCGGCGTACCAGGCCCTTGTGGCCGGTGGCGACCACCAGGATGTCGGCCTGGCAGGCCAGCGCACCGACATCCGGCGTCGCCACGTGGCAGACGGTGACGGTGCATTCCTCCTGCAGCAGCAGTTGCGCCATCGGCCGGCCGACCAGGTTGGACTTGCCGACCACCACCGCGTGCAGCCCCTTGAGGGTGCCGAGTTCGGAGCGCAGCAGCAGCAGGCAGCCGAGCGGGGTGCAGGGCACCAGCCCGGGCAGGCCGAGCGTGGTGCGGCCGACATTGACCGGGCTGAGCCCGTCCACGTCCTTGGCCGGATGCACCGCGCCGGTGACGGTGTTGGCATCGATGCCGCGCGGCAGCGGCAACTGCACCAGGATCCCGTGCACCGTATCGTCGTCGTTCAGGCGGGCGATCAGCGCCAGCAGCTCCGCCTCGGTGGTCGAGCCCGGCAGCACGTGCGCCATCGAGCGCATGCCGACGCCCTCGGTGTGGGTGATCTTGCTGCGGACATAGACCTCGCTGGCCGGGTTGCTGCCGACCAGCACGACGGCGAGGCCGGGGACGATGCCGGTGCGCTCTGACAGGCGGGCGACGCCGTCGCGGATCTCCGCGGTCAGGCGCCTGGCGTAGGCCTTGCCGTCGATCAGGCGCGTCTCGATCCGGTTCGCGTCCATCCGCATCTCTCCCGTGTCGTGTTCGCCCTTCGGGGGGCGCCCTGGAATCCGGCCATCGAACCGGGCAGGATGCACCGCATGACGACGCCCATACGGAAGAATTTCAGCAGCGACAATGTCGGGCCGATCAGCCCGGCGATCCTCGAGGCGATGATCGCGGCCAACCAGGGCGCGGTGCCGTCCTATGGCGGCGATCCCTGGACCGAGCGGCTCACCGCCCTGGTCAGGCAGGTGTTCGAGGCGCCGGAGGCGCTGGTGTTCGCGGTCTCCACCGGCACCGCCGCCAACGCGCTGGCGCTGTCGGCGATGGTGCCGCCGTACGGCGCGGTCTATTGCGACGGCGCGGCGCACATCCAGAACGACGAATGCGGCGCGCCGGAATTTTTCATGGGCGGCGCCAAGCTGCTGACCCTGCCCAGCCGCGACGGCAAGCTCTCGCCGGATGCGCTGTCGGCGAACCTGGAGGCCGGCCGGTCGCTCGGCATCAACCGGGTGCTGCCGACCGCGATCAGCATCACCCAGGCGACCGAATGGGGCACCGTCTACACGCCGGACCATGTCCACGCGGTCGGCGATCTGGCGCGCCGGCTCGGCCTGTCGCTGCACATGGACGGGGCACGCTTCGCCAACGCGCTGGCGACGCTGGACTGCTCTCCGGCCGATGCGACCTGGCGGGCCGGAGTCGACGTGCTGTCGCTGGGCGCCACCAAGAACGGCGCCATGGCGGCCGAGGCGGTGGTGTTCTTCACGCCTTCTCTGGCGCACGAGTTCGGCCGCAGGCGCAAGCGCGCGGCGCATCTCTGGTCCAAGGCGCGCTATCTCAGCGCGCAACTGATCGGCTACCTCGCCGACGATCTGTGGCTGGCCAACGCCCGGCTGGCCAACCGGGCCGCGACCCGCCTTGCCGACGGGCTCGGGGCGCTGGACGGGGTCGAACTGCTGTTCCCGGTGCAGGCCAACGAGCTGTTCGTCGTGCTGCCGGACCGGCTGATCGCCCGCCTGCAATCGGCCGGATACGTCTTCTACGACTGGTATCTGCCGGACGGCGTCGCGCCCCGCCCCGGCGCGTCGCCGATCCGCCTGGTCACCGCGCTCGACATCACCGACGCCGACGTGGACGCCCTGCTCGCCGCGGCACGCTGAGACCCCCCGGCAGCCGGCGCAGGGGGGCTGCCCGGAAGGTCACCCGGGCGTGGCGCCCGCCTGCGCCAGCGCATACAGCACCCGGACCCACGAGCGGGTGCCCTTGTGGAAGCTGGTCAGGTCGTATTTCTCGTTCGGTGAATGGATCCGGTTGTCGGCCTTGGCGAATCCGATCAGCAGGCTGTCCATGCCGAGCGCCTCCTGCAGATCCTTGACCACCGGGATCGAGCCGCCGCTGCCGACGATCGCCGCCGGCCTGCCCCATTCCTCGGTGAGCGCGACCAGGGCCGCCTTCAGGTGCGGGCCGTCGATCGGCAGCGCGCTGGCGCGCGAACCGCCATGCGCGTGGAACGCGACGCTGCAATCCTCGGGGATCCTGGCCCGCACATGGGCGCGGAACGCGGCGCGCACCGCGTCCGGATCCTGGCCGGCGACCATGCGGAACGAGACCTTGGCCGAGGCCTGCCCGGGCAGCACGGTCTTGAAGCCCTCTCCGCCATAGCCGCCGGTGATGCCGTTGATCTCGCAGGTCGGCCGCGCCCAGGTCTGTTCCAGCGCGCTGTAGCCCTGCTCTCCGGCGGGAATCCGCAGCCCGACCGGGCCGAGCAGCGCGTCGTCGCCGCCGCCGATCCTGGCCCAGGTCTCGCGCACCTGTGCCGGCGGATCCTCCACCCCGTCATAGAAGCCCGGCAGCGTGACGCGACCGTGCGGATCGCGCAGCGACGCCAGGATGTCGACCAGCAGATGCAGCGGGTTGCGCGCCGCGTTGCCATACAGGCCGGAATGCAGGTCGCGGTCGGCGCAGGTGACGACGATCTCCTCGCCGACCAGGCCGCGCAGCATGGTGGTGATCGCCGGTACGCCGTTTTCGAGCATGTCGGTGTCGCAGACCAGGGCGATGTCGGCGCGCAGCTCGTCGCGGTTGGCGTCGAGGAACGGGCGCAGGCTCGGTCCGCCGCTCTCCTCCTCGCCTTCGAGCAGCACCGAGACCCGCACCGGATACCGCCCGTCGGCCGCCCGGATCGCCCGCAGCGCCTCCAGGAAGGTCATGACCTGGCCCTTGTCGTCCGAAGCGCCGCGGGCGGTGATGCAGCGTTCGGTGCCGGAGTCGGTGGCGGGTCCGTCGACCAGCACCGGCTCGAACGGTCCGCTGTTCCACAGCGCCAGCGGATCGACCGGCTGCACGTCGTAATGGCCGTAGAACAGGACGTGCGGAGCTTCGGTCGCCGAACGGTCGTGCGCGACCACGATCGGCAGGCCGGGTGTCTCGCGCACGCTGGCCTCGAGGCCGAGCGAGGCCAGGTCCGCGCATAGGAACTCGGCCGCGCGCCGGCAATCCGCCGCATGTTCCGGCTGGGTCGAGACGCTGGGGATGCGCAGCAACGCGAACAGCCGCTCCAGGCTGGACTCGAGCTGGCGATCGACGAGGGCGAGGGCGGCGTCGGCCGGGTTGGCGGGGGGCTGGATCGCGTTCATGGCGGACATGGTGCGCCCGAGTGACGCGGGATGAAAAGGGGGCCGCCCGCCGGCTCCCCGTCTGGCTCCCCGTCTGGCTCCCCGTCTGGCTCCCCGTCTGGCTCCCCGTCTGGCTCCCGGTCTGGCTCCCGGGATGCCCCGCGATCAGGTCGCCGGCTGCAGCGCGCGCTCCAGCGCGTCGCCGGAGCCGGAGTTGGCACCCGCCGCGGCCGCGGTCGCGGCGCGCTTGTTCTGCCAGAAGGCGATGAAGTCGAACGGCTGCAGCATCACCGGCGGGAAGCCAGCCTCGCGGGTGATGTCGGCCAGCACGGCGCGGGCGAACGGGAACAGCAGGCGCGGACATTCCGCCAGCAGCACCGGCTCGATCGCGTCGGCCGGTACGTTCTGCAGCATGAAGATGCCGGAATAGGCGAGCTCGACCACGAAGGCGACCGGCGGCGGATCCTGGTCGGGCGCCGGCGCGTGGGTGGTCGCGGTGCAGCTCATCAGCAGCGTGACCTCGTAGGTCGGGTGGTTGTCCTCGGCCTGGCGGGCCTGGACGTCGATCCCGAGCGTGATGTGCGGCCTGAGGTTCGGGATCGCGTAGATCGCCGGCGCGCCCGGCACCCGGAAATTCATCTCGCGCACGTACTGCGTGCTGAGCACCAGCGGGGGCATGGCGGGAGTCGCGGCCTGACCGCTCCCTCCGGCGCCGATCGTCGACGAATCTGACATCTGGTTTCTTCGTGCGGTTTCGCGCCCGATCCTACAGGAAGTGCAGGCGCGCCGCGAGACCGGCGCTCGTCAAGGTTGTGAACGAAAGGCTGCATCCGTTTTCGTCCGTCCCACGTAGGCCAATTCAGAACAATCCGGTCTCGCAATGGGGGGATGCATGGGCGTTGGCAACTTGGCGGGCGCGTTCGAGCGGAACGGTTTCTCTGCCGTGTCGTGGACGGATCAGCGGCCGGCACCCTCGGTGCCGCCGCGGCGCGGCGTGGTCTTGTCCGACGGCCTGCTGGCCTTCGAGCGCGCGGTCGATGGCTGGGCGCTGCTGCGCGCCGGTCTGCAGGCGGCGTCGTTCCCGGACGACATGGCCGGTCTCGAAAGCTGCCGCGAGGCGCTGAGCCTCGGCGGCGCGACGCCGACCCCGGCCGATCTGCTTCGGCTCCTGACGACGGTCGCGACCGAGGACCGGCCGCCGCCGCGCGAACTGCGCGCCGCCTTCCAGCGCCTCGAGGCGATACGATCCGGCCTGCAGGCGGCCCGGCTGACCGGAAAGC
>CAIMSN010000066.1 GCA_903844135.1 uncultured Rhodospirillales bacterium | reverse complement strand
CGCCGCGACGCTCGGTATCTCCTACGCCTATTACGATCCGCTCAGCCTGGTGCTGAAGGAAAAGGGATTTCTTCAGGACGCGCTCGGCCCCGAGGTGCGCATCGACTGGGTGCTGAGCCAGGGCAGCAACAAGGCGCTCGAATATCTCCGCGGCAATGCGATCCAGCTCGGCCAGACGGCCGGCTCCGCCGCCCTGCTCGGACGCACCAACGGCGCGCCGGTACAGGTCGTCGCCATTACCGCGCTGTCGGAATGGACCGCGCTGGTGGTGCCGGCCGGCTCGACCCTGACCGGCATAGCCGATCTCAAGGGCAAGCGGGTGGCCGCCACGCCCGGCACCGATCCCGCCATCTTCCTGTTGCGCGCCCTGGCTGGCGCCGGGCTGACCGCCGGCGACATCACCCTGGTGCCGCTGCAGCATCCGCTCGGGCGGCAGGCGCTCGATCAGGGCCAGGTCGATGCCTGGGCCGGGCTCGATCCGTTCATGGCGCAGGCCCAGCTTCAGAACCACGACCGGCTGCTGTATCGCGACCGGAGCCTGATCTCGCCGGGAACGCTTCTGGCGCGCGAGGATTTCGAGGCGGCGCATCCGGAGACCGTCCGCGCCGTGCTGCAGGCCTACGCGCGTGCCAGGAGCTGGGCGATCGCGCATCCGGACGATCTCGCGCAGATCCTGGCCAAGGCGTCGGGCCTCAGCCTCGGCGTTGCCAAGCTCCAGCTCAGCCGTGTCGATTTTGCCGACGAGGCGGTCGGTCCGACGCAGCGTGAGGCGATCCTCGCCGCGCTGCCGATCCTCAAAGCAAGCGGCAAGATCTCCGCCGGCGCGGACATCGACAAGGCCGCTGCCTCCCTGGTGAATGCGAGCTTCACCACGGCGCTCGGACTGCCGTGAGGCGGACCGCCGTCCTGCTGACCTCGGGTTCGCTGTTCGGCCTGGCGATCCCGTCCTTCCTACTGGTCGCCTGGCTGCTCGGCAGCGCCAGCGGCGTGGTCGGCGCCGCGATCCTGCCGCCGCCCGGCCAGGTGGTTGCGACGCTGCTGGCCATGGCGGACAGCGGCGAACTGGTGCAGGCCCTGGTCGCCACCGTGTCCCGCCTCGCCATTGGCTTCCTGCTCGGCGCGCTGGCCGGCACCGTGCTCGGCGCGCTCTGCGGCGCGTCGGCGCTGGCACGTCGTCTGCTCGATCCGTCGATCCAGGCGCTGCGCAGCGTGCCGTCGCTGGCCTGGGTGCCGCTGTTCATCCTCTGGCTCGGAATCTTTGAATCCTCGAAGATCTGCCTGATCGCAGTGGGCGTGTTCTTTCCGGTCTATCTCAATCTGCTGGGCGGCATCGCCGGCGTCGATCGCAAGCTGCTCGAGGTCGGCACCGTGCATGGTCTGTCCCGCGCGCAGGCGCTGCTGCGCATCCAACTTCCGGCGGCGCTGCCGTCCTATGTGACCGGACTGCGCAGCGGGCTCGGTCTGGGCTGGATGTTCGTCTCCGCCGCGGAACTGCTCGGCGCCTCGAGCGGGCTCGGCTTCGTGCTCGATGACGGCGAGCAGACCGGACGTCCGGAGCGCATCCTGGCGGCGATTTTGCTATTCGGCCTGTGCGGCAAGCTCAGCGACGTGGCGCTAGCCGCCGTCGGCGGGCGCCTGGTCGCCTGGCAGGATACGGTGCGGCGCTAGCATGGCGATCGCGCTGCAGGTCGCCGGGCTGCGCAAATCCTATGCCGACATGCCTGTCCTGGGGCCGATCGATGTCGGACTCGCGGCCGGGAGCATCAGCGTCGTCATCGGCCGCAGCGGCTGCGGCAAGACCACCCTGTTGCGCTGCCTGGGCGGCCTGGAGACACCCGATGCCGGCAGCGTCACAGCGGGCGGCGCCGCGCTTCGGCGCGAGAGCGTCGGCTACGTGTTCCAGGAACCACGCCTGATGCCGTGGCTCAGCGTGGCCCGCAATGTCGGCTTCGGCCTCGCCGCCTGGGACCCGGAGCGCCGCGATCGTGCTGTGGCGGCCGCGCTCGACAGGATCGGCCTTCCGGACGCCGGGCAAGCGTTGCCGAAGCAGCTCTCCGGCGGCATGGCGCAGCGCGTGGCGCTCGCCCGCGGCCTGGCCCCCGAGCCGGACCTGCTGCTGCTCGACGAGCCGTTCAGCGCGCTCGATCCATTCACCCGCGCGCAGATGCAGGAGCACCTGCTGCATCTGCACCGGGCCTACGGCACCACCATCGTGCTGATCACCCACGACATGGACGAGGCGCTGGTCCTGGCCGACCGCATCCTGGTGATGCGCGGCGGTCACGGCGTGCCGGGCCATATCGCGGCGGACCTGGCGCCCGCGCTGGCGCGGCCGCGTCGCCCGGCCGATCCGCTCCTGTCGAACTGGCGGGCGAGCCTGGCCGGCCTGCTGTCGGAATCCTGAGCGTCGCCGTAGCGCCAATGAGGGTGTTGAGGATTTCTCGATGTCCAGCGCGCGGATCACCGGCTACGGGCATGGACATGCGCAGGCTTTTTCACCCATGAGGCGCGCCCTGACCCGCCGCACGCTGGGGCGTCTGGCCGGCGCCGCCCTGCTGGCGCGGCCGGACGCGGCGCGGGCCGGCCTGGTCCTGCGGGTCGCCGACCAGAAGGGCGGCGCCAAGTCGCTGATGCAGGCGGCCGGGGTTCTCGACGGGCTGCCCTACGCGCTGGAATGGAGCCTATTCGCCGGCGCGCCGATGCTGCTGGCGGCGCTCAATGCAGGCGCGGTCGATCTCGGCCAGATCGGTGACGCCCCGCTGTCGTTCGCGATTGCCGGCGGCAACAGGATGCGGGTGATCGCGGCGCACCGTTCCGATCCCGGCATCACCGCCCTGGTGGTGGGGAGGACTTCATCGATTCAAACGGTGGCGGATCTCCGCGGCCGCTCGGTGGCCACGCTGCATGGCCAGACCGGGCATTACCTCACTCTGGCGGCGCTGCAGCGCGCCGGCCTCGGCTTCGACGCCGTGCGTTTCGTCTTCATGCCGCCGGCGGCGGCGCATGTGGCTCTGGTCGCCGGCTCGGTCGATTCGTGGGCGAGCTGGGGGCCCTATACCGCCCAGGCCGAACTGGTCGACGGCGCGCGCGAGATCGTCAATGGACGCGGCCTGATGAGCGGGCTGTCCTACGTCGTCGCCAGCCCGCAGGCGGTCGCCGGCAAGCGCACGGCGCTGGCCGACTTCCTCGCCCGCCTGGCGCGCGCCCAAGCCTGGTCCCGGTCTCACGAAGGCGCCTACGTGAGCGCCTGGGCCGCCGAGATCGGCCTGCCGGTCGACGTGGCGGCCGCGGTCGTGGCGCGGTCGATCGCACAGCCAGCGCCACTCGACGACGCCGTCGTCGCCGCGCAGCAGCGGGTTGCCGATTTCATGGCGGAGAGCGGCATGCTGCCGGCGCCGCAGCGCGTGGCGGGCGCGTTCGAGCTTGGCTTCGGCTGATCACAGCGTGTAGCGGAGGCTGAGGAATATGGTGCGCGGATCCGCGAACGCGGCGGAATACAGCACCGGGACGCCGTTGCCCTGGATCAGCGACAGGGTCTGCGGGAAACGCCGGTCGGCGAGGTTCTTGCCAGACAGGGTTGCGGTCCAGCGCTCCTGCGGGCTGGTCCAGCTCAGCAGCGCGTTGAGATAGGTCTGGTCCGGCAGCCTCGTCTGGCTGTTGTCCAGCGCATCGAGGAACACCGGAGACTGGAAGCTCACGTCGCCGGCCACGCGTAGCCGGCCTGGCAGTCCGGCGATGCGCGGCAGCGTGTAGCTGGTGGACAGGTCGGCCTGGAAGCGCGGCGCGTAGGGCAGCCGCTCGCCGGCATGCGGCGTGTTGTTGAGGGCCAGCCCGGTCTGATACACGCTGCGCGAGAACACGCCCTTGAAGCTGTCGAGCTCTCCGTAGAGATACGAGCCGGTGGCGTCGACCTGCCAGTCATGCGTGACGTGCCACGACGTCTCCAGCTCGGCGCCAAGCGAATGCGCATTGCCGGCATTGTAGCGCCGGCTGATGCCGCTGGACGGATCGAGTGTGGTGATCTGCAGGTTGTCGAAACTGTTGTAGAACAGTGCACCATTGATCGTCAGGCGCTGCGCAAGCGGCTCGGTCTTCGCCCCGAGCTCGTAGGTGGTGACGGTCTCAGGGCCGTATGGCAGCAGCGCCTGCTGGCGGCCGGCCGCGGTCGGGGTCTGCGCGCGGTAGTCGTAGCCGGCCGACTTGCCGCCCTGGCTGATGGTCGCATACGGCATCAGCCGCGGCAGCAGCCGCCATTCCAGCGACCCTTTCGGCAGCAACTGCGACCAGGATTGCCGTGCCGAAGCGCGCCAGTCCACCGCACCCGGCGGCGCGTTGAACAGGGCGTTGAGATCGTTACCGGCACCGGTCGTGTATCCGGCAACCGGTCCTAGCGAACTGAGCGTCTCGGAATTGGAATGCTGCTCCCAGTTCCAGCGTAGTCCGGCGGATGCGGTCAGGGTGGGCGTGATGCGGTACTGCGCCAGGCCGTATACAGCCCAGTTCTGTGTCTGCTGGTCGATCAGCGCCTGTACCGGCTGGAGCCGAATCGAGGCCGGCGCGTTGGTGGGCGTTCCAAAGATGTTGTTGGCCCGCCTGGCGGTGTACCAATCCTCGTACATGAAATAGGCGCCGGCGGTCAGGCTGAGGCGGCTCCACTGCCCGGTGAGATGCGCGTCCTCCGAATAGGCGCGATCGCGATAATGCAGGAGCTGCGAGGTCCGCGCATAGACGTCGCCGGTATTGTCGTAATAGCCGGTATCGTCGTAGCCGCGCAGACCGGTGACGGCATGCAGGGTGAGGTGATCGGTCAGCCTGTCGTCGATGGTCCCGGTGAAGCCGAGCTCGCTGTAGTTGTTTTTCGGATAGACCGACGAGAACAGACCGGTGCGATACGGGTTCAGCAGGTTTCCGTAGCCGCGGTTGGTGCTGCCGTCGCTGGTCCCGTCAACGGCGAGGGTGATGTCGAGCCGGTCGTTCGGCGTGAAGCGCAGCTTGCCGCGCGCCTGAGTGTAGTCGATGTCGTTTTCCAGAGCGTCGAGCGTGTAGTTGCGATCCAGCCCGTTGCGGGCGTGATGGCTGACCGCGAGGCTGGCATAGACCCGGTCGGTCACCAGCGGACCGCTGGCGGCGAAACCGGCGATCCATTCGTTGTACGATCCGTAACCGGCTTGTGCCGTGAAGTGCTTCGCATCGCCCGGGACGACGGTGTTGATGCGGACGGCGCCGCCCTCTGCCTGGTGCCCGGTGGTGAAGCCGACGGGACCGCGATCGACCTGGATCGAGTCGATGTCCATCAGCTCCTGCATGGTGCCGATGGTGCGCGGCAGATAGACGCCGTCGATATAGGTTCCGACCGACGGCTCGCCCTGCGGATCGAGCTCGCCGATCCCGCGGATGAAATAGTTGGAGTTGGAATAGCCGACCGTTGCGCGCGGCTGATAGAGGTTGGGCGTCAGGCCGGTGATCTGGCGGGTGGTGGTGACCGCCAGGCGGGAGAGCTTTTCCGCGCTCAGCTCCGAGACCGAGGCGGCGGTGTGCTGCAACCGGTCGTGCCGCAGCGACGCCCGTGACCGGGCGGACACCTTGATCGTCTCGACCGACGGCACCGCGCGCTTGCCGGAAACGGCCTTGCGCTTTGCCGCGTCGGCGCAGCCCGTGCCGGCAAGCAGGAGGCTGGCGAAGGCGAGCGGCGGCAGCAGGCGGGACGGCATCATGACGCGATTTCCAGATCCGTTCGGAGTGAGCGGGCGGCCGGATAACGACATCGCGATCTGTGACAATCAAGATACCACGCGATTTATTAGTGCAATATGACATATGAGCCGTTTTAACATGTGGTTTGGAGCCGGTCCGCTTAGGGTCGCTCCATCGCAGCCAGGGAGCAGCATCGTGGACGGCCTCGCGACCATCACGCCGACCGGTATGCGCCAGACCGGCGCCGATCTTGCCACATTGTCCGAGGCCTTCGCCGGGCGCGCCGCCGCCGCGGACGAGACGGCGACGGCATCGCGCGAGAACATCGCCGCGCTGCGCGCGGCTGGTCTGCTCGGCCTCACCGTCGCGGAGGAGTTCGGCGGCGCCGCGGCCGGCTTGCGCCAGGTCGCCGAGACCGTCGGCCGCTTGGCGGAAGGCGACCCTGCGACGGCGTTGATCCTGTCGATGCAGTATCTGCAACATGCCGCGATCGCCCGCTCGAATCGCTGGCCGCGCGCGTTGCGACGCCTGGTGTCGCGCGCCGCGGTCGAGGACGGGGCGCTGCTCAATGCGCTGCGGGTCGAGCCGGAGCTCGGCACCCCGGCGCGTGGCGGCCTGCCGGCCACCATCGCGCGCCTGACCGGAGAAGGCTGGCGCGTGTCCGGACGCAAGATCTATTCGACCGGTTCGAGCCTGCTGCGCTGGGGCGTGGTGTGGGCCCGCACCGATGCGGCCGAGGCCCAGGTCGGCGCTTTCCTGGTGCCGCTCGACGCGCCGGGAGTGTCGATCGAACGAAGCTGGAACCAGCTCGGCATGCGCGCGACCGAAAGCCATACCGTCCTGTTCGACGACGTGCTGATCCCGTACGACCACGCGGCGGACGTCAGGCTGCCCTCCGAATGGGCCGGCCCGGACATCGTCCATGCGCTCTGGGGCAACGTCGTCATCGCGTCGCTCTATGACGGCGTCGCCCGTGCGGCGCATCGCTGGCTGCTCGGTTTCTTGCGCAGCAGGGCACCGGCCAATCTCGGCGCCCCGCTGGCCACGCTGCCCCGGTTCCAGGAGCTGGTCGGCGAGATCGACGCCCTGCTGCTGTCCAACCGGCTGGTTCTGGATGCGGCGATCGACGATCCCCGCCTGGACGCCGCTTCCGGCGGGCTGGTGAAGCACCTGGTGACGGAGAACGCGATCCGCGCGGTGGAGAAGGCGGTCGCGGCGATCGGCAATCCCGGGCTCAGCCGCGACAACCCGCTCGAACGCCATTATCGCGACGTGCTGTGCGGGCGCGTGCACACGCCGCAATCGGACGTGTCGCTTGCGCTGTCCGGACGCCGGTCCCTGGGGGTCTGAGCCGATGCATGCTCCGCTGACGCGACGCCGCCTGATCCAGGCCGGTGCGGCCGCGCTCTGGGCTGAGGAGCTCTGGGCGAACGAAGGCCGCGCCGCCACGCGGGATCTCTCCGGCGTGACGCTGCGGATCGGGGTGTTCCGCGGCATGGACGGGACGATCATGCCCGGGACCGGCCTGGCGAATTTTCCCTACAAGGTGGCTTACGGCGAGTTCAACGCCGGCAACCTGATCACCCAGGCGATTTCCGCGGGCGCACTCGATCTCGGCGGCTGCAGCGAGATCCCGCTGGTGTTCGCGGCTGCGGCCGGTTTCAACATCCGGATCGTCGCGGTCATGCAGGGCCCGACCGTCAACCAGGCGGTGCTGGTGCCGAAAGGGTCGACGGCGCGATCGATCGCCGATCTGCGCGGCAGGCGGGTCGGCTATATCCGCGCCACGACGGCGCATTATTTCCTGATCAAGATGCTGGCGCAGCACGGCATGAGCTTCGCCGACATCCAGCCGGTCGCACTCGGCATGAGCGCGGGACTCACCGCGATGAAGGCCGGCGCGCTGGATGCGTGGGCGACCTACGGCTATGCGATCGCGACGCTGGAGACAGATGCCGGCGCCAGGGTGCTCCAGGACGCGCGTGGGATCCTGTCCGGCAACTACCTTGTGGGTGCGACGCCGCAGAAGCTCGGCGATCCCGCATTCCGGGCCGCGGTCGCCGACTATATCGAGCGGCTCGGCAAGGCCTACGCGATCCTGGATGCGGACAAGCCGCGCTGGGCAAGGCTGGTTGCGCCGGTGATCGGCGTGCCGGAGCCGATCGCGCTCGCCTACCTGCAGGAGGAGGATCAGCCCTACATCCTCCGGGCGATCCGTCCCGCCGATATAAGCAGCGCGCAGGACGTCGCCGACACCTTCGTCAAGGCCGGCCTGCTGCCACCGGACGCGTCGGTGTCCGGCTATTTCTCCGACGCGCTGTCGCCGTTGCTGGTCTCGAGCTGAAGCACCCGGAAACCGTGCGTCCCGTCGCGGTCGAGTTGTGCGACCAGGCCGAACTCCCAGTCGAGATAGGCCTGCATCGCCTCGGCAGCGTTGTCGGTGCCTTCGTACGGCCGCTTGTAGAGATCGTTGGCGGCCGACAGGGCATCGTGCGGCTTGAGCCCGTCGGAGAGCGGGCGGCCGGCGCGTTGCCAAGCGGCGGTACCGCCGGCCAGCACCAGCGGCCGCGCGACGCCGGCCTGGATCAGCTCGGCGGCGGCGAACCCGGCCAGCACGCCGTCCGGCGAGGTCACCACCAGCGTCGCGGCCAGCGCGACATCGGACAGGCCCGCAAGCGCGGCGCGGATCGCGAACCGGGCGCCGGGAATATGCGCGCGGGCAAAATCCCTGCTGCTTGCAAGGTCGATCAGCAGCGTCTGGCCGGATTGCAGCAGACGCGCCAGCCCGGCCGGATCGACGGTTTCCGCCGCCGGCGTCGGCGTCGCGGGATGCGTGGGCGGCGCGATGCCTTCCGCGCGCGGCAGGTCGCCCCAGCCCTCCAGCACATGGACCGATCGCCATCCCATCTGTGCCAGCCAGTGCGCCGCCATCCTGGCGCGTACGCCGTCGTCGTCGGTCAGCACGATCGTCGCGTGACGCACCCCGATCCATTCGTCGGTCGCCTGCACCAGTTGTCCGCCGGGCGCATTGCGAAACCCCGCCGGATGCGACGCGGCATGCTCGTCCGGCGACCGAACGTCGAGCCGGTAGAGCGTGACGCCCACCGATGCTTCCAGCGTCCTCAGCCCGTCCGCGTCGATGATCCGGACGCCGGCCAGGCTGGCGAGACGTTCGGCCGAAGCCCGCGCCGCCCGCAGCGACTCCCGGCTCACCGCCATCGCCGTGCGATCCGCGCCATAGTCGAGCGACAGGCCGGCCAGGGCCCAGCCGATGGTGCCGTTGCGCAGCGCGAACACCGGATTAGGGATCCCGGCATTGATCAGGCTCTGCGCGCCGATGATCGAGCGGGTGCGGCCGGCGCAGTTCACCACCACGATCGTCGACGGGTCCGGCGCCGCATCGCGCACGCGCAGCGCCAGCTCTCCGCCTGGCACGCTCTGCCCGGTCGGAATGCTCATCACCGCATATTCCTCGCGCCGGCGGGCGTCGAGCACCACGACATCCTCGCCGGCCTGCAGACGCCGATGCAGCTCCGCCGCCGGCAGCGACGGGGTATGGCGCAGCGCCTCGACCAGCTCGCCGAACGCCTTGCTCGGCACGTTGACGTCCTGGAACAGCTCGCCGCCGCTCTCGCGCCAGCCGGCCAGGCCGCCCTCCAGGGCCGAGACGTCGCGATAGCCGAGACGCTGCAGCACCGGTAGCGCGCGCCGCACCAGCCCCTCGCCATCGTCGTAGAGCACGACGGGCACGTCGCGACGCGGGATGAGGTCCAGCACCACCAGCTCGATCCGGCTCAGCGGCACGCAGACCGCGAAGAGCGGGTGCGCCTGCGCGTAGGGCGCCTCCTCGCGCAGGTCGACCAGCGCGATCTCCAGGCCGTCGCGAAGCCGCCGGCGCACCGCATCCGGCGTGACGCTCGCCGTCATGCGGCCACCGGATTGGCCGATCGGTCCCACAGATTGGGCACCGATCCGTTCGCATAGCCGGAAACGAACGGTTTCTCGACGCCGGTATCCAGGTCGTAGGTGGCGCGACGCACCGCGCCGATATTGCCGCCATAGACATGGATCGAGACCGAGGTTCGATCCTCGAAGCTGTTGGCGACCAGATGCAGGTCGCTCGCCGCCGGCGACAGGCGGGCGACGTCGCCGGGCCGCAGCAGCTCCTGGCTGCCGGCCACCAGACGGCCGGCCTCGTCCCGCACGTAGCGGGTTTCGGTCTCGCTGCCGCGCATCATGCCGATCAGACCCCAGACGCGATGGTCGTGCAGCGGCGTGCGCTGCCCCGGTCCCCAGACGAAGCTGACCACGGAAAAACGCTCGAGCGGATCGCAATGCAGCAGATATTGCTGATAGCGCTCCTGGCTCGGCGCCGCGTAGCGGTCCGGCAGCCAGTCGTCCTGGCGCACCAAAGCCGCGAGCAGGTCGGCGCCACGCGACAGCAGCGCGGACTCGTCCGGCTCGTCGGAGACCAGCCTGGTCAGATCGGCGACGAAGCGGCGCAGCCGGGCGATGCCGCCCTGTGTTTGGTCGATCCCGTTCATGCCGGCGCGCCTCAGTCCAGCAGATCGGGTTCTGCGGCCACGATCATCTCCCAGAGCGGCTGAAACGAGAAGGCGCCGCCCCTGTGCGTTCCGGTCTGGCTCGCTGTGTGGCGGGCGATGTCGTGCGCGACCGGCCTGGTCTTGCCGGCGGCATCGGCCAGGAGCTGGGTGTGGGCGGCATTGTCCATGGCGATGAACCACCAGGCCGCCGCCTCGACCGTCGGCCCGACGGTGAGCAGCCCGTGATTCTGCAGGATCAGCGCCTTTCTGCTTCCCAGCGTTTCCGCCAGCCGCACGCCCTCGCTCTCGTCGAGCACCACGCCGGTGAACGGATCGAACACCGCATGGTCCTCGTAGAAGGCGCAGGCATCCTGGGTCAGCGGATCCAGCAGGCGGCCGAGGGTGGAGAACGCCTTGCCGTAGGTGCTGTGGGTATGCGCCGCGGCGATCACGTCGGGGCGCGCGGCATGGATCGCCGAATGGATGGTGAAGCCGGCATTGTTGATCGGACGGTCGCCGACCAGGATGTTGCCCTCGTGGTCGACCAACTGAAGGTCCGACACGCGGATCTGGCTGAAATGCCGGGCGAGGGGATTGATCCAGAACTGCTCGGGAAACTCCGGATCGCGCGCGGTGACGTGCCCGGCCAGGCCCTGGTCGAAGCCGTAGCGCGCGAACAGGCGGAAGGTGGCGGCGAGACGCTGCTTGCGATGCAGCCTTTCCTCCGCGAAAGACGAAGCCGGCGCTCGCTCCTCCAGCTTGAAGCGGCGCGGCGCGGCGAGATCGGTGATGGCGTTCATTGTGGTGGCTCCTCGGTGGGTCTCAGTAGCCGCGATGCGGATCGACCACGTGCAGCAGAGCGTCGCCGCGCACATAGGCATCGAGATTGGCGACGATCTGGCTGGTCAGCGCGGCACGTCCGGACGCCACGCCCGGCGCCTCCCCGGACCAGGAGATATGCGGTGTCAGACGGACTCTCGCGTGTGTGTAGAGGGGATGGAAGGCGGGCAGCGGCTCCGGATCGGTAACGTCGAGGGTGGCGAACGCGATCCGGTCCGAATCGAGCGCGTCGAGCAGCGCCGTCTGGTCCACCAGCCCGCCGCGGGCGACGTTGATGAGATGCAGGCCCGGCTTGGCGACCGACAGCAGGGTCGCATTGATGCAATAGTGGGTCGCCTCGGTCAGCGGCATCGCCAGCGCCAGATGGTCCGACGCGGAGGCCAGCACGCCGAGACTGTCGACGCCGATGATTTCGGTTTCGGCGCTGCTCCATGCGGAGCGGCGCAGCGCCAGCACGGTCATGCCGAACGCACGCGCCCGCGCGGCGATGGCGCGGCCGATGGCGCCGTATCCGGCGAGACCCAGAACCTTGCCGCGCAGCGTACCCAGGCTGTGGCGGGTCCAGTCCTCGGCGGCGCGGACGCGGACCGCGTCGAGGCGCTTCTCGTGCAGCAGGATCGCCGCCAGCACGTATTCGGCGATCGCCTCCGCATTGTGGCCGCGGCCGCAGGTCACCATGGGCGCCTCGATCAGCCAGCGTGGGAACCAGTCGACGCCGGTGGAGGCGACCTGCACCCAGCGCAGCCGGCCAGGCCAGTCCGGCGGCGGCTGCGACGGCGCGCGCTGCCAGGCCCGGTCCGGCCCAGTCAGCAGCACGTCGGCATCCTCGATCTCCCAGGGCGCCTCGCCGATCGGCCGGTCGCGGACCAGCGGCCGGGCCGGGTGCGCAGCGAGGGCGGACGCGATCACGGGTCCGAGCTGGTTGACGACGACCGGCCGCGCTGCGGCTGCATGCGACATAATCAGGCGGCCTTCGCCAACTGCTCCTCGTGCGCCACCAGCGCCCGAACGCGCGGCAGCAGGTCGCGGCCATACTCGTAGGCGTCGCGCAGCGGATCGAAACCGCGGATCAGGAACGTCGAGATGCCCAGGCGATAGTAATCGAGCATCGCGTCCGCGACCTGGTCCGGCGTGCCGACCAGCGACGTGGAGTTGCCCTTGGCGCCGGACAGGGCGGCGATACCGGTCCAGAGACGCTTGTCCAGCCTGGTGCCCTGCGCCGCCGCCGCCAGCAGGCGGCGAGACCCTTCGTTGGGAATCTCCGCCGCACGCTTGTATCCGGTCTGCTCCTGCAGCGCCGTGGCGCGCGCCAGGATCTGGTCGGCGCGCGCCCACGCCGCCTCCTCGCTATCGGCGAGGATCGGACGCAGCGACAGCGAGAAGCGCGGCGAGCGGCCGAACGGCGCCGCCGCCGCGCGCACCGCTTCGATGGACTCGCGGACCTGCTCGTACGTCTCGCCCCAGAGCGCGTAGATGTCGGCATGCTTGCCGGCGACGGCGATGGCCTCGGGCGAGGAGCCGCCGAAATAGATCGGGATTCCCGATGCGCGATACGGCTTGATCGCAGACAGCGCACCGCGCGCCCGATAGAAGCGGCCCTCGTAGTCGAACGGCTTGGTCTCGCTCCATTCGGCACGGACGATGTCGAGATATTCGCTGGTGCGCGCGTAGCGCTCGGCCTTGGTGGTGAAATCGCCGTCGGCCTGCAGCTCGATGTCGCTGCCGCCGGTGATGACATGCACCGCGACGCGGCCCTTGGTGAGGTGATCGAGCGTCGCCAACTGCCGCGCCAGGATGGTCGGCGCGTTGAAGCCGGGGCGGTGCGCGATCATCAGCCCGAGCCGCTCGGCGACGCTGGCGGCATGCTGCGCGACCAGGATGCTCTCCGGCGACGTCGAATGGAACGCGAACAGGGTGCGGTCGAAGCCGGCATTCTCCTGCAGCTTGGCCGAGGTCTCGACGAAGCTGAGGTCCAGCGCTGGACCGGACGGCGCGATGATCTCCGACTGGTTCTGGTTGCCGACGTAGCCGATGAACTCGACGGGCATGGAGAGCCTCCGTGGCGCCGGAAACAACGTTCTGGCGCCGTTATATGGACAGGTATCACAGGATCATCCCGTCTGCTAGCGTGCTTAACAACGGAGTTTTCTCAATTGACCCATCGAGGATTGTTAATATGACGGAGGCGGTCCGGCGCCCCCGGCAGATGGCGACGAACGTGCCGACCGAACTGCTGCGGTCCTTCATCGCCATCGTCGATGCCGGCTCGATGGCGCAGGCAACGGAGACGATCCTGCTGTCGCAATCCGCGCTCAGCCTGCAGATGAAGCGGCTCGAGGACCTGCTGGAGCAGCGCCTGTTTCATCGCAGCGGCCGATCGCTGATGCTGACCGGGGCCGGCGAGGAGTTGGCGGTGCTGGCGCGGCAGATGCTGGGACTGAACGACCGGATCGTCGCCGCTCTGGGCCGCGGCGACACCGCGCAGCCGCTGCAGCTCGGGCTGGTGCAGGATTTCGCCGACACCGTCCTGCCGGGCGTGCTGCGGGCGTTTGCCGGCCGCTATCCGGCGACGCGACTGCAGCTCAGGGTCGGCGGCTCGGCCGAACTGCTTGAGCTGTTCGACCGCGGCAAGCTCGATCTGGCGCTCTGCCTCGGCCGCCACGGCGATCTGCGTCGCTCGACCAGCACGATCATCGCCGACGTGGCGATGAGGTGGATCGGCGATCCCGTTCTTGCCGACGCCGAGGAGCTGCACCTGGTGCTGCTCGACCAACCCTGCGCGTTCCGGACCGCCCTGCTGGAGGTGCTCGAGGAGCACCGGCGTCCGTATCGGATCGTGCTGGAGACACCGACCCTTCCCGGACTTAAGGCAGCGCTCCGCGCCGGTATCGGCCTGACCTGCCGCACCGCTGGCTATGCGAAGTCCGAACGGCTGGCGATGCCGGCCGCGCGCAGCCTCCCGGCGCTGCCCAGGATCGACCACGTGCTGCATCGCCGGAACCCTTCGACCGGCGCCACCGATACCCTGGCAGGGCTGCTGGAGGCTGCGTTGGCGGCGACGGGCGAGAACGGCGCCTGATTGGCGCGCGTCAAGCCCAACTTGAGGCTTCCTCGTTTGATTGCGCGTCCAGCCGGATCCGTAATGCGCGCCGGATCGCGCGAGGGAGGGAGACATGACGCAGCAGGGCGAGAGCCTGAATCGGCTGTTCGCGGCGCTTCACGCCGAGCGGGAACGCACCTGGGATCCGGAGCAGTTGCGGAGCAATGTCGCGCAGCGTGCTCATCTGGTGTCGACGGCCGACCGAGCGGCGTTCGTCATGCGAGGCGACACGGTGTCGCCGTTCGCGCTGCTCGATGCGGACGGCGAAGAACTGCCTAGCGACGCCCTGCTGCGGGACGGTCCGCTGGTCCTGGTATTCTTCCGCTTCGCCGGTTGCCCAGCCTGCAACGTCGCGTTGCCCTACTACCAGCGGTCACTGCTGCCGGGGCTGACGACCCTGGGCGCCAGCCTGGTCGCCGTGACCCCGCAGGTTCCCGCGCGCGCGCAGGAGATCAGGACCCGGCACGGGCTGGGATTCCGGGTGGCCACCGACCCCGATAACCGGCTTGCCCATCGGTTCGGCATCGTCTTCGAGCCGGACCCTCCGACCAGGCAGGCGGCACTGGCGCGAGGGTCCTTCATCGGCGACGTGACCGGGACCGGAACTTGGGAGCTGCCGATGCCGAGCGTCGTGGTCGTCGACCAGGACCGGGTAGTCCGGTTTGCCCAGGTCAGTCCGGACTGGATGAACCGGTCCGAGGCGGCACCGATCCTCGAAGCGGTTCGCAGCACCCGAGGAGCGGAGGCCGCTTAGTTAAACCGACTGCTGCGCACCGGATCCGAACCTTGGCGACGAGCCAGCCAGCAGCGAATCAAGGTGGCTTCGTGTCCCCGCAACCAAATCCAATAAACGAACACTCAGAAACGGCGGGCGATCCCATGAGGATCTGCCCGCCGTTTTGCGTTGGGCCAAGGTCGGCCGCATTGACGCCTTTTTTGTTGCGATGCAGCGAGAGCTCGGTTATCCATCATCAAAATCCTGGACCCGGTGTAATCCCGGGTGGCTATTCCGGCCGCCGATCCGCCGGACAACGCATATGACAAGACGGTCAGACCGATCTTCGAGCGGTGACATTCGTCGTGCGTCTTTGCGGAACCTTCCCTTGATAAACACTCGCTCGCATTACCTACGGGAGTGGCTTCGTAGCCCTCGCGTCGAAATATTATCCGGCATCGTGGTCGCCCTCGCGCTCATCCCGGAAGCGATAGGCTTCTCCGTCGTCGCCGGGGTTGACCCTAAGGTCGGCCTCTATGCGTCGGTGCTGATCGCTTGCGTCATTGCCTTCACAGGCGGTCGCCCGGCAATGATCTCGGCCGCGACGGCGTCCACCGCTGTGCTGATGGTCGGGATCGTGCGCGAACACGGTTTGCAGTATCTGTTCGCCGCGACGATCCTGATGGGCGTGTTCCAGATCATAGCCGGAATCCTAAAGCTCGGCCGTGTGATGCGTTTCGTGTCGCAGTCGGTCATGACCGGCTTCGTCAACGCGCTCGCGATCCTGATATTCCTGGCACAGCTCCCGCAGCTCACCGGGGTTTCTTCCACCACCTACGGGCTCATCGCGCTCGGCCTTCTCGTGATCTACGGCTTTCCATACGTCACCAAAGCGATCCCCGCGCCCCTAGTCGCGATCGCCGTCCTCACGGTGCTGACGGCCGCATTGCACCTCCACGTCCGCACGGTCGCCGACCTGGGACAGTTGCCTTCGGCCCTTCCAAGCTTCGGAATGCCGCATGTCCCGCTCACGCTCGAGACACTGCGTATCATCGCCCCCGTTGCACTGACGCTGGCCGCGGTCGGGCTGCTGGAGTCGCTGCTGACCGCCCAGATCGTCGACGACATGACCGATACCCCGAGCGACAAGAGCCGGGAATGCATGGGACAGGGTGTCGCGAACATGGCGTCCGCCCTGTTCGGAGGCATGGGCGGCTGCGCCATGATCGGCCAATCCGTCATCAACGTGTCGTCCGGCGGACGGGGCAGGTTGTCCACCTTCGTCGCCGGGGCGGTCTTGTTGATCCTATTGGTGATCTTCCAGCGTGTCCTTGCCGTCGTTCCGGTGGCGGCACTGACCGCCGTCATGATCATGGTGTCGATCAACACCTTCTCCTGGAGCTCTCTGAAGCGGCTCCGGACCAACCCGCTTCCGTCCACGATCGTCATGCTGAGCACCGTCGCCGTCGTGGTCGCGACCGGTGACCTGTCGAAAGGTGTTCTGGTCGGCGTGATCCTGTCCGGCGTCTTCTTCGCCGGAAAGGTTTCCCGACTGAGTCCGATCACCTCGTCCTTGTCGGCTGACGGCACGGTGCGGACCTATGTCGTCCAGGGACAGATCTTCTTCGCGTCGGCGGGGACATTCGCGGACTCGATCGACGTCACCGAACCGGTCGACACGCTGATCATCGACGTGTCGCAGAGCCATTTCTGGGACATCTCGGCTATCGGCGCGCTGGACCGTGTCGTCCTGAAGGCGCGCCAACACAACAAGCGGGTCGAGGTCATCGGGTTGAACGCCGCCAGTGCGACGATGGTCGAGCGGTTCGCGGTCCATGACAAGGACGGCGCAGCCGCTCTCGCCCGACACTGATCGCAGGTCGGTGACGGTCATCTGCGCATCGTCTTCTCGCCATGATCCATCGGCGTCCGCTTCTCAGGACCTGATAGGCGGGATCGACAGTTCGAAGGTCGCGCCCAGCGGTTCGACCTGATCTCCAAGAGCGGCTGGTCGGCTTCGGTCTGACGGACCGACTGCCGCACGGCATCGCCGCGTCCATCAACGTGTGCCTTCTCGCGCCGGACCCGGGCTCCCGGCGGCGTGAGAACGATGTCGTGCCGCCGCGCCCCGGCAATTCCGTCCAACCATGACGTTCCCCCTGAGATGGGCTCACCGCTCCCGCCGCGATCGCCTCGATCCGTTCGGCAAGGTAGGCGGGTCGCGGCCGATGCCGGAGAAACGGCCGGAGCCCCAACTGTGCAGCCAAGGCTAGCCGAGGAGACCGAACTGGTCCGCAACGGGGTGCCGGCCGCGATCGAGATGCCTTGCTGCGGCGAGACCCATCCCTGGTCGCCACCGGCGCCAATGCCCGCGAGCCGCAGAACCGGCGTTTGAGATCGTTCTTCGTGACGGACCCCGGAGGCGGGGCGGGGCGGGCCGGGCGGGGCGGGGCGGGGCCGGCGGCGTCGGGCCCCGGCCTCAACCGACCATTCGGACGAGAAAATCCGCGATCCGCGTCGGCGCGACCAGATCGACGCAGGCCTGTCCTGCGACGATCGCGCCGACGCCCCAGAGATAGGCGGGGTGGACACGCGAGCGGACGAGCAGGTCGATGGCCGGGCCGATCAGCGCGATCAGGTCAAGCACGCCATCGGCCACGAACGGCCAGGCTGCACCAAACAAGGGCAGCGGCAGCGACCGCTCCAGTCCGGGACCGACCACGGTGATCGCCGCGCACAGCATCAGCCGCTTGTGCCATTCGGTCCTTCGACGCAGCACGATGGCGGACGCGAGCAGACCGGTGAACAGCCCCAGCCCGACCAGTCCGCGAACGATGAACAGCCCGGGCGGATAGAAGGGCGGCAGGGCCTTGTGCTGGAGCGCGAACAGGATGGCGCTGCCGCCGAGCAGGATCATCGCGCAGGCCAGGACCACACCGACCCAGCCCAGTCTGCGATGCATCGCGATCGAGCGACCGGCGACCAGCGCCGGCTGGGCGATGAACAGCAGCACCCAGGCGCCGAACACCAGCGCGTGCAGGATCAGCAGCAGCGGCAGCCCGGGCGGCGCCAGGTCGAACGGGATCGTGTGCGAAAAGCCGAACAGGACAATGGCGGCAAGGAGCAAGGCCATGGCCGGGTAGAAGGACCCGCCTGCGATTGACATCGCCCGTGAACGCTCCATGGCGGTCATTCCCGAAGGTGCTCGCACCCGAGCGGTGGGGTCGCGCCCCTCGCGGCTCGCCGGGTGGATCAGCGATACCGTCCATTACGCACACAGATCATCCAGCGGACAACACGATTCTGCGGGAGTCGGGGCAAATTCGCCCGATCTGGCCACGTAATCGGCCAAATGGGCGCCGTCTCTGCCGCCCGACGCGCCGCTCCGCCCGCTCCGGTTCGCTCACTCGCCTCGTGCCCAGCGTCTCTCGAAATCCCAGACCTCCTGGAATCCGAGCAGTGCGCACATGCGATCGAAGCCGTAGCTCTCCTGCGCCGGCAGGCCGGTGCTGTCGCCCTGCGCCTTGAGATGGGCATAGACCCGCTCGGTCGCCGCCGCGACCGCCAGGAAGCCGATCGCCGGGTAGATGGCAATGTTGTAGCCGATCTCCTGCAGCGTCGCCGCCGGCAGCAGCGGCGTGCGTCCGCCTTCCACCATGTTGGCCAGCTTCGGCGCGTCGATCTCCTGACCGATCCGTTTCATCTCGTCCACCGTCTCCGGACTTTCGACGAACACGATGTCGGCGCCGGCCTTCGCATAGGCCCTGCCGCGGGCGATCGCCTCGTCCAGCCCCAGCGTGGTGCGGGCATCGGTGCGGGCAACGACCAGGAAATCGGTCGAGCGCCGCGCCTCGACCGCCACCTCGATCTTCAGGCACATGTCGCGCATCGGCACCACGCGCCGCCCCGGCGTGTGTCCGCATTTCTTCGGGATCTCCTGATCCTCGATCTGGATCGCGGCGATGCCGGCGGCCTCGTAGCCGATCACGGTGTTGCGCACGTTCAGCAGCCCGCCATAGCCGGTATCGGCATCGGCGATCACCGGCGTGCGGCAGCCTTGCGCGAAACGCCCCATGCGGTCGACCATGTCGGTATAGGTGGCGACACCGGCGTCGGCGATGCCTAGATGCGACGCGACGGTGCCGTAGCCGGTGGCGTAGAGGGCGGAGAATCCCATGCCGTCGGCGACGCGCGCCGAGATCATGTCGAAGATCCCGGGCGCGATCACGATCCGGCCGCTCTCGAGTGCGGCGCGCAGTGTCGGGTCAGCCATCTGAACAGGTCCCATTCATGTCGAGCCGGCCTCGATCTCGGCCAGGCTCATCAGGTCGGCGTATTTCTGCTTCATGTCGAACAGGCTGGCCTCGTGCGGTCCGATCGCACGGTCGCCGACGCAGTCGGTGACGACGATGGTGCGGAGATTATGGCTGCACGAATCCACCACCGTGGCGCGGACGCAGCCGCTGGTGGTGCAGCCGGCGACGAACAGCGTGTCGATGCGACGGCCGATCAGCCAGCCGGCCAGTTCGGTGCCGAAGAACGCGCTGGCATTGCGCTTGCGCAGCACCAGCTCGCCGGGATGCGGCGCCACCGTCTCGACGATCTGCGACCATGGGCTGGTCTCGGTCAGGCCGCGCAGGGCAGGGACCTTCCTGGTGAAGCCGCCGCAATCCGACCCGTCATCGGCATAGACCACGCGGGTGTGCACCACCGGCCAGGACCGCGCGCGGGCCAGCGCCAGCAGGCCGACCGTGCCGGCGATGGCGTGGTCGATGTTGCCGCCGCCGAACTGCGCCGGATCGGTGAAGCCGACCTGGAAGTCGATCACCACCAGCGCCGGCGCGTCGCCGACGCCGATCTGCCCGGCGAACCCCTGCCGGCGGAAGATGTCGGTCTCGTCGCTCATGCCGGGACCCCCGCCGTTGCCGCCGCCGTTGCCGCCGTTCCCGTCATCGCCGCCTTGCGGCACTGCATCAGCGGCTGCACGTGCTGGCCGAACGCGTCCATTCCGGCGATGAAATCGTCGAACACCAGCATGATGCCGGCCACCCCCTCGACCGCAGCGACCTCGTCGAGCAGCCCGGCCACGGTGGCATACGAGCCGACCAGCGTGCCCATGTTGAAGTTCACCGCCGAGACCGGGTTGCTGATCGAGCGCGCCGTCGAGCTCGGGTCGGCCTTGTCGTCCGCGGTCGCCTGCACGCCCATCCAGCCCAGCGCCACCGCATCCTTGCCGTCCTTGTAGAGCTCCCATTTCGCCTGGGCGGCCGCATCGGTCTCGTCGGCGATCACCATGAACAGCGCATAGGCACCGACATCGCGCCCGGTCCGCGCCGCCGCGTCCACCAGCCTGGCGACGCTGCCGGCGAACTTGGTCGGCGTGTTGACGCCCTCGCCCATGCAGAAATTATAGTCCGCATACTGCGCCGCGAAGGCCATGCCGCCGCCGCTCTGCCCGGCGGCGACGATCTTGACCGGTGCGCTCGGCAGCGGGCTCAGCCGGCAATCGTCCATCTTGAAATAATCGCCGTCCAGCGTGCAGGCGCCGGTCTCGGTGAGGTCGCGGATCACCTGCACGTATTCCGCGCAATACTGGTAGCGGCGGTCGAAATGCTCCTTGCCCGGCCAGAGCCCCATCTGGCTGTATTCGGCCTGCTGCCAGCCGGAGACGATGTTGATGCCGAAGCGTCCCGGCGCCACGCTGTCGATGGTCGAGGCCATGCGCGCCGCGATCGCCGGCGGCAGGGTCAGCACCGCCGCCGAGGCGAACAGCTTGATCCGCGTCGTCACCGCGGCCAGCGCCGCCATCAGGGTGAAGCTCTCCAGGCAATGGTCCCAGAACTCGCTCTCGCCGCCGAAGCCGCGCAGCTTGACCATCGAGAGCGCGAACTCGAACCCATACGCCTCCGCCTTCTGCACCACGTCGCGGTTCAGCGCGAAGCTCGGACGGTAGCGCGGCGAGGTCGTCGAGATCAGCCAGCCATTGCTGCCAATCGGAATGAAGACACCAAGATCCATGGTCGTTGTTCCTTACGGTGAGAACCTTTTCGAGAATGCGGTGTGCCGGCGATCCGACGCGGTCTTCTGCGCTTCCGGTGCTCGCGGCCTGGAGGCCGCTCCGCTCCGGCTCTCGAAATCCACGCCGGCCGTGTCGTGCACACGCGACACTCTCGTTCGGCACACCACGTTCTCGAAAAGGCTCCGAGAGAGCGATGCGCCGGCGATGCAATTCATGCGCCGCGCCTGACCGTGCCGCGCACCTTGAGCATGCCGCGCAGCAGCACGGTTTCGTCCGGCAGGTCGGTGTCGGCGATGCGCGCGTTCAGCAGATCGAGCGCACGCGTCACCATCTCGTGCAGTGGCTGCGCCACGGTCGTGAGGTCGTAGGCCGGGCGCGAAGACGCCGCGATGCCGTCGAAGCCCGCCACCGAGATATCTTTGGGTACCGCGAGACCGGCCAGCCGGAACGCATCCATCGCACCGATCGCCATGATGTCGGCGACCGCGAACACCGCGTCCGGTCGGTCCGGTTTCGCCATCCGGGCGATCGCCTGCCCGGCGGCGAACCCGCCCAGATAGGTCGAGCCCCCCTCCAGGCGGAGCGGCGCCTGCAGCCTGTCCGCCGTCAGTCGTTCGACGAAGCCGCGCTCACGCTCCAGGCTGGTCGAGCTGTCCGGATTGCCGCGGATCACCGCGAAACGCCGCAGGCCGGCCGCACCGAACATATCGGCGATCGCCTGGCCACCCTGGAAATTGTCGCACGCGACGGCGCTGGCATGCAGCAGCGGTACCCGGTTGACCATCACCACCGGCACCTTGTGCGCCGCGCAGATACGGCCGGCATGCGAGGACAGTTCGGCCGATGTGATCAGACACCCGTCCACCTGGTACTGCAGGAGCGCCTCCGCGGTCCGGTCTTCCATCGCGCCGGCGCCGGCATGCAGCAGCAGCAGCCTCAGCCCGCGCGTCGAGGCCTGCGCGACCGCCTCCTGCATCAGCTCGGCATAGAACGGGTTCTCCACCGATCCGAGGACCAGGCCGATCAGCCCGCTGCGCCCGCTCGCCAGCGTCCGCGCCAGCACATTCGGCATGTAGCCGCGCGCCGTCGCCAGCGACGCGATCCGCCGCCGCGTCGCCAGCGAAATGCGCGGGTCGCCCTTCAGGGCCCGCGAGACCGTCGAGGCCGCGACCCCGGCCAGACGGGCCAGCGTCACCACCGTCGCGCGTTCGCCTGACCCTTTCCCGGATGCCGCCATGGATATCCCTGCGCAGGTCGCACGTGGTTCGAAACCGAACAGTCCCCCCTCCTGTAGCAGCGCAAACGTATGCATGAAACATAAAACCGACCGGCTGCGTAACCAGGCAGAAACAGCCTCGAAATGACTTGCCAGCAGACCGAAGCACGCCCTAGTTTTCTGCGCACCCGTGTGCATCGACCGGACCGACTGTCGCGTTCGGCGCACGGTCGGTTGGGCCGGTCTGCAGACCTCGAACCACCGCCGGTGAACCGTCCATGAATCTGGCCGCACACGAGCGAATCCTGCGTCATGCCTGCACGCTGAGGCCGGACATGATCCCGCCGGCGGCGATGAGAGCGGCCGGGCTGTTCCTGCATGACAGCATCGCGGTCGGGTTCGCCGGCGCCAGGGCTCCGCATGCCGACAGCCTGGCGAAGGCGGCCCAGGGATGGAGCGGCGGGACCGGCGAGGTGGGAGACGACGGAGGCGGATGCGGCGTGCTGGGACGGCCGGGTATGAAGCTTCCCGCGCCACAGGCGGCGTTCGTCAACGCGTTCCAGATTCACAACCAGGAATTCGACTGCGTGCACGAAGCCGCGGTGGTGCATCCGCTGGCGACCCTCGTTGCCGTCCTGCTGGCCGAACTCGATCGTTCCGGCCCCTATGACGGCGCCCGCCTGCTGACCGCTCTGGTCGCAGGTGTCGATGTCGCCGCCTGTCTCGGTCTCGCCGCAACCAGTCCGTTGCGTTTCTTCCGCCCTGCGACGGCGGGAATCTTCGGCTGCATCGCCGGTCTGGTCTGCCTGACCGGCGCCTCGGAGCAGGTCGGCCGGGACGCGTTCGGCTATGCGCTCGCCTTCGCCTCCGGCACGATGCAGCCGCATGTCGAAGGCAAGCCGGCGCTGCCGGTGCAGATCGCCGCCGCTGCCGCCTCGGCGATCCGCGCCTTCGATCTGGCGCAGGCCGGCCTGCCCGGACCGGTGGACTGGCTGGAAGGACCTTACGGCTATCTCGCTTTGTTCGAGGCGGCGCACGATGTCGCGGTCTTCGAGAGTCTCGGAACGGTCTTCCGGATTTCCGAGGTGAGCTGGAAGCCGTTCCCAACCGGCCGCGCCGCGCACGGTGCCATCGTCGCGATGCAGATCCTCGCCGCGACGCGCGGCCTCACCGCGGACCGGCTCGACCGCCTCACCTACCGGGCGCCGCCCTTGATCGCACGGCTGGTCGGCCGGCCTGCCCGCCCGGACATGGAGCCATCCTACGCCAGGCTGTGCGGACCCTATCTGATGGCCGCGACGTTGCTGCGCGGCACGATCGGTCTCGGCGATTTCACCCACGCGGCACTCTCCGACCCGGCGTGCCTCGCTTTGGCCGCGCGCATCGCGATCGTGGCGGACGACAATCCCGATCCTGCCGCCTTCGTGCCGGCGCAGGCCGTGGCGGTGCTGCGCGACGGCACGAGAGAGATGGTCGACGTCACCGCGCAGTTCGGCTCGCCGGCATCGCCGCTGAGCCTGACACAGCATCTCGACAAGGCGGCGGCGTGTCTCGCCTATGCCGGCCACATCGATCATCACCAGCCTCTGGCGGATGTCTGCGCCCGCCTGGCCGAGCTGCCGGATGCAGCCTCGGCCCTGCACGCGCTTCAGAACTTGTAGTTCAGGCGTACGTCCCAGATCCCGGGATCGTTATAGTATTTGTAGCCAAACAGATACGACACCCCGTAGTCGGTCATGCTGCAGTTGCGGCACTCGGCGGTGAAGGTCCATGGCGCCTTGTCGAGGTGGAACGTCACGCCGGCATCGACCGTGGCATAGGCCGGCACCACGCCTCCGGGGTTTCCGGCCGGATCGTCGTTTTGTCGCGCGGCCATCTGCACGCCGACAGTCGGCGTCAGGCTGAAGCGCCGGAAGTTCTGTACGTAGGTGGCGCTGAGTGCCGCGGTGACAGGCGGCAGGTAGCTGGGGCCGGCCAGCCTGCCATCAGACTGGACGATGCCCGAACCGCAATTGGCGGCGATCAGGCCGGCATTCGCGGTGGCCCGTCCGGAGAAGCAGCCGAGCTGCTGCGCCTTCACCAGCGCCGACGGGGAGTTGTAGCTGCCGGTCTCGATCCCGACGTTGCCGGACAGGGTCAGATTACGGATCGGTATCCAGCTCGCCTCCAGCTCCAGCCCGTAATTCTCGAGATTGGCGGCGTTGTTGGTGGTGAAGTTTCCGGGCGAGGGCGATGTGGCGAGAAGCTGGTAGTTCGACACTTCCTGCAGGAAGACGTTGGCGCTGGCGCGGAAGCCGCCCCCCGGCGCCGCATAGCGCACGCCACTTTCGTACGACCAGACCTTCTCCGGTCCGAAATTGTTGAAGGTGTTCGCGGAGAAGGCGAGGGAGTTCCAGCCGCCGCCCTGAAAGCCACGGGTCGCCGAGGCGTAGACCATCAGGGTGGGATCGATCCGGTACTGAAGCGCGAACCGTGGGGTCAGGACGTCGCTGTTCAGCGCGTCCTTGTAGCCGGCGGCGAGCAGGTCGGCGGTATCGAATCCGCCCGGCCCGTTGCCGGTGATCTGCAGGCGCTTGCGCTCCAGCGTATAGCGCAGACCGACGGTCGCCAGCAGCCCGTCCAGGACCTTGTAGTCCGCCTG
>CAIMSN010000065.1 GCA_903844135.1 uncultured Rhodospirillales bacterium | reverse complement strand
GCGCAGGATGACGAAATCCGCCAGGGACGGGCGCGGCACGGTCCGGCCGGCGATCGCGCGCCAGCCGAGCGAGGAGAACAGCACCTGGACCAGATGGAAGGCCATCACGACCAGGATGCCCCAGCCGGCCTGGTGCAGCAGATCGAGCACATGGCCGAGCCCGAACCTGGCCAGCAGCCAGACCGTCAGACCCGCGCCGAGCGCGCCGCCGATCAGGGTGAGAAGCTTCATTCGAGGAGGATCCAATCGCCTGGGCTTGCACCCGGGGCTAGGGCGCTGGCAGTCCCGCCCTGGTTCGGGCAGGAACGGGGTCGTGTCGCCTTCCTGTAACGGAGCCTTGCTGCCTTGAGAACCACGATCGACGCGCAGTCTCCCCGCACCCTGCTCCTGACGCCCGGACCGTTGACGACGAGCGACACCACCCGCGCCGCGCTGGGACGCGACTGGGGCTCGCGCGACGACGATTTCGTCGCGCTGACCGCCAGGCTGCGCTCCAGGCTGTCGGCGCTGGCCGGCGCGTCGGCCAGCCACGAGACGGTTCTGCTGGCCGGCAGCGGCACCTTCGCGGTGGAGGCGGCGCTGCAGAGCCTGGTGCCGCGCGACGGCCGGGTGCTGCTGCTGGTCAACGGCGCCTACGGGCGGCGCATGGCCGAGATGCTGTCGCGGCTCGGGCGCGACCATCTGGTGCGGGAATGGGACGAGGACCAGCCGGTCGATCCCGCGCAGGTGGACGCGATGCTGGCGGCCGATCCGACGATCGGCGACGTGGCGATCGTGCATTGCGAGACCACAAGCGGGCTGTTGAACCCGCTCGAGGCGGTGGCGTCGGTGGTCCGGCGGCACCGGCGCCGGCTGCTGGTCGATGCGATGAGCAGTTTCGGCGTGCTGCCGGTCGAGGCCGGCAGGCTGGGGCTCGCCGCGGTGATGGCGTCGTCCAACAAGGGTCTGGAGGGCGTGCCCGGGATCGGTTTCGTGATCGCCGAGAGCGCGCATCTGGCGACCTGCGCCGGCAACGCCACCAGCCTCAGCCTGGATCTGCATGCCCAGGCGGCGGGGTTCCGGGCCAACGGGCAATGGCGCTTCACCCCGCCGGTGCAGGTGGCGGCGGCACTCGATGCCGCGCTGGACCAGCTCGACGCGGAAGGCGGCGTGGCGGCGCGCGGCCTACGCTGCGCGCGGCTGCATGCGATGCTGGTGGACGGAATGGCGGCGCTCGGGTTCGAGACCTATCTGCCGCAGTCGCTGCAGGCACCGATCATCGTGACCTTCCGCGACCCCGGGCCGCCGTTCGACTTCGCGGCGTTGTATGCCGCGCTGCAGGCCGACGGGATCGTGCTGTATCCCGGCAAGCTGACCAGGGCGCCGAGCTTCCGCATCGGCTGCATCGGCGCGATCGACGAGACCGACATGCGCCGGGCGCTGGACGCCATCGCGCGCTGCCTGCGGCGCTGATCCGCGGGACCGGGGCAGCGGCGAGACATCCGTCTGTTACAACCGCACGCCAGACTGGTCGCTCCTGCAATGATCGGATCCGCCGCCATGGATGTCCGCCCGATGTCTCGACGCACGGCATTGTCGGCCACTGCCCTGCTGGCGACCGGCCTGGGCTGCATGGATGCACGCGCCGACACCATCGCCGGTCCGTATGTCAGCCTCGGCGCCGGCTACAACATCCTGCAGGACCAGCGCGCCTTCTTCGCCCCTGGCACCATCAACCCGGGTCCGAGCAAGCGGACCTATCGCTGGGGCGACGGTTTCGACGGCCAGGGATCGGTCGGCTGGGGCTTCGGCAACGGGCTGCGCCTCGAACTGGAGGGGGACGAGTATTACAACAACGTCAACAACAAGGTGCGCAGCGGCATCCCGAACCAGACCGACGGCCATGCCGAGGCCTACGGCGCCATGGTCAACGTGCTGTATGACATCGACATGGCCCGGTTCGGCCTGTCGGTCCCGATCACGCCCTATGTCGGCGTCGGCGCCGGCTACCAGTGGAACCACCTGTCGCCGCTGACCACGGTCTCGTCCGACGGCACCATCAACCGCGCCGGTGGCACCAACGGGTCGTTCGCCTACCAGGGCATCGTCGGCGCCGCCTACGACATCCGGCCGCTGCCGGGGCTGGCGGTCACCGTGGAGTATCGCTTCCTCGGCACCGACGACGAGACCGAGGATCCCTATTCGGTCGAGCAGTTCACCGGCGGCGGCGCGACGCGCGGGCCGGTCTATCTGGGCGACCGGTTCAACCACAGCCTGATGCTGGGCGTCCGCTACGCCTTCGACACCGCCCCGCCTCCACCGCCGCCGCCGGCCCCCGTGGTTCCGGCGGCGCCGCCGGCGGAGGCCCGCACCTATCTGGTGTTCTTCGACTGGGACAGCGCCGCGCTGACCGCGCGCGGACGCGAGATCGTCGCCCAGGCGGCGCAGGCCTCGACCCGCGTGCAGACCACCCGCATCGACGTGAAGGGCTATACCGACAGCTCCTCGATCCATGGCGGGGCGCGCGGCGCCGCCTACAACCAGGGCCTGTCGCTGCGCCGTGCGCAGAGCGTGCAGGCGGAGCTGGTACGCGACGGCGTCCCGGGCGCGGCGATCGACATCCAGGGCTACGGCGAAACCCACCCGCTGGTCGCCACCGGCCCGAACGCCCGCGAGCCACAGAATCGGCGGGTGGAAATCATCCTGCACTGAGCGGGCGAGGGGCCATCGTTGCGACCGCGAACGATCGCCCCGCTGCGGCGTTCCAGCCACTCATCCGTTGGAGAACGCCCATGCTGACCATTCTGATCATCGTCCTGCTGGTGCTCGCGCTGGGCGGCGGCGGCTACGGCTTCCGCTCCGGCTGGTATGGCGGATCGCGTGGCACCGGCTTCAACGGTCTGGGCCTGGTGCCGATCCTGCTGATCATCATCGTGGCGATCCTGCTGTTCCAGGGCGGTGGCGCCGGCCTCTAACCGGTCGGACGGTCGGGGCCGGGGCGCCGGACGGGTCCCGGCCGCTACGCCCCGTCGACCGCGAGCCGTCCGATCGCCGGGTCGTCGGTGAAGAAGCCGTCGATCCCGGCCTGCAGGTGACGCCTGATCTCCTGGATCGACCCGGCCTGGTTGCGCGTGCCGTCGCCGGCGCCATCCTGGCATTCGGCCGGCAGGAAGTGGTTTTCCGGCCGGAAGGTGAAGGGACGCACCAGCAGCCCGGCCTGGTGCGCGTCATGCACGAGCGCGGTGGGCGCCCGCATCCGCCGGTCCGGCCCGAGCGGGATGATTGCGGTCTTGGCCGGCCCGATCATTTCGGCATAGGTGGCGATCTCGGCCAGGCCTGACGGCGTCATCATCGACGCGAAGCCGGTATGGGCGCCGTTGCCAGAGCCGGCCGGGAAGCGCGTCGCCGGCTCGTCCAGAAGCTGCATCAGCCTTATGTTGGAATGACCGCGACCGAGACGGTCGCGCAGCAGGCGCAGGCTGTCGCCATAGAAGCACTGGATTTCCAGCGAACCCTCGAAGCAGGACCGACGGCGTTCGATGGTGGCGAGGAACCGGTCCTCGGTCGGCAGCCCGGCCGCGCGCAGGAACGGGGTCGATTTGAGCTCCGGGATCAGCCCGATCGGGCGGCCGCGCGCGGTGGACTCCGCGGCGACGAAGTCTATGATCTCGTCGAGCGTCGGGATCTGGAACAGCCCGTCATAGCGCATGTTCTGCGGCCGGACCTGCGGCAGCCGTTCCCGGCACCATAGCGTCTTGAGCTCGGCCAGGGTGAAATCGAGGGTGAACCAGCCGGTCTCGCTCACCCCGTCGATGGTCCGGGTGGTGCGGCGCGCGGCGAACTCCGGCCTGGCGGCGACGTCGGTGGTGCCGGCGATGTTGCACTCGTGGCGCGCCACCAGAACCCCATCCCTGGTCGGCACCAGGTCCGGCTCGACGACATCGGCGCCATCGGCGATCGCCTTGGCATAGGACGCCAGCGTGTGCTCCGGGCGCAGCGCGCAGGCGCCGCGATGGCCGATCACCAGCACCTTCGGCGCGCGCGGCGGTTCTGCCATGTCGGTTGCCTGTGCGTTTGGGTTTGCGTTTGCCGAGGTGAAGCCGGCGAGACCGGCGGACGACGCGCCGCCGACAGGGAGTTGTCGCCGTCCGAGATCGGTCATGTCCAGGCGCGATCGGGAAGGTATTGCAGGTGCCCGACGCCGCGCCGATCACCACCGTCGAGACGCCGCGCTGTTCGTTCAGGATAGTGATGTTGCCCTGGATGTACAGGTCCTTGAAATAGGCCGCCGTCGGCAGCGAGGCGCCCAGGGCGCGGGTACGAAGGGTCGGTCTGAAAACGCGAGCGGTCGCTTTCTGTCGGTCTCTGGGGCAGGCGACGAGCGAGATGCGAGAAACGCATCCCGCAACCAAAATCGTTCTTTAAACGTAATTGTCACGGTCGGATCATGGTCCGTGATTCGGTCGCGAAGCACAGCAGTGCGAGCAGCGGGAAACCCAGCCCGAGCGCGCACGCCCACCCCCACCCGGCATCGTCGTAGAGCCAGCCTCCGACAGCCGAGCCGACGGCGCCGCCGCCGAAGAAGCTCGCCATGTACAGACCGTTCAGCCGGCCGCGCAGTTCGGCGCCCAGCGCATAGATCGCACGCTGGCCGAGCACCAGGTTGGCGGTGACGCAGAAATCCAGCAGCACCGCGCCCGCGCCCAGCAGCAGCAGCGCGCGGGTCGATCCGCTGCCGGCGCCCAGCATCGCCAGGAAGGCGATGGCGACGCCGAGCATGGCGAGCAGGGTGGCGGGCCGGGTCCAGCCGCGATCGGCGGCGCGGCCGGCCAGCGGCGCCGAGACGGCGCCGGCGACCCCGACCAGGGCGAACAGGGCGATGCCGCGCTGGCCGAGATGGAAGCGCTGCGCCAGCAGCAGCGGCGCCACGGTCCAGAACAGGCTGAATCCGGCGAACAGGCAGGCATGGTAGGCGGCGCGTCGGCGGAGCACCTCGGTATGGCGCATCAGCCCGACCATCGAGGCGAGCAGCGCCGGATAGGACGGGCCAGGCGGCGGCGATCGAGGCGGCATCGCCGCGCGCAGCACCAGGCCGAGCGCCAGCATGATCGCGGCGCAGACCGCGAACACGACGCGCCAGCTCGACAGCGAGGCGATCAGGCTGGAGACCGGGCGCGACAGCATGATGCCGAGCATCAGGCCGCTCATGACGTTGCCGACGGTCCGGCCGCGCACCTGTTCCGGCGCGAGATGCGCGACATACGGCACCAGCACCTGCACCGCGACCGAGCCCACGCCGATCAGCAGCGAGGCGGCCAGCAGGCTCCAGGCGCTGGAGGCCACGCAGGCGCAGAGCAGCGCCAGGGTGGCGGCGGCCATCGCCGACAGCACCAGGCGCCGGTTCTCGAGACGGTCGGCCAGCGGCACCACCAGCAGCAGGCCGGCGCCGTAGCCGATCTGGGTCAGGGTGACGACCAGCCCGGCCGCGCCGGCCGACAGACCGACCGAGGCGGCGATCGGCCCGGCCAGCGGCTGCGCGACATAGATGTTGGCGACGATCAGGCCGCAGGCCACGGCGATCAGGATGGCGAGCCGCCGCGACAGGCCGGCCGCGACGACGCTCACGCCGCGAGCAGCGCGCGGGCGAGCGCGTTGTGCCGTTCGATCAGGAGCGGCAGATCGGCGACGGCGAGCCGCCCGTCGCGCACCACGACACGGCCGTCGATGACGCTGAGCGAGACGCTCTGCGGCGCGCAGAACAGCAGGGCGGCGAGCGGGTCGTGCAGCGCGCCGGCGAAGGCGGGCGCGCGCAGGTCGAAGGCGACCAGGTCGGCGGCCATGCCCGGCGCCAGGCTGCCGATATCGTCGCGGCCGAGCAGCCTGGCGCCGCCGAGGGTGGCGATCTCCAGCGCCGCGCGGGCATTCATCGGCGGCCCGTCGGAGGGCGCGTGGAGCACCCGCGACAGCAGCATCGCCTGGCGCGCCTCGCCGAGCAGATGCGCGCCGTCGTTGGAGGCCGAGCCGTCGACGCCGAGACCGACCGGCACGCCGGCGGCCAGCATTCCGCGCACCGGCGCGATCCCGGAGCCGAGCCGCATGTTGGAGCAGGGGCAATGCGCCACCCCGGTGCCGGTGGCGGCGAAGCGGGCGATGCCGGGAGGATCGAGGCGGACGCAGTGCGCGTGCCAGACGTCCGTGCCGAGCCAGCCGAGATCCTCGGCATATTCCGCCGGGCTCATGGCGAAACGCTCGCGGCTGTAGGCGAGGTCGGACGCATCCTCGGCCAGATGGGTGTGCAGCCCGACGCCGCTCGCGCGGGCCAGGGCGGCGGACTCCCGCATCAGCGCCGGGCTCACCGAGAACGGCGAACAGGGCGCCACCGCGATCCGCCGCATGGCGCGGGGCTGCGGATCGTGGAAGGTCTCGATCAGGCGTTGCGTGTCGCGCAGGATCTCTGTCTCGGTCTGCACCAGCGCGTCCGGCGGCAGCCCGCCCTGGCTTTCGCCGACGCTCATCGATCCGCGTGCGGCGTGGAAGCGCATGCCCATGACGGCGGCCGCCTCGAGCTGATCGTCGAGCCTCGCGCCGTTCGGGAACAGATACAGGTGGTCGCTGCTGGTGGTGCAGCCGGACAGCATCAGCTCGGCCATCGCCGTCATGGTCGAGACGCGGATCATCTCCGGGGTGAGCCTGGCCCAGACCGGATAGAGCGCGCGCAGCCAGCCGAACAGCGATTCGTCCTGCGCCGACGGCACCGCGCGGGTCAGGCTCTGGAACATGTGGTGGTGGGTGTTGACCAGCCCGGGCAGCAGGATGTGCCCGGACAGGTCGATGGTCTCGTCGGCCGGCTGCTCCGCCTGGTCCCGGTCCGCCTCGGCCGCGACCGAGACGATGCGGTTGTCCTCGATCCTGACCGAGCCGTGCGCGATCTCGCGCCGCGCCGCGTCCATGGTGACGACGAGGTCGGCGCGCCGGAGCAGCAGGGTGCGGGGTCGTGGCATGCGGGGACGGTGGACCAGAGCCGGCTCGCACGCCAGCGTGTTGCAACCCGGGCCCGTCGGCGCGGGTTGGGAGCGCGCCGCATGACGCGCAGGAGACCGACCGATGAAGCACCTTCCTTCACCCTCGGCCGCGACCATCCGGCCGCTGCTCGCTTCGCTGCTGTGCATCGCCGCCCTGTCGGGGTGCGCCGCGGTCGGCAACCTCGACACCGCGGCGATGCAGACCACCAACAAGGCGGTGGGGGCGCCGGTCAACGGACCCGGCACACGCTGAGCGCCCTACCAGCGCACCCAGAGCGCGCGGTCGATGTCGTAGACGAAGCTGATCGGCGTGGTCGGCGTGATCCCCGCCGGCGCGCCCATCACCGAACCGTTGCTGTTGCCCGCGGTCACCGTCAGCGCGGTGATGTTGCATTCCGCGGTGATGTGGAACACCTGCTTGGCGCGCGGGGTCGGCGGCAGCACCTGGGTCAGGCTGGGCAGCGTGGTCGAGGGCGAGGCGCACACCAGGATCTGCCCGCCGGTATTGTCCTGCGCGGCGATGGTCGCGCCGCTGCTGGCGGCGACCGGGACCGGCGACGTGTCGGTGATGGCGCCGTTGATGGTCATGCCGCCCTTGCAGGTGAGGTACATGGTGCCGAGGCCCGGCGTGCCCTGGGTTCCGCCGGTCACGCCCTGTCGGCAATCATAGTCGTTCAGCTTGGCCACGCTGCCGTCCGGCGAGGCGACGCTGTGGAAATCGATCGCGCCGGGGAAGCCGGGTCCGACGCCGGGAATGGCGATGCCGGGCATGCCGAGCTCGAAGCCGGCGCCGAACATCTGGCCGTACGACCCATGGATCACCGCGTCGTGGCCGGCATCGGCATAGATGGTGTTGTCCGCGGTCACGACATTCTCGAAATGCGGATTGAAGCGCACGTCGCTGCCGGCATAGGAATTCTGGAAACAGGTGGTGGTGCGGCCGTTGCTGCCGTTCGGCGAGCAGATGAAGCCGTTCACCAGGATCGTCGGACCCTGCGCCGAGAGTGCGACATCGGCGCCCGCGACGCTGACGTTGCCGATGTTGCTGGGCAGCCCGTCATAAACGCCGGCACCGTTCGCACCCTGGTTGATGACCAGGCCGTAGGCGTTGAAGCTGGTGCCGCCGCTGCCCTGCACGCCGGCCGGCGGCGCGGTGATGGTGTCGCCGCTGACATTGACCCAGTCGACGCCGTCCAGCCATTCGCCGTACCAGTTCGTCCCCGGATTGTTGGTGTTCGGATAATAGAAATTGCCCTGGCTCATGATGGTGCCGATATTGGCGACATGCACGTTGGCGATGCCGGCGCCGCCCGACGCGGCGTGGATCGACAGCGATCCGTTGGTCTGCTGCAGGCCGGACAGCCAGGTGATGCCGGTCGGCACCTCGACCCAGAACGGACGCTCCAGCCACACCGCCTGGATCGCCCGGCCGCTGATGTCGAAGAACGAGCTGCCGCCGTAGGTGGTGCAGTCCAGGCAAATGATGTTGCCATGACCGGTGCCGTTGGCGGGGGTATCGCTGACGATCTGGAATCCCGCCGTCTTGAACTGGCGAAGATCGATCGAGATCGCACGGTTGATGTAGAGGAAATCCGGATCCAGGAAGCGCAGCCCGACCGCCCAGCCCTGGGTGGCGCCGGCCCAGCCGGCGCGGTTGGTGAAGGCGACGTCCTCGATCACCTGGGTCGGCGCCACGTTCGACAGCACCAGCGGAATCGCCCGGATGTTGAGCGCCACGCCGGCATTGCTCGATCCGACATAGGCGGTCGAGAACTTGATGCCCTTGATGAACAGCGCCTGGCCGGAATAGGTGCCGTTATGGACGATGTCGTTGCCGTTCGGGTTGGCGGCGAAATTCACGTCGAGGCCGTCGCCGGTCATGGTCCAGACCAGCTCGGTATGCGAGGTGCCGTCGCCGACCATGGCGAAGCCGGAATTCTTCAGCGTGTTGGCGACCAGGGTGGCGCTCAGCATGCACGTGCCCGACGGCACGACGATCTTGATCGATCCGTTCCGGTTCGGCCCGATGCCGACGATGCCGGCGAACTGGGACGGGTTGCCGCCGGCCGGCACCTGTCCGGTGGCCACCGCGATCGCCGCCTGGAACGAAGCGGTATCGTCGGTGCTGCCGTCGCATCTGGCGCCGTAGTCGCGCACGTTCAGGCTGTCGGAGAAACGCGCGGCCAGGGTGCGGGTCGCGGTGGCCATCGCCGGCAGCGGCATCGCCTGCGCGAGCTGCGCCGCCGGCAGCGCGGCGGCGGCCTGCGACACCAGCGTCGACAGGCTGGTGCCGGAAATGGTGGCCGCCGCATTCAGGCTGCGGATGCTGAGATCGCGCGCATTCACGTCGCCGGAGCGGTTGAACAGCGGCTGTGCTCCGGCCGACGACGCCCACACGACGAGCCCGGCCAGGAGAGATGCGATGAGGGAGGGCGGACGCGTCATGGGATCTCCGTTCTTACGGCCGGCTGGCCGTCGGCGATCGCATTCTACGATGGTTCAATACGGGCTCGGAAAGAAATCGGATTTGCCGCCTTGTGTCGGCGCTCCGCCCGCCATCTGGCGGCGCGGCAGAATCACGCCACCGTCAGACCGTAGCGCACGTAGCCGCCGGTGCCGTCGCCGAGGCGGGCAATGTCGGGACGGTTCGACAGATGGTTCGCCGTCTCCGGCGCGCCGTCGAACGCCAGCACCACCGGCGCGGCAAAGCGCCGGAACCACCAGATCCGGTCGGGAACCGGGCTGACGGACCGGCTGCCGGTGACGTAGCGGACCAGGACGTCGCGGTTGAGGTCGGGCGCGGACAGCACGACGTGATCGCCGCCGGTGCCGGGAAAGGCGCCGCCGCCGGATGCGCGGTAGTTGTTGGTGACGATCAGGAACTCGTCCGCGTCGCGCACGTCGCGCCCGTCACGTTGCAGGCGCGCGACGCGGCGCGCCTGCGTGCCGGTCGGTTTGCCGTCCCCGTCGTAGCGTGCCGGCTGCGACAGATCGATCTCGTAGGTCAGGCCGGCGATGGTGTCGAACTGGTAGCTCGCGGCGCGCGGCGCGAACAGGCGCTGCGCCGCGCCGACCGCCGGATCGATCCGTGCGAACAGGGCGCAGGACCGTTCCAGCCATTCGCGCAATTCGGCGCCGCTCACCTTCACCACGCACACCGTGTTGGCGAACATATAGAGGCTGGCGATGTCGCGCATGTCCAGCGGACCGGGCTTGATGTCGACGAAGCTGTCCGGTCCGGCGCCGCCGGCCTTGAACGGCGACGCGGCGGACAGCAGCGGCAGATGCGCGTAGCGGCCGGCGGCGACCAGCGGGGCGGCGTACCAGAGCTGCGCCTGGTTCACCAGCGTCAGCGCGGCATCGTTGCCGAGCAGCGAGAGATAGGTGTTGATCGCCACCGTGCTGGAGCCGACCGGCTGGTTCATCCAGCGCAGCGTCGCCGCATGCTCCGGCCGCGCCGCCTCGATCACCGGCGCGCTGTCGGCGACCAGGGCGATCGCGTCGCGTCCCTCGCGCCGGTAGATCGGCCTGGCCTCGACCGCGAAATCCCGCACGTGCCAGCCGCGCGCGGCGTCATGGCCGAGCGTGAGGTCGATCAGGCCGAGATGGCTGCCCCAGAAGCCGGGCATCACCGCGGGCACGCCGTGCAGGGCGCCGCGCACCGCATCCACGCCGGTCAGGCCGGCATAGTCCGGACCTGGGAAGACGCGATGCGCGTGACCGGTCAGGATCGCGTCGATGCCGGGCACCCGGGCCAGATAGAGGGCGGCGTTCTCCTCGCCGCCGATCCGCGGCGCATCGGCGATTCCGGAATGGCAGAGCGCGATCACCAGGTCGCAGGTCCGGCGCAGCGCCGGAACGTGGCGCAGCGCCGCCTCGACGATGTCGGTGGCGACGACCCTGCCCGCGAGCGAGGCCCGATCCCACACCATGATCTGCGGCGTGACGAGGCCGATCAGGCCGATGCGCAGCGTGTGGCTGCCGCCTCGCTCGTCGGTGACGACACGGTCCAGCACCAGGGTCGACGGCAGCAGGCTGGCGCCGTCCGGCGTGTCGACGTTCGAGCATACGAACGGAAACCGCGCCGTGCGCATCGCGCGCCGGAGGAAGTCGAGACCGTAGTTGAATTCGTGGTTGCCGAGCGTCGCGGCATCGTAGCCGAGCCGGTTCATCGCCCGGAACATCGGATGTCCGTCGGCATCCGAGAGGTGCCCCGCCAGCGCCATGTAGTCGCCGAGCGGGTTGCCCTGGATGATGTCGCCGTTGTCGAACAGCAGGCTGTTGACCGCGCCGGCCCGCGCCTCGGCGATCAGCGTCGCGACCTTGGCGAGCCCGACCGTGTTGTCCTGGCGCGCGTTATAATAGTCGTAGTCGTAGACGAACATGTGCAGATCGGACGTCTCGAGCAGACGCAGCCGAACGACGGGAGACTCCTTCAATGGTTCTGCTTCCGTCTCACGCCGCCCCCCGAGAATGGCCGCCGCCGAAACGGCCGTGCCACCGACCATTCGGCGACGTGTCAGGCGGCGTGTCATGGTCGGCTTCCTTCGCTCATCGACGATCCGGCGCAGCGTCGCAAGCCTTTCACGCGCGCGGCGATCGAATTGACGCTCGAATTGACGCTCAGATAGCGGCCTCGGCGAAGATGCGCGTGGTCTCGCCGTTCCAGGCGCCGTTATAGCGCTCGAGCCAATGCTCGGCCTGGTTCGGCGCACCCTGCACGATCGGCAGCAGCGGCGCGAGATAGCGGCGCTCGTCCTGGCCGTCTGGACCCCGCATGGCGCGTGCGGCCAGCCCGTCATCGGCGATCGCCACCATCCTGGCGGCGAGCGCGCGCGCCGAGCCGCCGCCGAACGGCGCATCGAGCCCGCGCGCGGGGACCGCCGCCCGGAGCGCGGCATAGCTGGTCCAGGGCTGCTCGCGCACCATCGCATCCGCCGCCTGCAGCGAGGCGGCGTCGTAAAGCAGGCCGGTCCAGAGCGCGGACTGGGCGATCATCATCTCGATCGAGCCGGCATCGGCGCCGCGCATCTCCAGGAAGCGCTTCAGGCGGACGTCGGTGAACAGGGTGGTGAGGTGATCGTCGAAATCCCCGACGGTGGGTCGCAGATGCGCCAGCGCGTCGTTGCGGCCCTCCATCCAGGCCCGGAACGATCCGCCGGCCACGTCGATCAGGCCGCCGTCGCGCGACACGAAATACATCGGCACGTCCAGCGCCCACTCGACGTAGCGGTGGAACCCGAACCCGGTCTCGAAGAACAGCGGCGGCATGCCGCTGCGCGCATTGTCGGTGTCGGTCCACACCTTGGCGCGGGTCGAGAGCAGCCCGTTCGGACGGCCATCCTCGAACGGCGAATTGGCGAACAGGGCGGTGGCGATCGGCTGCAACGCCAGCGACACGCGCAGCTTGGCGGCCATGTCGGCCTCGGACTCGTAGTCCAGATTCACCTGCACGGTGCAGGTGCGCAGCATCATGTCGAGGCCGAGCGTGCCGACCTGCGGCATGTAGCGCCGCATGATGGCGTAGCGGCTCTTGGGCATGAACGGCATCTCGGCGCGGGTCGCGGTCGGATGGAAACCGAGCGGCGCGAAGCCGAGGCCGAGCGAGGCGGCATGCGGCCGCAGCGCCTCGGCATGGCCGATCAGTTCGGAAGCCGTCTGGTGCAGGGTGGCGAGCGGACCGCCGGACAGCTCGAACTGGCCGGCCGGCTCCAGCGACAGCGAGCCGCCCTGGTTCGGGCCCCTGCCCTTGAGGCCGATCAGATGGCCGGAGTCGGTGATCGGCTCCCAGCCGGCCGGATCGGCGGCGAACAGTTCGAGCAGCGCCTCGATCCCGTGCGGCGCGTAAGCGGGCGGCGAAAAGGCCGGCGCCTCCGGGCGGCCGGGCAGCCGGAAGCCGAACTTCTCGTGCTCGGTGCCGATGCGCCAGGCGTCGCGCGGCTTGCCGCCGGCGGCGAGATGGGAAGCGAGCTGCTCCACCGAGGCGATCGGGGTGTCATCGGACTCACCGGGGTTGGACATCGGCGCGCACGCATCCTTGCAGACCGGCGCGGGCCTGGAAGCCGGCCGGCCGAGTGTTGAGCAGTGTCTATGGCGCGCGCGCCGCGGGCGCAAATCCAACCGCCGGGGAAGCCGCACCGGCAGCAGATCTGGCCGACCGCCTGCCTTCTTTCAACGCTGCAGCGAGGCGAGCCCGGCCAGACAGGCGGTCTCCGCGCGCAGGATCAGCGAACCGAGCCGGACCGGGAGCACGAACCCGCAGGACTCGAGAAGCCTGCGCTCCGGCGGCGAGAAACCGCCCTCCGGCCCGACCAGAAGCCCGGGCTGTATGGTCGGCGATGCGGTCGCGCGCCAGGCGGCGGGCGCGATACGCAGGTCCGGCTGCGCGGCCCGCTCCAGGGCGGCCAGCAGCGGCCGCGTCGGATCCCAGCCCGCCAGCAGGTCGGGCAGACGCACCGGTTCTGCGATCGCCGGCACGCTGAGCCGCTCGCATTGTTCCGCCGCCTCGATGGCGATCGCCCGCCAGCGCCCGGCATTGATCCGGGCGGTATTGGTGCGCTCGGTCAGGACGGGATGGAGCGAGGCGGCGCCGAGTTCGGTCGCCATCCGGACCACCAGATCGGTCGGATCGCGCTTCAGCGGGGCGAACAGCAGCGCCGGACCGGGTTCCGCCGCAGGCGCCCGCAGCAGGCGATCGAGCCTGAACATCCCCCGCTCCTTGCGGAGGGAGGCGATCTCGGCCGACCATTCCCCGTCGGTCTGGTTGAACAGCGACACGCGATCGCCGGCCTTTCGGCGCAGCACGCTGCCGAGATAGTGCGCCTGGGCAGGCGTCATCGGCAGCTCCGCGCCGGCGCGGAGGGCGTCGGCCGGGGAATCCGCAGAGAGGTCGGCGTAAAGTCTGGGCAGGTCCTGCACCGCATCGGCTCCGTTGACCGCGAAACCGCACCGCCATAGCAGAGGCCATGCCCCATACCGACATCGTCGCCACAGGGTGGATCCGCCACCTGCCGCCGGCAGCCAGGCCCTATGCCCTGCTGGCGCGCCTGGACCGGCCGATCGGCACCTGGCTGCTGCTGCTGCCTGGGCTGTGGGGGATCCTGCTGCCGGACGGGGTCTCGCCGTGGCAGCGTCTGCGCCTCTCGGCCCTGTTCGCGATCGGCAGCCTGGTGATGCGATCGGCGGGCTGCGTGGTGAACGACATGTGGGACCGCGATCTGGACCGCCAGGTGGCGCGCACGCGGGACCGACCGCTGGCGTCCGGCGCGCTCCGCATGCGCCAGGCGGCGCTGTTCCTGGTGCTGCTGCTGACCGCGGGGCTCGCGGTGCTGCTCTCGCTCAATCGCCTGTGCTGGGCGATGGGGACGGGCTCCCTGGTGCTGGTGGCACTCTATCCGCTGGCCAAGCGCGTCACCTGGTGGCCGCAACTGGTCATGGGCTTCACCTTCGGCTTCGGCGCGCCGCTCGGCTATGCCGCGGCGACCGGCCGGATCGACGCTTCCCTGGTGGCGCTCTATGCGGCGGCGATCCTGTGGGATCTGGGTTTCGACACGGTCTATGGTTTCCAGGACATGGAAGACGATGCGCTGGTCGGCGTGAAATCGACCTCGCGCCTGGTGGCGGACACCCCGAGGCGGTTCGTCGCCGGCTGCTATGCGTTGATGCTCGGGGCGCTCGGCGCGGCGGGATGGCTGGCCGGACTGCATCTGCTGTTCTGGCCGGGACTGGTCGTGGCCGGCTGGCTGCTGGCTCGCCAGGTGGCGGCGCTGGAGATCGCCAACCCGTCACGCTGCCTGACGCTGTTCAGGAGCAACCGGGAGGTCGGCCTCGTCGTCGCGCTGGCGATCCTGGCCGGTCACGCGGCCTGACCGCCGGTTCGGGACTGCGGCCCGCGGACGACCCGACGCGGCCGGTCAGCGCGTTCATTCCGCCGCCTGCGTCTCGGGCCTGTTCGAGGGCTGAGTCGTCCGATCGTTGTCGCGCATCAGCCCGGCGATGCGGTCTTCCCCGCACGGCCTGCCGAACATGTAGCCCTGGACCTGGGTGCAGCCGGTATCGCGGAGCATCCGCGCCTGCTCGGCGTTTTCCACCCCCTCGGCCGTCGTGCGCATGCCGAGGCTGCTGGCCATGCCGACGATCGCCTGCACGATGGCGATCGCATCGCTGTCCACGCAGAGATCCCTGATGAAGGACTGGTCGATCTTGACCTTGTCGAACGGAAACGAGCGCAGGTAGCTCAGCGACGAATAGCCGGTGCCGAAATCGTCGAGCGCGATGTTGATCCCGCGCGCGCGCAGCGACCTCAGGCAGGCGATGGTCTGGTCGGCGGCATCGAGGAAGACCGACTCGGTGATCTCGAGTTCGAGCCTGGAGGCCGGCAGGCCGGTCGCGGCGAGAGCATCGTCGATCATCGCCAGCAGGTCGGGATCGCGGAACTGCAGCGACGAGAGATTGACCGAGACCCTGGCGTCGCCGGCCCAGCCGGCCGCCTGCCGGCAGGCTTCCCGAAGCACCCAGCGGCCGAGCGGCACGATCAGTCCGGTCTTTTCGGCGATCGGAATGAACTCCGCCGGCGAGATCCGTCCCCGCTCGGGATGCTGCCACCGCACCAGCGCCTCCGCGGCGATGAGGCCTCCCGAGGCGATATCCCAGATCGGCTGGAACTCGAGGAGCAACTCGCGGCGGTCGAGCGCCAGTCCCAGATCGGCTTCCAGCGCCCGCCGCGCCAGCGCCCGCTCGGCCATCGACGTCTCGAACAGGGTCCAGCCGCCCCGCGCGCCGTGCTTGCATTGATAGAGGGCGAGATCGGCACCCTGCAGCAGGCCGGCCGCATTGTCCGCGACGCCGTCGGACAGGGCGATGCCGATGCTGAGGCCGATCCTGGTCGGTACCGCGGCGATCCGGTAGGGCTCGCCGACGCAGGCGATCAGTCTGCCGGCCAGCGCAACCGCCGCGTCGGCGTCGACGCCGAAGCGCAGCACCGCGAATTCGTCGCCGCCGAGCCTGGCGACGATGTCCGTCTCCAGCAGGCAGCCGCGCAGCCGCTCGGCGACCGCCATCAGCAACGTATCGCCCTTGGCGTGACCGAGCGTATCGTTGACTTTCTTGAAATCGTCGAGGTCCAGGCACATCAGCCCGAACGGCCGCCCGGAACCGCACGCCCGGTCCAGCGCCTCCTGGAAGAACGTCCGGTTGGGAAGCTCGGTCAGGGCATCGTAGCGGGCGAGGTGGGCGATCCTTTCGTTCGAGCGACGGGCCGCGGTGACATCCGATCCGACGCCGCGGAAGCCCTGGAACTCCGCCTGCCGGTTGACGATCGGCTGCCCGGTGAGGCTGATCCAGCGAGTCGTGTGCTCGCACTGGACCCTGACCTCGACGTCGCGGAACGGTTCGCGCGACCGCAGCGCGCGGATCAGCCTATCGCCATCGTCCTCACCGCCTTCGTCGCCCGGATCGGCGTCGAGCAGCATCGTCCGCAGATCCCTGCCGTGGAGAGCCTCCCGGCTGCTGGAAAGAACGGTCGCCAGCCGCTCCGATACGCGGGTGAGCCGGAACGCGGCATCGACCTCCCAGAGCCAGTCGCTCGCGCTCTCCTCGAAGTTCTTGAGCAGCATGCCGATGATGTCGTGCTGTTCGTCACGGATCAGGTCGTTGGCGACGCGGCGGGCGAAGGCGCGATACTGGATGAGGACGACGGTGACGTTAGCGGTCAGGAACAGCAGCACCAGCAGCGCATGCTGGATCGCGATCCGCGATCCGACGAGCGAGATCGCCACGAGCAGGCTCGCCGCTGCGATGACCGCCAGCGACATCGCCGCGACCGGCAACGCCGCCAGGAGGACGCTGGCGGACATGAGACCGCTCAGCACGTAGAACAGCATCTGTCTCTGGTCGGCTCCGGCCGCGACCATGAGCGAGGTCAGCATGACGGCCCAGAGCAGCGCGATCGTGACAGCAAACACGATGCGCGCGCCCAGTGCGAGACTCGACGCGTTCTGCCGGCCTCGCATCAGCCAGCGCTTGCTGCTGAACACGGCGATGCCGTGCAGGGTCGACAGAGCCGCCAGGAACACCAGCAGGCGCGTATGGCTTACCGAAGACCAGAAGGTGTCGACGAGAATCAACGCCCCGGCGAGCGACACGGTGGCGATGCTGGTCGAGAGCTGCGCTACCGTAGTGACCTGCTCGCTGCGGATCAGGCTCTCGCGCCCGATCCGACCCGGAGGCAACTGCTCAGTCTGTGGCGAGACACAACGATCGGCCATCGGCACCCTCCTGGACAGGGAGCCTACCGGGACGTGATGATCAACCGGTTAACGGACCGAAACCCGCACTCAGGCGCCAGGCCGCTGCGCCAGCACGGCCAGGGTCTGGGCCTCGATCGCGTGGAGCTCGTCGAGGGTGCGCTCGATCGCCTGCTGCATGCGCCGGAGCTTGCCGATCCGGTCGCGCGTCGCGCCCAGCAGCGCTTCGGTCTGGGTGCGGTGCATCGGGTCGACATTGTAGAGATCGAGAAAATCCTTGATCTCGGCGAGGGAGAACCCGAGCCCCTTGCCGCGCAGGATCAGGCGCATGCGCGCCCGCTCCCGATAGGAATAGACCCTGTTGGACCCGACCCGCGACGGGCTGATCAGGCCCTTGTCCTCGTAGAACCTGATGGCGCGGGCGGTGATGCCGAGCGCCGTGGCGAGCTCCGTGACGGTGTAGAGCCGCTCGTCGTCCTGACGGGCGATCGAGTCCATCACAGAACTCGCCGCGGGATCAAAACGCCATCTCCGGCATCGCCATCGTCGATGCCTTGCCGCTCTTGATGGTCAGGAACAGCGACGCCGACTGCGGCAGGATGCGATCGACGAAGAACTGCGCCGTGGTCAACTTGGCCTGATAGAAGCCCGACTCGTCGTCGCCGGCCTCGATCCGGTCGCTGGCGATCGCCGCCGAACGCACCAGCATGTAGGCCTGCGCCACCAGGCCGAGCAGACGCAGATAGTCGGTCGCCGCGGCGCCCGCCTCCTCCGGGTCGCGCAGGCCGCGCTCACCGACCGTGCCGGTGGCGAGCTGCAGCGCCCCGAACGCGCGTTCCAGGTGCGCCACCATCGGACCGACCCCGGCATGGGTGCGGTTGGCCTCGATCCAGTCCGCGACCGGATGGAAGAAGCTGCGCAGCAGACGGCCCATGTTCGACGGCATCTTGCGTCCGACCAGGTCGAGCGCCTGGATGCCGTTGGTGCCTTCGTAGAGCATGGCGATGCGGGCATCGCGGGCATACTGCTCGACGCCGTGCTCTCGGATGTAGCCGTGACCGCCATAGACCTGGATCGCATGGCTGGCGGTCTCGAAGCCGAGATCGGTGAACAGCGCCTTCACCACCGGGGTCATCAGGGCGACGAAATCGTCCGCCGCCTGGCGCTCGGCTTCGGTCTTGGCGTGCTTGGACAGATCGACCGCCTGCGCCACCCAGATGCCGACCGCGCGGCAGCCTTCGGTGTTGGCGCGCATCGTCATCAGCGTGCGGCGCACGTCGGGATGGACGATGATCGGATCGGCCGCCAGATCGGGACGCTTGGCGCCGGACAGCGAGCGGCCCTGCAGACGGTCCTTGGCATAGGCGGTGGCGGACTGGTAGGCGGCGGAACACACGCCGAGGCCCTGGATGCCGACGCCGAGACGCTCCTCGTTCATCATCGTGAACATCGCCGCCATGCCCTTGTGCGGCGCGCCGACCAGCCAGCCGGTGGCATCGTCGAAGCTCATCTGGCAGGTGGCGGACGCCTTGAGGCCCATCTTGTGCTCGAGGCCGGTGCACATCACGCCGTTGCGCCGGCCCGGCTTGCCGTCCGCGTCGGGAATGAATTTCGGCACCAGGAACAGGCTGATGCCCTTCACCCCGGGCGGGCCGTCCGGCAGCTTGGCCAGCACCAGATGGACGATGTTTTCGGTCAGGTCGTGCTCGCCGGCGGAGATGAAGATCTTCGAGCCGGTGATCTTGTAGGTGCCGTCCTCGGCGGGGACCGCGCGGGTGCGCATCATGCCGAGATCGGTGCCGCAATGCGATTCCGTCAGGCACATCGATCCGGTCCAGACTCCCTCGATCATCTTCGCGAGGTAGATGTCCTTGAGCTCGGTCGAGCCGTGCGCGGCGAGCGCCTGCACCGCGCCGTGCGTCAGCCCGGGATAGAGGCTGAACGACAGGTTGGCGGCGCAGGAGATCTCCTCGACCAGCTTGCTGACGCATTCCGGCAGGCCCTGTCCGCCATAGGCCGGATCGCTCGCCAGGGACGGCCAGCCGCCCTCGCGGAAGGTCTTGTATGCCTCGGGGAAACCGGCCGGCGTGCGGACGACGCCGTTCTCCAGCCTGCAGCCCTCCGCGTCGCCGGTGGCGTTCAGCGGCAGCAGCACCTCGGTGGCGAGCCGCCCCGCCTCCTCCAGCACGCTGTCGACCAGCTCCTCGTTGACCTCGGCGAACGCCTCGATCTGCTGCAGGCGCTCGAGCCCATGGAGCTCGTGCAGGACGAACCGCATGTCGCGAAGCGGTGCCTCATAGACTTGCATGATGGTCTTCCTCGATCAGTGGCGCGGCGATCAGTTGCGGAGCGGCTTGCCGGTGGTGAGCATGTGCTCGATTCGGGCCAGGGTCGGCCCGGTGCGGATCAGGCGCATGAACGCCCTGCGTTCCAGCGCCAGGAGCTGATCCTCGGTGACGATGTCGACGATGTCGAAGTCGCCGCCCGACAGCAGCTCGGCCAGCGCGTCGGCCACCACCACGTCGTGCGGCGTGGCGATGCCGCGCTTGGCGAAATCGGCCACGGCCAGGCCGAGCCCGGCGCGTCCGCCCTGGCCGGAGAGGCGGAATTCCGGCTTCTCCGGCGCCTTGTAGCCCTCGACCAGCGACAGCGCCTTGGCCCTGGCGTCGAACAGCAGCCGATCGCGGTTCATGACGATGCTGTCGCTGTCGCGCAGGATCCGCATCGCCCTCGCCTCGGCGGCGGATTTCGATACCTTGGCCTGGCTGATGGTCTCGAACACCGCGGCCACCGTCGGCATCGGCCCCTTCGGCATGCCGCGCGCGGCGGCGACGCGGGTCAGCATCTCGCCGTTGCCGCCCCAGCCAGGCACCAGGCCGACGCCGGTCTCGACCAGGCCGGCATAGGTCTCGGCATGCGCGACGATCGCGTCGGCGTGCAGCAGAACCTCGCAGCCGCCGCCCAGCGCCAGGCCGGCGGGTGCGGCAACCACCGGGAACGGCGCGTATTTCATCGCCTTGAACACGCGCTGGCCTTCGGCGACGGTCTTCTCGATCTCGCCCCAGGCGGCGATGTTGCCGGCAAACAGGGCGGTGCCGAGATTGGCGCCGGCGGAGAAGTTGCTGCCGTCGTTGGCGATCACCAGCGCCCTGAACCGCTCGCCGACGATCGTCAGGCTCTTGTCGAGCAGGGCGACGATCTTGTCGTCGAGCGCATTCATCTTGGTGTGGAACTCGAGGCAGGCGACGCCCTCGCCGATGTCCCAGAGCGACGCGGAGCCGTTCCGCGCCAGCGGCTTGGCGCCGCGCTTGACGTCGTCGAGCAGCAGCACGCCGTCCTGACGCGGCACCGGATGATACAAGCCGTCGGTGCCGAAGAATTCCGGACGCCCCTCATGGATCCGGTAGAAGGTGCCCTCGCCGACCGCACGCAGCAGCGCCGGCACCTTGCGGCCCTCCTGCTCCAGCCGCGCGGCGACCTTGGCCGGGCCGATCGCATCGAGCAGCTCGAACGGGCCGCGCTTCCAGTTGAAGCCGAGACGCATCGCCGCGTCGACCGCGACGATCTCGTCGGCGATCTCCGGCACCAGCCGCGCGGCATAGGAGAGCGTGTCGCTCATCACGCTCCAGGCATAGGCACCGAACTTGTCGTTTGAGGCGAGCAGCGTGCCGAGGTCGCGGCTGAGCGCGTCGGGAAGACGCACGCTCTGGGTCGGCGCGTATTCGCCGGTGACCAGGCCGATCGATTCCTTGATCTTCTCCCGGCCGGACGCGCCCTTGTTCAGGCGGTAGAAGCCGCCCTTGCCCTTGCGGCCGGTATAGCCCTCGCCGATCATGCGCTGCAGGAACGGCAATTCGCGCGTGGTGTCGTGGAACGGATCGTCCGCGGCCAGCGACTCGGTCATGCTGCGCGCGATATGCGGCATCAGATCGAGCCCGATCAGGTCAAGCAGACCGAAGATTCCGGTCTTGGGCACGCCGAGCGGACGGCCCATCACCGCATCCGCCTCCGCCACCGTCAGCTTGTGCGCGATCGCGGTGTTGACGCCGTGCTGCAGCCAGAACGTGCCGATGCGGTTGGCGATGAAGCCCGGGGTGTCGTTGGTGCGGACCACGCTCTTGCCGAGGCGGCGATCGATGAAATCGGCGACGCCGTCGAACAGGGCGGCGTCGGTGTTCGGACCGACCACCAGCTCCAGCAGACGCATGTAGCGCGGCGGATTGAAGAAATGGGTGATGGCGAAGCGCTTGCGGAAGCTCTCGCCCATGCCGTCGAGCAGCGAGGCCAGACGGATGGTCGAGGTGTTGGAGCTGATCGCGGTGCCGGGCGGGCAGACCGCATCCAGCTTGGCATAGAGCGCCTGCTTGAGGTCGAGCCGCTCGATGATCGCCTCCACCACCCACTGGCAGCCGGCGACCTGCTCCAGATCGTCCTCGAGATTGCCGACGGTGACGAGCCTGGCGGCGTCCGCGCTCATGAACGAGGCCGGCTCGGTCTTTTGCATCTTGGCGACGGCGCCGCGGGCGATGGCGCTGCGATCGGGACCGTCCTTGACGATATCGAGCAGCAGGACCGGCACGCCGGCATTGGCCACCTGGGCGGCGATGCCGGCGCCCATCACGCCGGCGCCGATCACGCAGACGCGTTCGATCGGGGTGGTCATCAGATGCGCTCCAGGACGGTCGCGATCCCCTGGCCGCCGCCGATGCATTGCGTGGCAAGAGCGTAGCGGCCGCCCTCCCGGGCCAGCAGCGCGGCCGCCTTGCCGACGATGCGGGCACCGGTGGCGCCGAGCGGGTGGCCGATGGCGATGGCGCCGCCATCGAGATTGACCGTCTCCGGGCGCAGGCCGAGATCGCGGATGCAGGCCAGCGCCTGGCTGGCGAACGCCTCGTTCAGCTCGACCACGTCGAGCGCCGACGCCTCGATCCCGGCGCGCTTGAGCGCCTTTCGGCTGGACTGGATCGGGCCGAGCCCCATTGTCTCCGGCTGGCAGCCGGAGATCGCCACGCCGAGGATGCGCGCCAGCGGCTTGAGGCCCTTCCTGGCGGCATACTCCTCGCTGCAGACCAGCACCGCGCTGGCGCCGTCGGTGAGCGGCGAGGCGGTGCCGGCGGTGACGGTGCCGTTCTGGTCGAAGGCGAGCTTCAGGCCGGCCAGCCCCTCGGCGGTGGTCTCCGGACGCAGGCAGCCATCCTTGTCGATCACGCCGGCCTTGGTGGTGATCGGCACGATCTCGTCCGACAGACGGCCGCCGGACTGCGCCGCGCCGGCCTTGCGCTGGCTCTCGACCGCGAACTGCTCCTGCATCGCCCGGCTAATCTCGTACTGGCGGGCGACGTTCTCCGCGGTCTCGCCCATGCCCATGTAGGCGGCGGACTTCGCGGCCAGAGCGGCGTTCGGCATCGGGTTGTAGCCGCCCATCGGCACCCGGCTCATGCTCTCGACGCCGGCGGCGATGAACACCTCGCCGGCGCCCAGCGCGATCTGGCCGGCGGCCATGTGAACGGACTGCATCGACGAGCCGCAGAAACGGTTCACCGTGGCGCCGCCGACCGACAGCGGCAGCTCGGCCAGCAGGCCGATCAGACGGGCGACGTTCATGCCCTGCTCGCCCTCGGGGAAGGCGCAGCCGACGATCAAATCCTCGATATCGGCCGGATCGACCCCGGTCCGCTCGACCAGGCCGCGCACCACCTGGGCGGCCAAGTCGTCGCCACGGACGCGGGCGAGCTGGCCCTTGGACGCGAAATGGAACGGTGAGCGCGCATAGCCGGCGATGACGACATTTTGCATGGACGCCTGTCTCTCCTGGGTCGGGGCGCCGTCGGACGGTCATGCCCTCCGTGCCGGCGCAATGGTTCCCCTATACGTCAACCGCCCCGCCGGGTGCAAACGGCTTGACCTATACGTCAACCGGCGCGAGGAAGGGCGGCGATAGCGAACGGAGACATCATGAAGCTTCTGGTGCCGGTGAAGCGTGTGATTGACTACAACGTGAAGCCGCGGGTGAAGGCGGACGGTTCCGGTGTTGAGCTGGCCGGGGTGAAGATGTCGATGAACCCGTTCGACGAGATTGCGGTCGAGGAGGCGGTCCGGCTCAAGGAGCAGGGCGCGGCGGGGGAGATCGTGGTGGTGTCGATCGGTGTG
>CAIMSN010000064.1 GCA_903844135.1 uncultured Rhodospirillales bacterium | reverse complement strand
CCGCCACCGCGATGGGGTTCTGTCTGTTCTCCAGCGTGGCGATCGCCGCCCTGCATGCCCGCGCCCGCTGGGGCCTGCAACGCATCGCGATCGTCGATTTCGACGTGCACCACGGCAACGGCACCCAGGCGATCCTGCAGCACGACCCTGCGATCTTCTTCGCCAGTTCGCACCAGTCGCCCTGCTACCCCGGCACCGGCGATGCCTCGGAGACCGGCATCGCCAACAACGTGGTGAACCTGCCGCTCGCCCCGGGCAGCGGATCGGCCGATTTCCGCGCCGGCTGGACGCAGACGATCCTGCCGGCACTGGACCGGTTCGCTCCCGAGCTGGTCCTGGTCTCGGCCGGCTTCGACGCGCATCGCGCCGATCCTCTGGCGCAACTGCTGCTGGAGGACGAGGATTTCGCCTGGATCACCGAGGCGCTGCTCGATCTCGCCGGGCGGCGCTGCGCCGGGCGCCTGGTCTCGGTGCTGGAGGGCGGCTACGACCTCGACGCGCTGGGGCGCTGCGCCGCCGTGCACGTGCGGGCGCTGATGGCCCGGTCGCCGCCGGCGCGAGGCGCCTGAATGCAGAACGGATCGCCCTACTATCCGGTTCTGCCGCTGCTGCTGGCGAGTATCCTGCTGCTGGCCGCCCTCATCGTTCCGAAGCTGCGCCGCTGGCCGCTCTGGGTCGGTGCGGTCACCGCGATCGCCGCCTTCGGCGCGCTGACCTTCCTGGTGCAGAAGGCGATCGTCTCGCCGCTGATGCCGCATTTCAGCGCAGCCTCGAGCGGACAGCGCTTCTGGGAGCAGCTTATCGAGGCGTCCTGGTGGTGGGCGGCGGCGCGGGTGGTGATCTATCTCTCGCGCCTGGTGGTGGTGCTGGAGAACCGGCCGCGCGAGACCCGGATCGTCTCGGACCTGGTGGCCGGCGCGATCTCGGTGGCCACCCTGCTGGCGATCATCAATTTCGCCTTCGAGGTCCCGATCCGCGGCCTGCTGGCGACCTCGGGCGTGATCGCCATCGTGCTCGGGCTGGCGCTGCAGAGCACCCTCTCGGACGTGTTCTCCGGCATCGCGGTCGGGCTGGAGCGGCCGTATTCCGCCGGCGACCTGCTCTGGGTCGAGGGCGGGATCGAGGGCAACGTGGTCCAGATCAACTGGCGCTCGACGCAGATCATGACCGGCGACAACAACATCGCAATCGTGCCGAACAGCATCATCGCCAAGGCGCGGCTGATCAATCGCAGCACGCCGACGCCGATCCGGTCCAGCACCGTCACCGTCGTGCTCGAAGCCGCGGCCTCGATGGAACGCAGCCTGCGCATCCTGACCGCGGCCGCCCGCTCGTGCAGGGTGATGCTAGCGCATCCGCTGCCCGCGATCGCCTGCACCGAGATCCGCGGCGACGGCACCGTCTGGGAAATCGGCTTCTCGGTCGCCTCGAGCAGCACCCTGGCCGCCGCGCGCACCGAACTGCTCACCCAACTGCACCGGCATCTGCGTCATGCCGGCATCGCCCTGGCGGTGACCGGGCTCGCAACGCCGGCGGTGGTGAAGCCGCCGACCCTGAGCCAGTTGCTGGCGCAATCCGATCTGTTCGGCGTGGTCGCCGAGACCGAGCGCGAGCAGTTGATCCCGTATTTCGAGCTCAAATTCATGGCGCCGGGCGACATCCTGATCCAGCAGGGCGACATCGGCGATGCGATGTTCCTGATCATGTCGGGCACCGCCGAGGTCACCGTCGCGGCGCCTGCCGGCCCGCGGGTCGTGCATCGCATGAGCCCGGGCGAAAGCCTCGGCGCGATCGGGCTGATCAACGGCAGCCCCAGCCCCGCCACCGCCACCGCGGTGACGGAGATGCAGGCCTACCGGATCGGTCGCGCGGAGCTTTCCGCGGCGATCAAGCAGAACCCGAAAATGGCCGGCGCGCTGGAGGAGCTGGCCCGTCGCGGCCAGGCGGCGCTGCGACGCGAGGCGGAGGCGTTCGAGCAGTCGGAGCCGGTGCAGCCGGAGATGTTCCTCGGCAGGCTGCGCAACCTGCTGCACGCGCTCGGGAGCTGACGCGCGCGCCAGCGCCTCAGCTTCGGCCGATCAGGCCGGAGCGTTCCATGCGGGCCCGCGCCTCGGCGATCCCGTCGGTGACGGCCAGCGCCGCCGCCAGCGCCCGCCTGCCGGCGGCGGCGTCGACCAGGACCGGGGCGCCGTCGAGACAGGCGGCGCAGAAGGCGGCATGCTCGGCGGCCAGCGTGTCGCTCTCCTGCCAGCTCACCGCCTCGCGCCGGAAGCCGCCGGTGCCGGGCAACGGCAGACCGCGCTCCCGGCCGATCATGGTCAGCTCGCGGGCGACGAAATCCGCCGACAGGTAGCCCTCCTCCGAGAACAACCGCATGCGGCGCTCGGTCTTGAGCGAGATCCGGCTGGCGGTGATGGCGGCGACGCAGCCATTGGCGAAGCGGACGCGCGCATTGGCGATGTCCTCGTGCGGGCTGCTGACGGCGGCGCCCAGCGCGTCGACGCTCTCGATCGGGCTGTCGACGATCGCCAGCACCAGGTCGAGATCGTGGATCATCAGATCGAGGATCACCGACACGTCGGTGCCGCGCGGCTTGAACGGCGCGATCCTGGTCGCCTCGATATAGAGCGGCCGGCTGATGCGCGCGGTGATCGCGGCGTGCTCGGCGGAATAGCGCAGCAGGTGGCCGACCTGCAGCACCAGGCCGGTCTCCGCGGCCAGCGCGGCGAGCCGGTCGGCCTGTTCCAGGGTGGAGGCGATCGGCTTCTCGATCAGCACGTGCCTTCCGGCCAGCAGGGCGGCCTGCGCCAGGGCGAAATGATGCTCGGCCGGAGCGGCGACGATGACGGCGTCGCAGGCGGCGAGCAGCGCCTCGAAGCCGAGCGCCGGCGCGCCGCCGGCCTCGCGCCCGACCAGGGCCGCGCGGGCCTGGTCGGGGTCGTGGATGCCGACCAGTTCGGAGCGGTCGGAGCCGGCCACCTTCAGAGCATGGAAGCGGCCGAAATGGCCGGCGCCGGCGACGCCGATGCGCAGCCTGGCCCCGCCGGGGCCCTCCTGCCCGGCCCGGCCGGGCCCCTCCTGACCGACGTCGGACCGTCGCTTGCTCGTCCAGGATAGGCCCATCTCTGCTCCGGTGCGCTGTCGCCGCGTCGTCTTCGCGCCGAACGAGCGCTATCCTACACGACGATGTCCGCAGACCGGAGGCCCGCATGACACTGATCAAGTACCGGCTGCACGATCCCAGGCTGAGCCCGCGCCGCACCCGGCTGGAGATTCCCGGCTGGGCCGGCCAGTCCGAACAGCGGGTGGACGGCGCGCACGAGCATGCCTGGCACTGCCTGCCCTTCACCGAGGCGGCGCGGTCCGGCATCGAGCTGTTCTATCCGCACCCGACCGCGCTGCGGGTGCGCGTGCGCGACGGGCTGGCGGCGTTCGACGGCGAGCCCGGTGCCGCGGAGGCGGAGCGCCCGCCGTTCCGCAGCTTCGGCAGCGCCTACTACACCTATCAGCTCCTGCTCGACCTCAAGGTCGAGGACGGTCTGGCGGTCAAGACCGAGCCGCATCCGCGCTTCTTCACCGATACCACCGGGACGGTGCCGATCGCGGTGCCGGCGCTGATCCGGCACTGGTGGCCGATGATCTATTTCGTGGTGTTCAAGACCCCGCTCGCCGGACAGGAGCACGTGTTCCGGCCCGGCGAGCCGTTCATGCAGCTTTCGGTGGTGCGCGCCGACGACGCGCCGGAGCTGATCGAGATGGGAGAGGAAGAGGCGGCGGAACGCGAGCTGCAGTCGCGCAGGATCTACGAGAGCCGGGAGACGCTCGGCGCCGATTCGCGGTGGGTGTCGGCCACCGACACGGTGTTCGACGGCACCTACCGGCGCATCCTGGCGGCCGCGAAGACCACCAGGAAACGCTGAGCGGACGGGTCGCCCCGTCAGTCGCTGTTGTGGTGGTGATGATGGTGGTGGTGCCGGAAATAGCGGTGATGGTGGTGGTGATAGTAGCGCCGCCGATAGTAGCGGTGATGATGGTGGTGGTGGTGCGGCTGGATCACCACAAGCTGCGCCTCCTGCAGGGTGGCCTCCGGCGCCGTCCCGGCAGCTTCGGCCTCGGCATCGGCACGCCGCTGCTCGCGCAGCACCGCGAGCGCGTTCGGGACCGGCCGCAGCAGATCGGCATAGCTGGTGGCCTGCATCGGCGCGGCGGCCGGGACGGCGACCGAACTGGCCGCGTTCGCGCGTCCTGGCGCGCTGCCGGCCGCGGCGAGAGCGCCCACCGCTCCCAGCAGCCTGGTCATGGTCTTGTCCATTCTCGAACCTCCCCGCCACGGCGGTGCCGGACCTCCGGCGCCGCGACGCCTGGCGATCCTGCGCGGCAACGACGCCAAAATCGTGGCGCGTCGCACGGGCGGCAACCGACCGGCGTCCTTGCCTCGTTTAATCGTCGAAACGGCGCGAGGTTGCATCCGGCCCGTCGCCCCGGCATGGTCCCGCCGCCGCCGCCAGGGGCGGACGCAGGGGAGTCGGCGCACGCGCCATGATGTACTATAGCCGCCCGAAGATGGCTGCCGTGCTCGCGGTGTGCCTTCTCGGTATCCTTCTGTGCCTGCCGAACTTCATGCGGATGCCGGGCGCGTCGCTGCCGTGGCGGCAGATCCATCTCGGGCTGGATTTGCGCGGCGGCTCCTATCTGCTGATGCGGGTCGATCTGGCGACGCTGGAGCGCGAGCGGCTGGAGACGCTGACCGACCAGGTGAGGCAGTCCCTGCTCAAGGGGGGGCTCGGCTATCGCGCCCTCGGCCCGGACCAGAAACTCGGCGCGGTCACCTTCGTCCCGCGCAGCGCCGATGAGCGCGACCGCGATCTCGAGACGCTGCGCGGCCTGCCGGTGACAACTCCGAACGAATTCGCGGTCGCCGGCCTGCCGGACGGCCGCATCGCGGTGACGCTGTCGCCGGCGGCGCTGCGGGCCCGGGCGCGCGACGCGGTGTCGCAGTCGATCGAGATCGTCCGCCGGCGCATCGACGCCACCGGGGCGGTCGATCCGGACATCACCCCGCAGGGCGACGACCGGATCGTGGTCGAGCTGCCGGGGGTGACCGATCCGAACCGGATCCGCCAGCTCCTCGGCACCACGGCGAAGATGACCTTCCATCTGGTGGCCGACGGGGTCAGCCCGCAAGGCACGGTGCCGCCTGGCGTCGACCTGCTGCCGATGCAGGACAATCCCGCGGAGAAGCTGCCGATCCAGCATCATATCGATGTCGACGGCGCCGACCTGACCAATGCCCGCGCGGCGCAGGACCCGCAGGCCGGCGGGTGGGCGATCGACTTCACCCTCGACAGCGTCGGCGCCGGCCAGTTCGCCGAAATCACCCGGGCCAATCTCGGCAAGCGCTTCGCCATCGTGCTCGACGACAAGATCATCACCGCGCCGGTGATCCAGGGGGTGATCCCGAGCGGATCGGGTCAGATCACCGGACATTTCACCGCGCAATCCGCCACCGACCTCGCTCTGCTGCTGCGCGCCGGCGCGCTGCCGGCGCCGCTGGCGGTGATCGAGCAGCGCAGCGTCGGTCCGACCCTGGGCGCCGACTCGATCCGCGCCGGCGCGATCAGCCTGGCGGTCGGCTTCGTGCTGGTGGTGGCGTTCATGGGCACCTTCTACGGGCTGTTCGGCTGGTTCGCGAACCTGGCGCTGCTGGCCAACCTGGCGCTGATGATGGCGATCCTGTCGCTGTTCGAGGCGACGCTGACCCTCCCAGGCATGGCCGGCATCCTGCTCACGCTGGGCATGGCGGTGGACGCCAACATCCTGATCAACGAACGGATCCGCGAGGAGGTGAAGCGCGGCCGCACCCCGCTGGCGGCGATGCAGGCCGGCTTCGAGCGCGCCACCGCGACGATCGTCGACAGCAACGCCACCGCCTTCCTGGCGCACGTGATGCTGTTCGTGTTCGGCAGCGGCGCGGTCAAGGGCTTCGCGCTGACCATCACCATCGGCATCGCCACCACCCTTTTCACCACCCTGCTGCTGTCGCGGATGCTGCTGGTGCGCTGGTATGCGCTGCGCCGCCCCTCCCTCCTGCCGGTCTGAGGCGCGACGCCGATGCTCACCCGCCCGCTGTTCCGGTTCGTCAAGGACGACACCAAGATCCGCTTCATGCGCGGCCGCTTCCTGGGGCTGGCGGTGTCGGCGTTCCTGTCGCTCGCCTCGCTCGGGCTGTTCTTCTATCCCGGCCTGTCGCTCGGCATCGACTTCAAGGGCGGCATCAAGGTCGAGGCCAGGACGCAGGGTCCGGCGGATTTCGGCAAGATCCGCGCCGGCCTGGCGGCCAACGGCGTGTCCGGCGCCGGGCTGCAGCGCTTCGGCGCCGACGACGACGTGCTGATCGCGATCGACGCGCCGGGCGGCAAGGATGCCGGTTCGGAGGCGGCGACGCAGAATCTGGTGGACAAGGTTCGCGCCGGCATCGCCCAGGCGCAGCCGGGGGCACAGATCCTGAGCGCCGATGCGGTCGGCGCGTCGGTCTCGTCGGAGCTGTTCCGCAACGGCATGCTGGCGCTGGGCATCAGCCTGCTGATGATCCTGGCCTATATCTGGTTCCGGTTCGAGTGGGAGTTCGCGGTCAGCGCGGTCGCCACGCTGATCCTGGACATCACCAAGACGGTCGGCTTCCTGGTGGTGACCCGGTTCGAGTTCGACCTGGTGATGGTGGCGGCGATCCTGACCATTCTGGGCTACTCCACCAACGACAAGGTGGTGGTCTATGACCGGGTGCGCGAGAACCTGCGGAAATACCGGCAGATGCCGCTGCGCGAACTGATCGACCTGTCGATCAACGAGACCCTGAACCGCACGCTCGGCACCTCCTCGACGGTGTTCCTGGCGGCGCTGCCGCTGGCGCTGTTCGGCGGCCATACCCTGTCCGGGTTCGCCTGGGTGATGCTGTTCGGGATCGTGGTCGGCACCTCGTCCTCGATCTTCATCGCCGCGCCGATCCTGCTGCTGCTCGGCGAGAAGCGGCTGCGCCGGGATGCCCAGAGGCCCCAGAAGCCCGAGAAATCCGACAAGCCGGTCGTGAAGGCCCCCGCCCGGCGCTGAGACCTGCGCCGAGCCGGGCGCCGGTCGCGGTCAGCGCGAGAGCGCGTCGGGGGCGGGCATGCCGCTCAGATCCTTGTCGCCGGTGTAGCGCAGCATCGCCGTCACCGCGCTCTGCGCCTGGAGGGTGCGGGCGCGTCCCGGCTCCAGCATCGCGTCGGCGACCGCCAGCATCGCCGCGCGGTCGTACTGGATGAGCTGGCCGATCTCCGCCGGCCCCGCCCGGCCGGAGCGTCCGTAGCCGAGCGCCATGCCGCGGGCGATCAGGTAGCTGTCGATCAGCGCGCGCGGGTTCGGCCGGCTCGGCGCCGGCGGACCGAGCACCGATCCGGCGCATCCGGCGAGCAGCAGCAAGAGGGCCAGGGCGGCCGGGCATGTGCGGTGCATGATCGCCTTTCTGGAACGGGACGCGGCAACAGGAACCTGGGGTCAAACCGGACGCTTGTCACCGGTGCGCGGCACGTGGCTGCGCCGGGAGAGCCGCCTTGCGTGCGGTCAAGCCAAGAGGAACGCCCCATGAGCCTGTTCGGATCGATCGTCGACAAGATCGTCCATTACGCCACCAGCGTGATGTCGCCCGCTGCGGACGCGGCGCCGCATGCTGCGGAGGGAGTTCCGGCCACGGCCGCCCCTGACGCTGCGACAGCGGCGCCCGCCGCGTCAGGTGCAGCCGCCCCGCTCGCCGCCATCGATGTCGGCGCGACGCTGACCGCGCTGGCGGAGAAGAAGGGCGGCGGGCTGAACTGGCAGAGCTCGATCGTCGATCTGCTGAAGCTGCTCGACCTCGATTCCAGCCTGGCCGCGCGCAAGACCCTGGCCCAGGAGCTCGGGGTCCATGCCGGAGAGGATGGCAGCGCCGAGCAGAATATCGCCCTGCACCGCGCGGTGGTCGCCAAGCTGGCCGAGAATGGCGGCACGCTGCCAGCCTCCCTGCAGGGCTGACCGGTCGCGCCGGCTCAGATCATCGTCGAGGGCGGCAGGCCGGAGGGTGGAGGAGACATTGTCCGGCCGCCGGCCAGCAGGTCGCGGATCTCGGTCAGCAGCAGCTCGCTCTGGGTCGGCGCCGGCGGCTCGGCGGCCGCCTCGGCGGGCTTGGCGTGCAGCTTGGAGATCAGCTTCACGATCCAGAAGATCACCAGTCCGACGATGACGAACTGGATCACGGCGTTGAGGAACAGACCGACATTCATCGTCGGCGAGCCGGCCTTCTGGGCTTCGGCGAGGGTGGCGTAGTGCTGGCCCTTCAGCGTGATGAAGATGTTGGTGAAATCGATCCCGCCGAGCAGCAGCCCGATCACCGGAGTGAAGATGTCCTTCACCAGGCTCTGTACGATGCCGGTGAAGGCGGCGCCGATGATGATGCCGACGGCGAGGTCGACGACGTTGCCGCGCATCAGAAACGCGCGGAACTCGCTCAGCCATCCGGGCGGACGCAGGGAAGGTGGCTTCATCGCGGATCGATCCAGAAATTGTTACGGCGCGACAGTGCAGCATAAAGCGGCCGGTTTGCCAGCCACAACGGCAACGATCGTGAAAAGCCGCTGCGTCACAGGGCCGGGATTGCCGTCGACCGGAAGCTGCGGAACGGGGTCAGCAACTCCTGCTGCGCCGCGACGATCATCGGCTCGCGCCCGCCGTGATCGGCGGTACGCGACAGCACGCACCAGACCGCGCTCGTCGCATGCTCGAAGGCGGCGATCGGATCGCCGTCGCGCAGCATGTGGAACAGGAACAGGGCGGCGATCAGGTCGCCGGCGCCGTTGGTCTCGAGCGGCAGCCGGGGCGTGACGATCCGATGCGCGCCCTCTCGGGTCGCCAGCAGCAGGTCGATCTCGCCCGGCGCGGTTCCCTCGGTCTCGGCGCTGGTGATCAGCACCAGGCCGGGCCCGTCCTGGCGCATCCTGGCCTGCAGCGCCGCAACCTGGGCCGCCACCTGGGCTGCCGGAGCCTCGACCGGGCCGGTCGAGGCGCGCGCGGCCTGCGCAGTATCCCCGAGCAGGAAGGCCAGTTCGAACCGGTTCGGGGTCAGGATGTCCGCCTGGCCCACCGCCTCGTCGCGCAGCAAGGCGGCAAGATCCGCCGGGACGTAGAGTCCGGGGCCGCGGTCACCCAGCACCGGATCGCAACAGAACACCAGGTCCGGGCGGACCGCCCTGATCCGGGCGACACCGTCCAGCAGGGCGCGTCCGCTGGCCGCATCGCCCAGATAGCCGGACAGCACCGCATCGGTCCGCTGCAGCAGGCCGCGCGCCGCCAGCCCGTCGACCAGCTCGGCCACCGCGTCGCCGCCGGCGAGCCGGCCGGTATGACTGCCGTAGCCGGGGTGGTTGGAGAACTGGACGGTGTTTATGGTCCAGACCTCGGCGCCCAGGCGCTGCAACGGAAACAGCGCGGCCGCATTTCCGACATGGCCGTATGTGACCCAGGACTGGACCGACAGGATATTCAAGGTCCGGGTCTCCGATGCCCGTATCGGCATCCGATCAGGAGAGACGTCATGCCTACACCCATGTCCACCCTTCATCGCACTCCGCGCGCCGCCGGCCTCGCCGGGGCGGCGCTCCTGTCGCTCGGCCTGGCCGGGCCGGGCCGGGCGCAGACCACGAACCCGCCGGCCGCTCCGGTGCCGACCCCGATGACGGCGCCCCAGACGGCGCCCCCGGCGGCAACCATGACTCCGGCGCCGATCAATATCCCGTCCGGCGCCGCGACGGCAGCCGGCGATGAAGCCGGCCCGTTGAGCCAGGCCGATCTGCAGTCGACGGTCGGCCGGGACAAGGCCGCCAAGATCGAATCGCACATCACCAAGCTGCATGGCGACCTCAAGATCACCGCGACCCAGGAGCCGGCCTGGCAGGCCTTCGCCGGCATGATGCGCCGCAACGCCGCACAGATGGACGCCGCCTACGGCAAGCGGCAGCAGTCGTACGGGTCCATGAATGCGGTGCAGGACCTGGAATCCTACGTCGCGTTCGAGCAGGCCAGCGCGGAGAGCATCGCCCCCCTGCTGCCGCCGTTCCGCACGCTGTACGACGGCCTCTCGGCGCAGCAGAAGCAGACCGCCGACGCGATCTTCAAGCGGCATATCGACAAGGCGGTGAAGAAGCCGGGCTGACGTCGTCCCGCCGAGGTTGAGGTTTCGGGCAGGCTCCTCTATACGCGCCTGCTCGCGCCCCGGTCGGCATCGGTGGCAGCCAAAGGAAAGCGACCCATGAAGCCCGGCATCCATCCGAACTACCACACAGTGAACGTCGTCATGACCGACGGCACGCAGTTCTCGACCCGATCCTGCTACGGCAAGGAGGGCGACACGCTGCGTCTGGACGTCGATCCGAAGTCGCATCCGGCCTGGACCGGCGTTCAGCGCATGATGGACACCGGCGGCCAGGTGGCGAAGTTCAACAAGAAGTTCGCCGGACTGGGCAATCGCGCCAAGAGCTGACCGGTCCGTCGGGCTCCTCCGGCAAGAATGCCTGTTTTTCGATCATGCCGCCTCTTGATGAAAGGGGCGGCATTTTCTATGTTCAGCGTGTCGGCGATGCCCGTTCGGGGTCTCCGGCTGAACTGAAACGCACCGGCTCCGCCCTGACGTCTCACGAGGACGGGGGAGCCATCGAACCTTGCTCCAGAGGAGGTTTTTTCATGACGACCGATTTCTCGCCGCTGTTCCGCAACGCCATCGGTTTCGACCGCCTGGCCCGCCTTGTCGACAGCGCCGCCCAGGCGTCCAGCGCAGCGAACGCCTCGTCCTACCCGCCCTACAATATCGAGAAGACCGGTGAAGACAGCTACGTGCTGACCCTCGCCGTGGCTGGCTTCGGCCCGGACGATATCGAGCTGGTGGTCCAGGACAACACGCTGCGCGTCTCCGGCCGCGCCGCGTCGCAGCCGGCCGGCGGCGAACTTTTGCACCGTGGCATCGCCGCCCGCGCCTTCGAGCGGCGCTTCGCCCTGGCCGATCACATCCAGGTCGAGAATGCCGACCTGGTGCATGGCCTCCTCCGCATCGGCGTGAAGCGGATCGTGCCGGAGGCACTGAAGCCGCGCCGCATCGCCATCGGCACGGCCCCTGCCCCGGCCGCCGCGATCGTCGACGCCGCCAACGACGGCAGCAAGACGACCCAGGTCAGCGCCGCCTGATCTGCCGGGAGACGGAAAAGGGCCGGGCAACCGGCCCTTTTTTCGCACGGTCGCCAGACTTGACCCGATCGGCCGGCAAAGCCCATATCGGGCACCTTGTGCCATTCGAGACCGGTGCCGGCCGATCCGCGGGATCGGCGATCTGGACGCACCGATAGGACAGTTTCATGACGTTGCCCCTGATGCCGAAGGCCACCGCGGTCTGGCTGATCGAGAAGACCGCGCTCACCTTCACGCAGATCGCCGAATTCTGCGGCATGCATCCGCTCGAAGTGCAGGCGATCGCCGACGGCGAAGTGGCGCAGGGCATCGTCGGCTACGATCCGGTCGCCAACCATCAGGTCTCGGCCGCGGACATCAGCCGGGCGGAGCAGGATACCGAAGCGCGGCTGACGGTCCTGACCGAGAAGAACCCGGTGACGCGGCGTTCGCGCGGCGCGCGCTACACCCCGGTCGCCAAGCGCAACGACCGTCCGGACGCGATCGCCTTCGTGCTGCGCAACTATCCGCAGCTCAGCGAGGTCCAGGTGATCAAGCTGCTCGGCACCACCAAGGACACCATCGCCAAGGTGCGCGACCGCCAGCACTGGAACAGCGCCAACATCAAGCCGCGCGATCCGGTGATCCTCGGCCTGTGCAGCCAGACCGATCTGAACGCCATGGTGAATACCGCCAATGAGCGGCTGATCCGGGAGGGGCATAACGTGCCGGCGCCGCCGACGCCGCATATGGATGAGGAAGCCGCCTGAGGCGACCGCCGGTCCGGTCGATCGGGCCGATCGAGCGGCCCGCCACGGACCCGGTCCGTGGCGGTGGGATGGAGGTCGGTTGCGCGGTCAGTTCCTGCCGCGCAGACGCTCCATTTCCTGCTTGATGCGCAGCTTCTCGAGCTTGAGCCGGTTGAGCGTGCTCTGGTCGGGCATCGGCCGCGTATCCTCGTCCATGACTCGGGCGTCCAGCGAAGCGTGCCGGGTCTTCAGGCTCTCGATCCGCGATTGCAGGTTCATGAATGCCTCCGGTTCGTGTGACAGAACGGCGTCACGCTAGTCCCGTCCGGGCAAGGAGCGCCATCGCAAAATGCGCCCGGCGCCATGCCGCGCGCGTGTGGAGACTCGGGCGGACGCGTGCTATGCGGAATCCATGCTGATCGACCGCGATACCCTGTTGCGCAGGCTCCACGAACTCCGCAGCGAACATCGCGATCTCGATACCGTGATCGGCCGGCTGGCGCCGCAGCCGATCGACCAGTTGCAGATCCAGCGGCTGAAGAAGCGCAAATTGCTGCTGAAGGACGAGATCTCCTGGCTCGAAAGCCGGCTGATCCCCGACAGCATTGCCTGAGGAACCGCCCGTGAGCGCACTGCGATGAGCGAAACCGTCCTGGAACCCGACCCCGACCTGCCGGCGGCAAGCGAGACCGCCGCGTCGTCGCCGCTGGTCGGATTGATCATGGGCAGCCAGTCCGACTGGGCCACGCTGAGCCATGCCGCCAGCCAACTGGAGACGCTGGGCATCCCCTTCGAGGCCAGGATCGTCTCGGCGCATCGCACCCCGGACCGACTGGCCGACTATGCACGCGACGCCGAGGCGCGCGGGCTGCAGGTGATCATCGCCGGCGCCGGGGGTGCGGCCCATCTGCCAGGCATGTGCGCCGCCTGGACCCAGCTCCCGGTGCTTGGCGTGCCGGTCGAGAGCCATACGCTCCGCGGCATGGACAGCCTGCTGTCGATCGTGCAGATGCCGGCCGGGATTCCGGTGGGGACGTTGGCGATCGGCCGCCCCGGCGCGGTGAACGCGGCGCTGCTCGCGGCCGCGATCCTGGCGCTGTCCGATCCGGCGCTGCGGGCGCGGCTGGAGGCGTGGCGTGCACTGCAGACCGCCTCGGTCGCGGATGCGCCGGCCATGGATGCGCCCACCGACGCACCCGGCTCTTGACCCTGGCGGCGGCGATGCTGGCGCCCGGCGCGGTGATCGGGATCGTCGGCGGCGGACAGCTCGGGCGGATGTCGGCGATGGCGGCGGCCAGGCTCGGCTTTCGCACCAACATCCTGACCGACGACGCCACCGGGCCGGCAGCGCAGGTGGCGACCGCGATCACGCTCGGCGCGCCTGACGATGCGGACGCGCTGCGCCGCTTCGCCGCGTCGGTCGACGTGGTGACCTTCGAGTTCGAGAATGTCAGCGCCGACGGCCTGGACCTGCTGGCGTCGCTGCGGCCGGTGCGGCCATCGGGCGCGATCCTGCGGATCAGCCAGGACCGGGTGGCGGAGAAACGCTTTCTGGAAGGGCTTGGCATCGCCGTGGCGCCGTGGCGGGCGGTCGACGCCAGCGCCGACCTCGATGAGGCCGGTGCCTCGCTCGGGCTGCCGTTCGTGCTCAAGACCACCCGGCTCGGCTATGACGGCAAGGGCCAGTGTCTGGTCAACGGCGCCGCGTCGTACGAGGCGGCATTCGCCAGCCTGGCGCCGCATCCGCTGGTGGCGGAGGCGCGCATCGATTTCGCCTCCGAGCTGAGCGTGATGGTGGCGCGCGGCCTGGACGGCACCGTGCGCGCCTATGATGCGGTGCAGAATGTGCACCGCCACCATATCCTCGACCTGACCCTGGCCCCCGCTCCGGTGGCGCCGGAGATCGCCGCGCAGGCCCGCGACATCGCGACGCGGATCGCCGAGGGGCTGGAGCTGGTCGGGCTGCTCGGGGTGGAGCTGTTCGTCGACGCGAACGGCAGCCTGCTGGTCAACGAGATCGCACCACGGCCGCATAATTCCGGCCACTGGACCATGGATGCCTGTCCGGTGAGCCAGTTCGAGATGCATGTCCGCGCCGTCGCCGGCCTGACGCTGCCGCCGGCGGTGCGCCATTCCGACGCGGTGATGCGCAACCTGGTCGGCCCGGACGACATGGCGCTCTGGCCGGAGATCCTGCGCACGCCCGGCCTGCTCGCGCATCATTACGGCAAGGCCGAGACCCGTCCCGGCCGCAAGATGGGGCACGTCAACCGGCTGTTTGCCAAGGGCGGCCTGCCCGGCGCGTTCGGAATCGACGCGGCGCTGGGCGTGCTCGCCCGTCCGCCTGCCGAGCCTGAATGAGGAGGCGGTCTCAGGCCAGCAGACCCTCGTCGCGGAAGCTGGTGCAGCGACCGTTGCCGACGATCAGATGGTCGCGCACCGCCACCCGCATCACCGCGCAGGCCTCGATCACCTGCCGGGTCATGACGATGTCCTCGCGCGACGGGGTCGGGTCGCCGCTCGGATGGTTGTGCACCAGCACGATCGAGCCTGCCTGCAGTTCGAGCGCGCGCCTGACCACCTCGCGCGGATAGACCGGGGTATGGTTGACGGTGCCGCGCGCCTGGGCCTCGTCGGCCAGGAGTCGGTCCTCTGCATCGAGGAACAGGATGCGGAACTGCTCGATCCGCTCCCGCGCCAGCACGCTGGTGAGGTAGTCGAGCAGGCCGGCGCGGTCGGCGAGCACCGGCCGCCCCTGCAGGCGGGACCGGGCGACGCGCAACGCCGCCTCGTTCAGCAGGCGCAGCGCCGACAGGCAGTGGGTCCCGAAGCCGGAGACGCCGCGCAGCTCCGGCAGCGGCGCCGCCAGCAGCCCGGCGAAGGAGCCGAACCGGGTGAGCGCGGTGTCGGCGAGACGTTCGGTCTCGTCGGCGGCGGGCATCACCATCCGCAGGAAACGCGCCAGCAGCGCCCGGTCGGTTTCCGACCGGTCCGCGTCCGGCGGGCTGAGACCGCCCGGCACCGCGGACACACCCGGCAGGCCGGCCTCACGCAGGCGCCGGTCGAGCGCGCCGAGCCTTGCAGGCTGGCCGCCGAGCGGCTTTCCCAGACCGGCATCGGCAAATCCGTCGCTCATCGCCCCGGCTCCGCATGCTGATGAAAAGAGCGGCTGCTCCAGATACTGATACGATTATGCAACAGAACCGGCGATCCCGCCATTCCCCCGGGGTTCGCTTGCGAGTATCGCCGCAAAGGCTTTACCGGTGATGAACCGGCCGACGGAGACGACATGAATCATCTGCCAATCCCGCCCGCCCGCGACCGGTCGGTCCTGCTCGATCTCGACGGCACGCTGGTGGCCTCGCGCGATGGCATCGTCTCCTGCCTGAATCGCGCGCTGCGCGATCTCGGCCATGCGGTCGATCCGGCGGCGCCGATGGACTGGGTGGTGGGGCCGCCGTTGCACGACATCGTCGCCAGGCTGCTGCGTGCGCGCGGCGACGACCGCTTCGAGGAGGCGGTCGCGCGCTACCGCCATCATTACGAAGCCGGCGGATTGTTCGAGAGCCCGCTGTTCCCCGGCATCGACCTGGCGGTCCGCACCCTGGCCCAGTCCGGCGCACGCCTGTTCCTGGCCACCTCGAAGCCGCTGCACACCGCGCGGCGGATCCTGGAGGCACGCGGGCTGACCGGCCTGTTCGCCGGCCTATACGGCGCGGCACCCGACGATAGCGGTGCAGAGAAGCCGGAGCTGATCGCCCGGCTGATCGCGGAGCAGGGGCTCGATCCGCATCGAGCGGTGATGGTCGGCGACCGCCGCTTCGACGTCAGCGGCGCGCACGCCAACAGCATGCGGGCGCTGGGGGTGCTGTGGGGCTATGGCGGGCGGGACGAGCTGGAGCAGGCCGGCGCCGACGGGCTGGTCGAGACCCCGGACGCGCTGGTCGAGGCGGTGGAGCTCATGCTCGCCGCGCATGCCTGACACCAGGGCGCGATCGACCGGTCATCCTCCTACAGCATGCCTTTCTGGCGCAGGCTGACCCAACTGCCGCCCCCGACCAGCATGTGGTCGTGCAGCACGATCGACAGCGCCGACAACGCCTTCGAGAGCGTCGCTGCGAGCGCCGCGTCGCGTTTCGGCAGGCTCTTCTCGACCGGGCCGGCAGGGAGCACCCGCACCAGGATCAGCGCGGTCGCATGCAGCGCCAGCGCGCGTCCGGCCAGCGCCTGCGGCAGCCGGTCCGGGGCGTCGTCGAGCAGTTCGTCGGCCAGCAGCCGGTTGCGGTTGTCGAGCAGCAATCCGCGGAGCTGGCCCGGCATGGCGCCGGCGAGCGCGGTATCGAAATATTCCAGCAGCCGGTCCCAGTTGTTCAGCACCGGCCGGGCACGGGCCTCCGCCGCCGCCAGGCGGAGCGCCGCCTGCTGCGGCATGCGCAGCACCGCGACCGCCTCGTCGCCCAGCCCGGCCGCGGCCAGAAGCTCGGGCGGTGCGCACAGGACGTCGGACAGGCTGCCGAACCGGTTGATCAGCGCCTTGGCCAGCGGCTTGGTGTCGCGCCTCGGGATGCCCAGGAACAGCAGCATCTCGAGGATCTCGTAGTCGGCGAGCGCCTCGGCGCCGCGCGACAGCAGCCGCTCGCGCATCCTGGCGCGATGGCCGGCCGGTCCGGTGCTGCGAAACGGCGCCGGCGCGGCCACTTCCGCCCTCGTCTCCGCGACCGTACTCGCCATCGCCGTCCGCCCGTCCGGTGTTCTAACATTCTGTTAGCACACAGGGGCGATCGGCGGAACCGGTCAGGTCGCATTGAGACCGGGCCGTCCGCGTCCTAGATTGCGTCGGGCATGGACACCTATCTCGAGCGGCTGAACCCCGAACAACGCCTTGCCGTCGAGACGATCGACGGGCCGCTGCTGGTGCTGGCCGGCGCCGGTACCGGAAAGACCAGGGTGCTGACCACGCGGTTCGCGCACATTCTGCTCAGCGGACGTGCCGCCCCCGGCCAGGTGCTGGCGGTGACCTTCACCAACAAGGCGGCGCGCGAGATGCGCGAGCGGGTGGCCGACCTGCTGGGGCGGCCGGTCGAGGGGCTGTGGCTCGGCACCTTCCATGCGCTGTGCGCGCGCATGCTGCGCCGCCATGCGGAGTATGTCGGGCTGACCTCGAGCTTCACCATCCTCGACACCGACGACCAGTTGCGTCTGCTCAAGCAGGTGATGGAGCTGCACCGGATCGACGCCAAGCGCTGGCCGGCGCCGGGTCTGATGGGGGCGATCCAGCGCTGGAAGGATCGCGGCCTGACGCCGGACCGGATCACGCCGGCCGAGGACACCGAGTTCGCCGGCGGCAAGGCGCGGCAGATCTATGCCGACTACCAGGCGCGGCTGATCCAGCTCAACGCGGCGGATTTCGGCGACCTGATGCTGCACACGGTGGAGATCCTGCGCACCCGGCCGGACGTGCTGGCGCAGTATCATCGCTTCTTCCGCTACCTGCTGGTGGACGAATACCAGGACACCAACACGATCCAGTATCTCTGGCTGCGCCTTCTGGCGAAGCGCGAGACCGGGCCTGCCAACATCTGCTGCGTTGGCGACGACGACCAGTCGATCTACAGTTGGCGCGGCGCCGAGGTGGAGAACATCCTGCGCTTCGAGAAGGATTTCCCGGGCGCCGTGCTGGTGAAGCTGGAGAGCAACTACCGCTCGACGGCGCCGATCCTGGCCGCCGCCTCCGGGCTGATCGCGCACAATGACGGGCGGCTCGGCAAGACGCTGCGCCCCGGCCGCAACGATTCGGAAGGCGAGCGGGTGCTGGTGGCGTCGGTGTGGGATTCCGACGAGGAGGCGCGGCTGGTCGGCGAGCGGATCGAGAGCCTGCAGCGGGACGGCAACAGGCTTTCCGAAATGGCGATCCTGGTGCGGGCCGGTTTCCAGACCCGTTCGTTCGAGGAGCGGCTGATCACGCTGGGCCTGCCGTACAAGGTGGTGGGCGGCATGCGGTTCTACGAACGGGCCGAGATCCGCGACGCGATCGCCTACATGCGCGTGCTGAACCAGCCGGCCGACGATCTGGCGTTCGAGCGCATCATCAACCTGCCGCGCCGCGGCGTCGGCGACGTGGCGCTGCAGTCGCTGCATGGCCTGTCGCGGGAGGCGCGCATCCCGATGACCGAGGCGGTGCTGCGCCGCCTGGCCGACGGCACGCTGAAGGGACGGTTGCGCGAGCAGCTTGGCCAACTGATGGCGTGCCTGGAGCAGGGCCGCAGGCGGCTGGCGCAGGCCCAATTCCTGGCGGAGGGCGGGGACACGCCGTCCGGGCCGGTGCATGTCGGCGTGGTCGAGACCCTGCTGGAGGAGAGCGGCTACGTCGAGATGTGGAAGAAGGACAAATCCCCCGACGCGCCCGGCCGGCTCGACAACCTCCGGGAGCTGGTAAGGGCGCTGGTGGATTTCGAGACGCTCGGCGGATTCCTCGAGCACGTGTCGCTGGTGATGGAGAACGACGAGAATGCCGGGGCCGACCGGGTCAACCTGATGACGCTGCATGGCGCCAAGGGTCTGGAATTCGACACCGTGTTCCTGCCGGGCTGGGAAGAGGGCCTGTTTCCGAGCCAGCGCACCCTCGACGAGGGTGGCAACAAGGGGCTCGAGGAGGAGCGCCGTCTGGCCTATGTCGGCATCACCCGCGCCCGCAAGCGCGCGCTGATCAGCCACGCCGCCAACCGCAGGATCTACGCCAACTGGCAGAGCGCGATTCCGAGCCGCTTCATCGACGAGCTGCCGGAGGAGCATGTCGAGCAGATGGGCTCAGCCTCGCTGGCGCGCGAGCAGAGGCGCAGCGCTCCGCCGGTGTTCGGCGGGCAGTTCCCCTTGACCGCGCGGCGGCCGCGCACGATCGAGGCGTGGGAGCAGCCGGCGCGTCCGGCGCGTGCCGGCGGGATCGAGCCGGGCACGCGCGTGTTCCACCAGAAGTTCGGTTACGGGATCGTCAAGAATGCCGACGAGGGCAAGCTCGACGTCGAATTCGACAAGGCCGGATTCAAGCGCGTGCTGGACAGCTACGTGGAGCCGGCGCCGTCATGAACAGCGTCCCCAGGCGTCATGCCACCGCGCTGGAGACCATCCATGTGACAGTGCCGGACGCTGCGGTAGAGGCCTACGAGAACGCGCTCGCCAGCGTCTGCAGCACGGTCGGAATCTTCGAAGCGGACGACAGCCAGACGGTGTGGCGCATCGAGGGCGTCAAGGATGTGGGCGTCGGCGAGGAGATGCTGGCGACCGCCCTGGCTCTGGCCGCTGCCGCGACCGGGATCGCCGCGCCGCTGTCGCGCGCGCATACCGAGACCGAGGGCTGGCTGGCGCGCACCTACGAGAGCTTCCCGGAGCAGCGTGTCGGACGGCGCTTCGCGATCCGCGGCACCCATCTCGCCGCGGCCGCGGCGGGTCCGCGCATCACCCTGACGCTCGATGCCGGGATCGCGTTCGGCTCCGGTGAGCACGGCTCGACGCGGGGCTGCCTGCGGGCGCTGGAGCTGGTGGCGCATCGCCGGCCGGCGCGGATCCTCGATCTCGGCACCGGGTCCGGCATCCTGGCGATGGCGGCGGCCAGCCTGCTGCATGCGCGTGTGCTGGCGGTCGATATCGAGCCCTGGTCGGTACGGGTGGCGGCGCAGAACGCGGCGATGAACGGGCTGCGCAACCGGCTCGATTGCCGCTACGGCAATGGCTGGCGCACCCGGGCGATCCGGGCCGGCGGCCGCTACGACCTGGTGTTCGCCAACATCCTGGCGCGGCCGCTCTGCCTGATGGCGAAGGCGCTGGCCGCCAGGATGGCGCCGGGCGGCACGGTGATCCTGGCAGGCCTGCTCGACAGCCAGGCGCGCATGGTGCTGGCGGCGCATCGCCGTCAGGGGCTGGTGCTGGAGCGAAAGCTGGTCGAAGGCTACTGGGCGACGCTGATCCTGCGGCGGCCGGGATGATCCGTGCTGCGACCGTCGACGATCTGCCGCGCATCCTGGCGATCACCAACCACGAAATCCTCACCGGGACGGCGCTGTGGAGCATCACCCCGGCAACGCTGGAGACGCGCGGCGCCTGGATGCAGGAGCGTCTGCAGGCGGGGTTTCCGGTGCTGGTGGCGGAGCTGGACGGAGGCGTCCAGGGATTCGGATCCTACGGGCCGTTCCGCCCGCATGACGGCTACCGCCAGACCGTCGAGCATTCGCTGTATGTCGATCCGGCGTTCCAGCGCCGCGGCCAGGGCGGCGCGCTGCTGGGCGCGCTGGTGGCCCATGCGACGGCGGCCGGACTGCACGCGATGATCGGCGGAATCGCCGCCGAGAACGCCGCCTCGATCGCGCTGCATGCGCGGCACGGCTTCGCCGCGCTGCCGCCGCTGCCCCAGGTCGGCGCCAAGTTCGGCCGCTGGCTGGACCTGGTGTTCGTACACCGCCTGCTGGGCTGATCGCCCGATGCTGGACGGGGGGCGTCGCAGGGACGATCCTGCGCGCGGCGGCCGACGCCCACCACGCCACTGCTGACAGGACTTGCCGATGACCCCGAGCGCGCAGCGCCTCCACGATCTGCGATCGATCCTGCGGACCGACGGGCTGGACGGTTTCGTGCTGCCCCGCGGCGACGAGCATCTCGGCGAGTACGTGGCGCCCTATGCCGAGCGGCTGGCCTGGCTGACCGGATTCACCGGCAGCGCCGGCATGGCCATCGTGCTGGCCGAGCAGGCGGCGGTGTTCTCCGACGGGCGCTACGTCCTGCAGCTCGCGTCGCAGACCGACGGCGACTGCTATCAGCGCCTGCACATGGTGCAGCAACCGCCGGAAAGCTGGCTTTCGGACACGGTCCGCGCCACGGCGCCGGACGGCCAGGCCCGGATCGGCTACGATCCATGGCTGCTCAGCGCCGACACGCTGGCCCGGTTCACCAGGCCCGGTTTCGTCATGGTGCCGGTGTCGCGCAATCCGATCGACGCGATCTGGAGCGACCGGCCGCAGCCGCCGACCGCGCCGGCGGTGCCGCAGCCGCTGTCGCTGGCCGGTCGCGGCAGCGAGGAGAAACGCCAGGAGATCGCCGCCCTGCTGCGCGAGTCGCGCCAGGACGCGGTGGTGCTGAGCGATCCTGCCTCGATCGCCTGGCTGTTCAACCTGCGTGGCGGCGATGTCGACTTCACGCCGTTCGCGCTGGGGTTCGCGCTGCTCGACGCCGACGAGCGCGCCACCTTGTTCATGGCGCCGGAGAAGCTCTCCGCGGAGACGCGCGCCTGGCTCGGCAACGCGGTCAGGATCGAGCGGCCGGAGGCGCTCGGCGGCCTGCTGGCGGAGCTGGCCGGCAGGACGGTGCGGGTGGATCCGGCAGGCAGCGCAGTCTGGTTCGCACAGGCGCTGCGGGCGGCCGGGGCGACGGTGGCCGCGGCGGCCGATCCATGCCTGTTGCCGAAGGCGCGCAAGAATGAGGCCGAACAGGCCGGGTTTCGCAGCGCGCACGAGATGGATGGGGTGGCGCTGGCCAGATTCCTGCACTTCGTCTCCGAGCAAGGCATCGGACGGTCGGAAACGGAGCTGTCGGCGCGCCTGGACCGGTTCCGCGCGCAGGGCGAGGATTATCGCGGCGAGAGCTTCCCGGCGATCTCCGGCACCGGCCCGAACGGCGCGATCATCCATTACCGGGCCGAGCCGGAAAAGGCGCGCCGGCTGCAGCCGGACGAGGTCTATCTGATCGATAGCGGCGGCCAGTACCGCCGCGGCACCACCGACGTCACCCGCACCGTCTGGAGCGGACCGGGTCCGGCACCGGCCAGCGTGCGGGACCATGCCACCCGGGTGCTGCAGGGCCATATCCGCCTCACCACCACGCGGTTTCCGGCCGGGGTGCATGGCGGCCGGCTGGATTGCCTGGCGCGGACCGCGCTGTGGCAGGCCGGGCTGGATTACGATCACGGCACCGGCCATGGCGTCGGCAGCTATTTGTCGGTGCACGAAGGTCCGTGCGGGTTCGCGCCGGCGGCGCGGCCGATCCCGATCGAGGCCGGCATGGTGATGTCGAACGAACCCGGCTACTACCTGCCCGGCGAGTATGGCATCCGCTTCGAGAATCTGGTGCTGGTCCGCGAACAGCCGGTCGCGACGCAGAAGCCGTTCCTCGGCTTCGAGACGCTGACGCTGGTGCCGTTCGACCGGGCGCTGATCGGGATCGCGCTGCTCGACGCCGCCGAACGCGACTGGATCGACGCGTATCACCGCACGGTGCTGGAGCGGATCGGACCGCTGCTCGAAGCGCCGGTGAGAGACTGGCTGGAGGCAGCCTGCGCGCCGCTGGTCCCGGCGCGCGCGACCGTCTGAAGGAGAGAGGCGACCATGGCCGAGAACAAGATCCCAGCGACCCTGATTCCCGGCGACGGGATCGGACCGGAAATCGTCGAGGCGGTGGTCGAGGTGTGCGAGGCGCTGGGCGCGCCGTTCGCCTGGGACCGTCAGCTCGCCGGCCTGGCGGCGGTGGCCGATTGCGGCGACCCGCTGCCGCTGCCGACGCTGGAGAGCATCCGCCAGACCGGTCTGGCGCTGAAGGGACCGCTGACCACGCCGGTCGGCGGCGGCTTCAAGTCGATCAACGTCACGCTGCGCAAGGAATTCGAGCTGTTCGCCAATCTGCGGCCGGCGCGCACGCTGATCCCGGGCGGACGGTTCGACGCCATCGACATCGTGCTGGTGCGCGAGAACCTGGAAGGGTTCTACGCGGCGATGGAGCACTACATGCCGCTCGACCACGATCCGAAGGCGATCGCGATCTCCACCGGGTTCAACACCCGCGCCGAATGCCGGCGCATCGTCGAATACGCGTTCGACTATGCGGTGAAGAACGGCCGCAAGAAGGTCACCGTGGTGCACAAAGCCAACATCCTGAAGGCGCTGACCGGATTGTTCCTGGAGGAGGGCCGCAAGGTCGCCAAGGAGTACGAGGGGCGGGTGGCGATGAACGACCGCATCGTCGATGCCTGCGCGATGCAGCTCGTGCTCGACCCGTGGCAGTACGACGTGATCGTCACCACCAACCTGTTCGGCGACATCCTGTCGGACCTGATCGCCGGCCTGGTCGGCGGGCTCGGCATGGCGCCGGGTGCCAACATCGGCGAGAACGCGGCGATCTTCGAGGCGGTGCACGGCTCGGCGCCGGACATCGCCGGCAAGGGGGTGGCCAATCCGCTGGCGATGCTGCTCTCGACCGAGCTGATGCTGCGCCATGTCGGACGCCTCGATCTGGCGCAGCGTCTGGGCGGCGGCATCGACGCGATGCTCGCGACCGGAATCCGCACGCGCGATATCGGCGGCACCGCCGGCACCCGAGACCTGACCGACGCGCTGCTGCAGCAGATACGCTGAACCGGCCGGCGACGATGACCGACGCCACCGCAGCACCTTCGCCGGGCGATCTGCGCCAGGAGATCCTGCGCCAGTCCAGCCTGCGCGGGGTCGACAAGTCGATCTGCCCGAGCGAGGTGGCGCGCGCCTATGGCGAGGACTGGCAGCAACTGATGCCGCATGTCCGCAACGCCGCCAAGGGGCTCGCCCGAGAAGGGCTGATCGACATCCTGCGCAAGGGCAAACCAGTCGATCCCGAGACGATGAAGGGGGTGATCCGGCTGCGGATCAGGCCGGCCGGCCGCTAGAGCATCATCCGATCGAACGGAATCGTTTGATCAGATAGAGATGCTCGCTGAAACAACAAGCTAGAGCACGGGGCGTGAGCCAAGGCGAACGGACCGTGCTCTAGCGGCCGAGGAATCCGCTGATCGCCGCCGCCAGCAGGCCCATGCGCGGCGTGACCAGGGCGTCGTTGCCGTGGCGCAGCTCGGTGGTCAGGATGCAGACCGAGCTGCTGGTCAGCAACGCCGCGCCGAGCATCCTGGTCGGCCGGGTGACCAGCATCGCCGCACCCAGCAATTCGGCGGCGCCGATGGTCTGCATGTCGCGCCGGGTCCAGCCCCAGCTCCTGAACAGCGCCTCTTCGGATTCGAGCGGGATCAGCTTGGCGATGCCGGCGGAAGCGAAGGCCAGCCCCACCAGCGTGTTCCAGAGCGAGGGAGACGAGCCCGCGTGGTTCGAACTGGACATACGACACTCCTGCTGATCAGAGACACCCTGAACTTCGGTGCGGCGGGCGAGTTTCGCCCGGCGCCGCCCGTTTGATCGGTCTGCGCTTTTCGATGACAAGAGCGGTCTGGATTTGAACGTTCCGGCTCCGGAGAGACCATGCACCAGTTCCTGACCCTGCTCGTCGGCGCCATCGTCTGGCTGTTCGGCCTCGTCACCGCGGCGATCGGCGTGATCGAGGGCGCCGCCCGCCAGGCGCTGACGGCGATCGGCATCACCGGCGAACTCCAGAGCGCCCTGCTTCTGGTCCTGCTGCTGCTGCTGATCGTCGCCGCCTTCCGCCTGTTCGGCAGGCTGTTCGCGATCCTGATCGGACTGGTGCTGCTGATCCTGCTGCTGCATGCGCTGCTGGGAACGCCGTCCGCCGGCTTGGCCGTCTGAGCGACCCCGAACGCGAAAAGCCGCCGCCCGTCCCCCTTGCGGGTGCGGGCGGCGGCGCTGTCAGGGTTCCGGAGCGGCGGCGTGCGGGGTCGGCCGGCCTTCCAGCACCGCCTGAGGGTCGAAATCGGCCGGCAGCGCGGTCAGCTCGCGATGATACAGGCAGTCATGCACCAGCCGGCCACAGATGCTGTCCGGATCGGTCGGCGTGATGGCGGCACCGGTGAAATGCACCGCCCGCACCACGCCGCGATCGAACCGGATCGCGGCGTGGCAGAGGCCGGGCCGGCCGAGCCTCAGGGAATAGAGCCCGAACTCGAGATCGACGTCGGTGCCGGTCTGCGCGTAGTCCCATTGCAGCACCGACTGGCCCGGACCGAGATACTGCTTCTCCGCCGGCACGCCCATGCACGAGACGATGTCCGGCTCGGTCGCGCCGAGCAGCGCGGTCCTGGCGCGATAGGCCTGCAGGGTGCCGCATCCCGCCAGAGCCAGACACAGGAAGGCCGACAAAAAGGCGGGCGGAAAGAGGGGCGAAAGGAGGGGCCAAAGGCGGCGCCGGGCGCGCGTCGCGACCGCTCTCATGCCGCCAGGGCGGCGTCGGGTTCCGCCGCCCTGAGCTCGGCCGCGACGGTGTCGAAGCTCTCCCGCATCGGCGTGCGGCCGGCGGTATCGAGCCAGTCGCGCGACAGCAGCCCGTACGCCTCGTCGCAATAGGCGCGGAAGAAGCCCCAATCCATGCGCTTCCGCTCGCCCCAGCTATTGAGATAGAGCCAGTCGCGATCGTAGCCGTGCAGGAACACGGCATGGCCGCCGGCGATCGGCGCCGGCGTGGCGCGCACCGTCCAGTCGCTCTGCTGCGCCAGCGCGTAGTCCGGCAGACCGAGCCCGACATAGAGCCCGCCCAGCATGGCGATCGCCCGCCGCACGCCGTCGGAGGATTGCGGATTGACCGCGCCGTAGGCGGTCAGCACGTCGGGCGCCTGACGGCCGACGCCATAGCCGACCTCGCACCAGCGATTCAGCACGTCGAGCTCCACGGCGCCCTGGTCGGTCGCCGGACGATCCGGGTCGTAGCCGTTATCCTGGTAGATCCGGACCACCTGGTCGTCGGTGAGCTCGATCTCGCCGCCGCGTCCGGCGGTCATCACCCGGATGGCGCTGGCGACGCCGACCGCGGTGCAGTCGCCGAGGCCGGGCATGGTCCGGCCGCGACCGGAGAGCTGGTCGCCGTTGCGCCAGAGCTTCCAGCCGCCGAGAGCGGCACCATGATCGCAGGCGTCGGGGGGAGCCGGCAGATGCGCCGCCAGCATGTCGCCGAGCCTGGGCGTGCGGCGATCGAGGACGGCCGGCTTCTTGCCGAGCCGGAGACGCGGCGATGATGTCACGCGAACACTCCTTGTCTGTGCCGGGGAACACCCGGCGCGCTGCGCGCGATGTCCGATTCAGCGCGCTGCGCGATGTCCGATTCAGCGCGCTGCGCGCGACATCCGACTCAGCGCGCTGCGCGCGCGGCGATCGCCAGCGCCTGGGCCTCGGTCATCGACGGTGCGGCCGGCGCCGATCCGACCAGCCCGGCGGCGAGCTGCACCAGCGGGATCAGGGTGCGCACCGCGTCGATCGCCGTGGACAGTTCGGTCGCCACCACCGACAGGGCGGCCGGCAGCGACGGCAGCGCGCCCTGCAGCAGACCCAGCACGCTCTGCACGTCGCCGAGCAGCGACAAGACCAGCGTCTGCACCCGCGCGGTGTCGATCGAGACGGTGACGGCGCCGCCGGTCAGAGTCTGGATTTCGCTCAGAGCGAGATCCGCCGCGTGCAGCGCCGCCTCCGCCGTCACCAGGTTGGCACCGAGCAGCGTTGCGATCGCGGGGATGGCCAGCACGCCGTCCAGCGCGCCGACGATGGCGCGCCCGTCGGTGACGATGCGCGCGGTGTCGAGCGTCACGGTGGTGATGCTGCCGTTCTGGGTCACGGCACAGGCGGCGAGCATGGCGCTGCCGGACAGCATCGCCAGACGAAGCAGAGAGCGGCGCGAGAACTGAGAAATCATGGAAATTCCTTTTGTCTGTTTCAGGGATTTACGATTTGACCGGGACCGAGGCCTCGATCGCCGTCTGTGCCAGCCGTTCGAGATCGGCGGCGCTGCGCGTCACCGCGGCATGCGCGATCGCGGTCGACAGCGCCTGGTTGCGGATCGCGTCGGTGCTGTTGTCGGGCCAGAGTTTCGGCAGGCTGGCGGCAATCACGGTCGCGGCGATGCCCTCTGCGGCGGGAAACGGATGCGCCCAGGCCAGGACGCAGCCGCCGAGAAACAGGCTCAGCCCGGCTTGCGTCGAGGGCTGCCTGGACCAGTCGAACAGGCGTTGGCCGAGCATGCGCAACGTCGGCCCGGATTCGGCCGTCTTGGAAGAAGTCAGTGCTGCACTCATGAATGGTCCTCCAGGATCGCGTGGTATTCGGCGTCGTTCAGCGCGTCGGCGGCCGGGGCATCTGTTGTTGGGGCATCGGCCGCCGGTCGCGGATGGACGCGCCAGAAGCTGTGCCAGCGGTCGGAGCAGACATGCAGGGCGGGAGGGCGCGCCCAGTATGGCGGCCTGGCCATGCTCAGCGCGTAGTAGCTGTCCGCGTCCCCGGTCCGCACCGGCAGCGTCCCTTCGAGCGCGGAAGCAGCCACCGAGAGGGCGATGTCCCAGCTCTGCTGGTCGCGCATCGATGCGGCGACGATCGCGGCGCGGTTGGCATCGTCCCAGCAGGAGAACTGCCGGGTGGCCAGACAGACGGCGAGCGGGGTCGCTGCCCACCCGGCGCGCCAGCGATTGATCACGACCGACAAGACGTTCTCCATGCCGGTGCGTCCGCCGCCGCGACATTCTCCGTAGGCGGTGCCGGCCAGCACGAGACGCGGCGAACTCATGTCGAAACTCATGCGCGACGCTCCGGGCATAAAAAAAGCCGCCCGGGAGGGCGGCTTGAACGGGAAGCGGCGATGTCTGTCTCGTGGGGCGTTCGGAACGCGCAGACATCGGTATGATGACAATAATACCGACCCAACCGGGTCCACTCAAACGATAAACATCATGTCGCTCTGAAAACGTTTCACCTGCTCGAGGGTGCGATTAGAAGGCGATGCGTCCGCTCAGCGTGACGTCCCGCTGTTCGACGTCGCGTCGTCCGAAGCTGCTCTCGACGCCGAGATCGACGAGGCCGCCATGCGCCAGGGCCAGCGACACGCCGATGCCGCCGACGCCATAGGTGCCGCCGAAGCCCGGCAGCCGGGTGGAGAGCGGAATGCCGATGCTGGTGAAGCTGGTCGAAAGCGTGCGGCTACCATCGAGAAACTCACGCGCCACGTCGAGCGCGAGATGCGGCTGCAGCCTGCCCAGCGTCAGGTCGATGGCGGTGTCGGCCTCCAGGCCGGCGCGGCCGATCAGGCTGTCGACGCTTTGCGCGCCGACATGCTGGGTCAGTACCGGCTCGCCCTGTTCGGTGTAGGAATCGAGATCGATATGCGCGTAGCCGAGCCTGGCGACCGGTCCGACGCGGAACGGTCCGTGACGCAAACGGTAGCCGATCGCCGCCGTGACGGTGCCGCCCTGCGCGTTCGGTGCGCCGGTCAACTGCTCGCCGGGAAACAGACCCGGGCGGCTACTCTTCGGATCGCGATAGATCACGTATGAGCCGGCAAGGTCGACGAATGCGCCGGCTTTCTCCAGCTCTCCGTATAGCCCGGCATGATAGGCGTCGTAGCGCAGCCCGACCGCGTCCCGCATGCCGTTGAGGTCGGACGCGCCGGCACTGGCGCGGCTGTAGCCAAACGCGAGTCCGGCCAGGGCATGCTGGCCGATGCCGATTTGCGCACCGGCGGTGGTGGCGACGATGTCGTCGCTGAAATCGTCCTGGCCGCCGTGCCCATCGAAATGCCCGGAGAGCTGGTCGGCCTGCAGGAAGAACGAGACCGGGCCGGCGGCCCCCACAGTGCCCTGGCCGCCGGCGGGGTCGCGGTGAAGCTGCAGCCGGGCGACCAGCCGGTCAGTGAAAGATTGCGCGACGGCGAGCGTGAGCTGCGCCTGCGCCCCGATCGCATCCACGGCGCCGAGCTCGTTGGCGATCACCCGGGCGATCACCGCATGCACGGCGGTGTTGGGATGCACCCCGTCCCAGAACAGGGTCTGGTCCTGCACCGCTGGACTGGCGGCGAGACAGGCCGGCGTCAGCGCGCAGGCGTGCACCACATCGGTCAGGCCGAACCGGGAAGGATCGGCGACCGTCTCGTTGAGCAGGCGCTGCAGGTCGACGACATAGATGTTGGTGCCGTGGCCGGACAGGGGGGTCAGCACGCCGGGCAGCGCGGCGTTGTTGGCGGCGGCGAGCGCGGTAGCCGCGGCGTCCCCCTGATAGGACGGCGTCAGCCCGAGATCGGGTACGTTCAGCACCACAAGCTTTCTTGCTCCGAGCCCGATCAGGCTGGTGGCATCGGCCTTGATGTCGCCGAGCACGCGGACCGTCTCCGCCGTCTGATCGATCGGACCGCTCCCGGCGTCCCGCACGATCCCGAAATAATCATTCGGGCCGGCCGACAGCAGGACCGTGTCCTGTGGGGCGAACCGCCCGCCGGCCGAGGCGAAGCTGGCGATCTCGGTGGCGGTGCCGGGCAGGAACGCGCCGACCAGATTGCCGGTGCCGGCATAGGCGCCGCCGACCGCCTTGTCGTTCGAGGCGACGAACGCCTGATGGATCAAGGCCGGCAGGTACTCAACATAGACCGGCCCGTTCGAGAACCTGGCGCCGTCGTAGCCGGGCCCATAGCTGAAGCCCGGAATGATGCGCGCGATGTTGCCGTTATCGGCCAGACTGTCGCCGAACGCCCAGACCGACCCGGCGGCGTGGGCCTGGAGCGGCATCGACAGCATGACGAACCCTGTGACGATCGAGCCCGTTATGCGGGCCTTTTTTTTGAGCATGGCACGATTCCCCTACGGGGGAAGTGAACGCGCTTCGAGGCGATCGCGCAACGACAGCCGCGGCATCGTCATCGCGCCGCCAGACGGGGGCCTTAATGTCGCTTTGTTCGAACACCCTGATGGGGGTCGGCGGTCATGCATGATGCGTGCAACAGAATGCGTGGCCGTCACCGCCTCGGGCGTCGCGGTTGCATGCGGGAACCGGCGCGGTGGTAGCGGCGGACGGATTTGAACCGCCGACCAAGGGATTATGATTCCCCTGCTCTACCGCTGAGCTACGCCGCCAACGCGCCGGGAGCGGTCGAATACCCACCCCTCGGAGGCAAGTCAACGTTGGCCCGATATTCGCTGGTGCGCCGATCAGCGCGTGCCCCGGTCCGCCGCGTCCCCGATTCACTGCTCCCTGGGCAACCAACCGCTAGACTGGCGTTCCACGGCAGTGCCCCCAGCGACGAGGCGTCATGCGGCAAGATTTTCTGACTTATGTGAGCGAGGTCCGCAGTTGGCTGAGCTGGGCGCCTGCGCCGCTGGCGTCGCTGCTGGTGCTGACCCTGGCCGGGGTGACGGCCCTGCTGGCGAGCAAGATCATCATCGATCTCTTCCTGCGCATCCCCAACCCGAGCCGGGCCTTCTTCCGCTCCTTCCTGAAGGCGATCCGGCGCCCGGCAAGGCTGTTCGTGGTGGTGGTAGCGGTCGGTGCGGCACTGCCGGCGGCGGGCCTGTCCTACACGGCGTTCATCGCGGTCGGCCAGGGGCTGCTGGTGGTGTTCGTGCTGCTGCTGGGCTGGGCGGCCTCCATCTCGATCCGGGTCTCGGCAGAGCTCTACATGGCCCGGTTCAAGACCGGCGAAGAGGACAATCTCACCGCGCGCAAGCACGTCACCCAGATCCGCATCCTCAAGCGCGCCGCGGATCTGCTGGTGGTGGTCGTGACCGTGTCGGCCGCGCTGATGACGTTCGAGCCGGTGCGCCAGTATGGGCTCAGCCTGTTCGCCTCGGCTGGCGCCGCATCGCTGATCGTCGGCCTCGCCGCGCGGCCGCTGCTGACCAACCTGATCGCCGGCGTGCAGATCGCCATCACCCAGCCGATCAGGCTCGAGGATGCGGTGATCGTCGAGGGCGAATGGGGATGGATCGAAGAGATCACCTCGACCTACGTCGTGGTCCGGCTCTGGGACTGGCGCCGCATGATCCTGCCGATCGCGTATTTCCTGGAAAGGCCGTTCCAGAACTGGACCCACCAGTCCGCATCGCTGATCGGCAGCGTGTTCTTCTATCTCGACTACGCCGTGCCGGTGGAGCGGCTCCGGGCCGAACTCGGCGAGGTGGTCCGGCGCACCCCGCTCTGGGACGGCAACGTGGTCAATCTCCAGGTCAGCGACATGAAGGAGAACACGGTCGAGATCCGCATGCTGGTCAGCGGCCGCAACGCGCCGCAGACCTGGGACCTGCGCTGCTTCGTGCGCGAGGCGATGCTCGCCTTCCTGCAGGAGACGTATCCCGCCTCTTTGCCCAGGACCCGGGTCCGGATGGACCCGGTCGACGCCACGCCGCAGGGCAGGGCCGGCTGACCCCGCCGGCGGTGTCGCCGGAGGCGGCGGAGATCAGCTCGCCCGCGGCCCCTCAGTGGTCGGCCGAGGACATTTCCGGCCGAGACGCGGAACGCGGCTGGGACCGCTCATCGCCGGACGCCTGCTCGTCATCGCCGTCCTGGGACGCATAGCCCTGGTTCTGGCCGCCCTGGTTCTGGCCACCATGAGCCTGGCCACCATGGTTCTGGCCGGCATGATGTTGGCCGGTATCGTCCTGGCCGCCGCGCTCGGCGTTCTCGCCGTCCTGGTGCCGGCCGCGCTGGGTGTGCTGGACCTGCTGCGTCGCCTGGCTCTGCTGCGTCGCCTGGGCGATCGCGTTCAGGATACGGAAATAATGCTCGGCATGCTGGAAATAGCCTTCCGCCATGACCCGGTCGCCGGAGCTGGTGGCATCGCGTCCGAGCTGGAGATACTTCTCGAACAATTGCTGCGCGGTGCCGCGAATCCGCAGATCCGGCCCGTTGCTGTCGAACACATGGTTGCGATTGAGAGGGATCTGACCGTTATTGTGCCGGATCGGAGAACCGCCACCACCACCGCCGCCACCGCCTCCCGGACGATGGTTGCGACCACGCATACGTTTCATGTTCATCGGCTTGTCACAGCACTTTCCTGGCGTTGCCCCTGAGGGCTCTGAGGTCGATCCCGGCCGTCACGGCGACACTGTCACGGCGACACTGGGACGATGACCGGACCGCTTGTCCTGGCGGGTGGCCGATCCGTCGTTCAAGCGATGGATCGAACCCGGACTGTCCTGCGGCGCGTGGTGGCCGGCCGATGCGGGGCCACCCGGTCGCAGGCATGCAGTTCGACCCTAGCTTCTGACACGGACCCTGCCAAACGTTTTTTCCCGAAGCCGGGCCCGTGTCAATCATCGAGGGCGCGCTGGATCAGCAACGCGCGCGGGACACCGCCAAGATCGGACCGCACGCCGCACGTCGCCAGGCCGGCGTCGCGCGCCAGCGCCTCGACCGGCGGTGCCTGGCCGACGCCAAGCTCCAGAACCGCGAGGCCGCCCGGCAGCAGGCGGCGGACCAGGACCGGCATCAGCCGCCGATACGCCTCCAGCCCGTCCTCGCCGCCGACGAGGGCGCGCGCCGGCTCATGGGCGCGCACCTCCCGCATCAGTCCGGCCAAGTCGCCGGCGGGGATATAAGGCGGGTTGGACAGGATCAGGTCGAAGCCGCCGGCGAGCGGCGCATCCCAGTCGCCGCACAGCATCGCGCATCGCGCCGACAGTCCGTTGGCGGCGGCGTTGCGCTGCGCCAGCAGCGCGGCGCCGGGCGAGATGTCGAGCCCTACCCCGAACGCGGCCGGATACTCGGACAGTATGGCCAGCAGCAGGCAGCCGGTCCCGGTGCCGAGATCGAGGACCCGTCCCAGGCCGGTCCGGTCCGGTCGCTGCGCCAGCACCGCCTCGACGAGCGTCTCGCTGTCGGCCCGCGGAATCAGCGTGTCGGCGGACACCGCGAGATCGAGCGTCCAGAAGCCGCATCGGCCGGACAGATAGGCCATCGGCTCGCGCCGGCAGCGCCGATCCAGCAGCGAGTCGAACCGGTCGCTCTCGGCGAGGGAATCGGGCGGCAGGCGCAGCAGATCGATCGGCTCGCATCCGAGCGCCAGCCCCAGCAGCAGCCGCGCCTCTCGCCGCGGCTGGTCGATTTCCGCGTCCCGCAGCCTGATTTCCGCGATCGAGAGCAGGGCAGAGACGGTTTTTCGTGTCATGCTCGGCGCCTATGACGCGCCGTATCCGATCGTATCAAGCCCTGCTGGCGTTCGCCGGCACGCTGTTCGTCAGCGCCTCCTTTCCCGTCGCCCGGGCGAACGCGTCCAGCTTCACCGTCCTCGACGAGAAGGCGGCGGAAGAGCTGAGCGAGATCACCCGCCTGTATATCGACGGCAGGCTGGTCGCCGACGTGCGGCTGAACGACACGACGACGCGAGCGAGGATTCCGGTCACGGTGGCAGACCGCCCCGGCCAGGACGGGCGGGCCCACGATTACGCGTTGTGCGGCGAGATCGTGTTCCGCGGCGCGGACGGCAGCCGCCAGGTGCATCGCGTCAGCGGCCAGGGCAGCCTGCCGGATCCAGACGGTCATACGTTCCTCGCCCTGGGTGCCCGCGACTTCACCCTGTTCTACCTGGCCGACCCCTCCGACCGCATGGCCGTGCGTCCGCAAGCCGGCCCCTCCCCCTTCTGCCAGGCCCCGATCTCCTAGAGCATCATCCGATCGAGCGGAATCGTTCGATCGGATAGAGATGCTCGCTGAAACAACAGGCTAGAGCACGGGGCGTGAGCCAAGGCGAACGGACCGTGCTCTAGACCAAAACCGACGCCGCGCCGCGCCCCAAAATCCGCTCGGAGAGCCTGCCTGAAAACGTGTCCTGGCGAGTCAGAGGCGCCGCGAAGCGTCGCCGGCCGCGGGTGATCCGCGAGCACCGGAGCGGAGCGGCCTTGATGGCCGCGAGCACCGGAGCACCGCGGATGACCGCCAGGACGCGTTTGCAGGCAGGCTCCCCGGTTATTCGTCTTGGGCTAGGAGGGCCGCCTGCTCCTCGGCGGCGAGGGCGTCGACGAACTCGTCGAACTCGCCCTGCATCACCCGGTCGATCTTGTAGAGGGTCAGGTTGATCCTGTGGTCCGAAACCCGCCCCTGCGGGAAGTTGTAGGTGCGGATCCGTTCGCTGCGGTCGCCGGTGCCGACCTGCGACTTGCGGTCGGCGGCGCGTTCGGAATGGGCCTGGGCGCGCTGCCCCTCGTACAGTCTGGCGCGCAGGATCTTCATCGCCTTGGCGCGGTTCTTGTGCTGGCTGCGCTCTTCCTGCATCGCCACCACGATCCCGGTCGGCAGATGGGTGATCCGCACCGCGCTCTCGGTCTTGTTGACGTGCTGGCCGCCGGCGCCGGAGGCGCGATAGACGTCGATCCGCAGATCGCTCTCGTTGACCGTCACGTCAACCTCCTCGGCCTCCGGCAGCACCGCCACCGTCACCGTCGAGGTATGGATCCGTCCCTGCGATTCGGTCGCCGGCACCCGCTGCACCCGATGCACGCCGGATTCGTATTTCAGCCGGGCGAACACGCCGCGGCCGTTGATGGTGGCGATGGCACCGCGCAGGCCGCCGAGCTCGCTCTCGTCGTAATCCATCAGCTCGAACGTCCAGCCATGGAGTTCGGCGAATTTGCGGTAGGCGGCAAACAGCTCGGCCGCGAACAGACCGGCCTCGTCGCCGCCGGCGGCGGGACGGATCTCCAGGATGGCGCTCCTGGCATCCGCCTCGTCCCTGGGCAGCAGCGCCAGACGGATCTCGTGGCGCAGCCCGGGGATCTCCGCCTGAAGCTGCGCGAGCTCCGCTTGCGCGAGCTCGCGCATGTCGGGGTCGGCCAGCAGCGCCTCGGTCTCGCGCAGCTCGCGTTCGGCCTCGCGCAGCGCGCCGACGCGCGCCACCAGCGGACCGAGTTCGGCGAACTCGCGGGACGCCTTGGCGAAGGCGTCGCCAGCCAGATTGGCGCCGGCGGCGCCGGACAGCATCGCCTGGAGCTCGTCGGCACGGCCGACGATACGGTCAAGCCGGTCCTCGAAATTCATCAGTCGTTCCGGGTCCCCAGCATGGCGGGCAGACGGTCGATCGCCACCTCCTGCTGCGTCCCCTGCCCCAGATCCTTGAGCTGCGCCACGCCGCGCGCGGCCTCTTCCTCGCCGAGGATCACCGCGAAGCCGGCGCCGATCTTGTTGGCCCGCTCCAGGCGGCGCTTCAAATTGCCGCGATAGCTCATCTCGGCCCTGATTCCGGCCCGGCGCAGCGTCTGCAGCACCAGGATCGCCGACGCTTGCGCGCCCTCGCCGATCGGTATCACCGCCACGGCGCTCGGCGCGGCAGGGGCGTTCTCCAGCAGCATCGACAGACGCTCGATCCCCGCGGCCCAGCCGATCGCCGGCGTCTGCGGACCGCCCATGTCGGCGACCAGCCCGTCATAGCGTCCGCCGGCCAGGACCGTGCCCTGGGCACCGAGCCGATCGGTGACGAATTCGAACGCGGTGTGGCTGTAATAGTCGAGGCCGCGCACGATCCTCGGATTTTCCCGGAACGGCACGCCGAAGCCGTCGAGCGCAGTCCGCAGCCCGTCCCAGAGGCTCCGCGCGCGCTCCGTCAGGTAGGCGCCGATCAGCGGCGCGTCGGCGACCAGCGCCTGGTCGGCGGGCGACTTGCTGTCGAGGATCCGCAGCGGGTTGCGCTCCAGGCGGGCCTGGCTCTCCTCGGACAGCGCGTCGCGCCGCTCGGCGAAATAGCCGATCAGGGCGGCTCGCCAGGCCGACCGGCTCTCCAGGTCGCCGAGCGTGTTGAGCTCCAGCACGGTCTGCCCGGCGAGGCCCAGCGCATCCAGGATGTGCGCGCCCAGCGCGATCGCCTCGGCGTCGGCCGCCGGTTCCGACGGGCCGATCAGCTCGGCGCCGATCTGGTGGAACTGCCGGTAGCGGCCCTTCTGCGGCCGCTCGTAACGGAACATCGGCCCGGCATAGAACACCTTCTGCGGCAGCGACTGGGTCAGGCCGTTGCTGACCAGGGCGCGACAGACCCCGGCGGTGCCCTCGGGCCGCAGCGTGAGGAAATCGCCGCCGCGATCGGTGAAGCTGTACATCTCCTTGGAGACCACGTCCGAGGTGTCGCCGAGGCTGCGGGAGAACACCCCGGTATCCTCGAAGATCGGCGTGCTCCATTCGTCGAAGCCGTACAGCGCGGCGATCCGGCGCGCGGTCTCGACCACGTAGGCGTGCCGGCGCTGATCCTCGCCGATCAGGTCCCGGGTGCCGCGAACCGGCTGCAAAGCCTCCATGACGCCTATTCCGCCACCCGCTCGCCTACTCCGCCACCCGCTCGGGGGTCCGCGCCTGCTGCACCAGACGCGAGGCGTCGGCCGCCTCCTGCGCCTTCCTGGCATCGATCTCGGCCTGGATCGTCTCCGCCTTGGCGGTGACCAGATCGACGATATGGTCGATCATCGAGTCGGCCGGGGTGGTGTGGTCCTGCTTGCCGGCGGCATAGACCATGTGACGGCCGGAGCCGCCGCCGGTGACGCCGATATCGGTCATCAGCGCCTCGCCCGGCCCGTTCACCACGCAGCCGATGATCGACAGGGTGAGCGGCGTCTCGATATGCGCCAGCCGCTCCTCCAGGGTCGAGACGGTCTGGATCACGTTGAAGCCCTGACGGGCGCAGGACGGGCAGGAGATGATCTTCACGCCGCGGTGGCGGATGCCCAGCGATTTCAGGATGTCCCAGCCGACATGCACCTCCTCCGCCGGCTCCGCCGACAGGCTGACGCGCAGCGTGTCGCCGATGCCGGCCCAGAGCAGGTTGCCGAGTCCGATCGCGCTCTTGACGGTGCCGGCGCGCTTTCCGCCGGCCTCGGTGATGCCGATATGCAGCGGATGGTCGCAGACCTCGGCGAGCTGGGTGTAGGCGGCGACGGCGAGGAACACGTCCGACGCCTTCACGCTGATCTTGAACTCGTGGAAATCGAGGTCCTGCAGGATCTTGGCGTGTTCCAGGGCGCTCTCGACCAGCGCGTCCGGGTTCGGCTCGCCGTACTTCTCCAGCAGATGCCGCTCCAGCGAGCCGGCGTTCACGCCGATCCGGATCGAGCAGCCGTGCTCGCGCGCCGCGTTCACCACCTCGCGGACCCGCTCCGGCGAGCCGATATTGCCGGGGTTGATGCGCAGGCACGCGGCACCGGCGCGGGCCGCCTCGATCGCGCGCTTATAATGGAAATGGATGTCGGCGACGATCGGCACGTTGACCTCGCGGACGATCTCGGCGAGCGCCGCGGTGCTTTCCTCGTCCGGGCAGGAAACACGCACGATGTCGACACCGGCGATCTCGGATAGCCGGATCTGCGCGATGGTCGCCGCGGCGTCGGTGGTCAGCGTGTTGGTCATGGTCTGCACGGTGATCGGCGCGTCGCCGCCCACCGGCACCCGGCCGACATGGATCTGGCGCGACTTGCGTCGCTCGATCTGCTGGTACGGACGGTAGCTCATCGCGATCTCCCTCGGTTGCGCGCTGCCCGCAGCGGCGCACCGGATTGCCGACCCGGTCGCCTAGTTCTGCGGCGGCGGGGTCTTGAGTTGCGCCCGGTTCAGGCGCTCGGTCTCGTCCTCGACGGGCGCCGCCGGGGCCGCCCTGCGGGTCTTATGCACGAGCTGCGGCGGATTCGCCGCAGGATTGCTCTCCGAACCGGCGCCAGGCGCCTCGGTCCGCGCGCCGTCCGGCTGGATCGCCGATGACGTCGCCGATGACGCTGCCGCTGGAACGGCCGGCAAGGCCACCGAGCCGTCCTTGATCGCCTGGACGCTGAGCGGGATGCCGCGCCGCACCCCGCCCACCTTGCCCAGCACCGGGCTGGTGGTACCGTCCGCGGACAGGGTCAGGCCACCGGCATTGCCGGTCGAGAGCGTCAGCCCGTCGGTACCGGCCGGCACGCTCCAGCTCTCCCCGGGCTGCAGGATATGGTCGTAGAGCACCTTTCCGCCAAGCTGGCGCACCTGCACCCAGCTCGCCGCCACCGCGTTCAGGGTGATCTGGCCGGCCGGCGCAGCGGGAGCGCTACCCGTGGCTCCGGCGCCTGCCGTCGCAGGCGTCGCGGTCGCCGCGCTGCCGGCCGCAGGCGACGGCGCGGTCGTGGTCGGGATCTGCACCGGCCTCGCCGGTGCCGGCGCTTCCGCCGGAACGCCCGCAGTCTCTGCGGACGGCGAACCGGTCGGCACGGCTGGCGCCGAGCCGGCCCCGCCCGCCTCGGTCGCGGCCTGCCCCGGCGATTGCACTGGTGATGGCGCCGCGGTTTGCGCCGGAGCCGTTCCCGGCGCCAGGGGCGCCTGGGGCGACGGGGTCTGGCCGGGACCCGGCATCACGGTGGCGACCTGCGGCGACGCGGTCGGCGCGGTGCCGCCGGCATAGGGCAGCAACGGCGCCGGCACCGCTGGAACGCTATGGGTTTCGCGGCTGAGATGGCCGGTGAACTCGTACCAGCCGACATAGGCGAACACCACGACCACGACGCCGAGCAGCACCACCGCGCCGGCCGGCACGCCGCGCTCCGGCACCGGGACCGGGAAGGTCAGCTCCGGCTTGCGGGTCACGTCCTTGGTCTCGGTCCGGAACCGCTTGGCCATGTCCTCGACGTCGAGCCCGAGCGCGCCGGAATAGGCGCGCAGGAAACCGATCGCGTAGGCATTGCCGGGCAGTTTCGAGACCTGGCCGCTCTCCAGCGCTTCGAGATAGGACAGCCTGATCCGCAGCCAGGCGGCGACGTCCGGCAGGCCCCAGCCGAGCTGCTCGCGCTTGGCCCGCAGCACCGAGCCGACCGGCGCCCGCGACAGGTCGATGGTCTGGTCCGACCCGGGCTGCTCGATGCCGCTGCTGGCCATGGTTTCCGCCACGCTGCTCAGGACACCAGCGCGTCGCGCTGCATCAGCGTCCGCACCGCCTGCTCGACCAGCTCGTCCAGGATCTCCCGGATCGGCTGGATCTTGGTGACCATGCCGACCGACTGCCCGGCCATCACCGATCCGCCTTCGATATCCCCGTCGACCACCGCACGACGCAGCGACCCGGCCCAGAAATGCTCGATGTCGAGCTGGGCGGCTTCCTTGGTCAGCTCGCCGGCCTGGAAGCGTCGCAGCGTCTCCGCCTGATGCACCAGGAACCGCCTGGTGCCGTCATTCACCAGACCGCGCACCGGGATGACCGGGAAGCGGTCGTCGAGCTGCACCGACGGCAGCGCATCGCGGGCCGAAGCGCGCACGAAGGCCTGCTTGAACCGCTCGTGGGCGACGCTCTCGGTCGAGGCGGCGAACCGCGTGCCGAGCTGGGCCCCGGAAGCTCCCATCTCCAGCAGGCCGAGGATCGCGTCGCCGCGTCCGAGGCCGCCGGCGACGAACACCGGCACGTCGCGGATATGCGGGAGAACTTCCTGCGCCAGCACGGTCAGCGACACCGGACCGATATGGCCGCCCGCTTCCGAGCCTTCGATCACCAGCGCGTCGGCACCGAGCTTCACCAGCCGCTTGCCGAGCACCAGGGCCGGAGCGAAACCGACCACCCTGGCGCCGCCATCCTTGATCGCCCGCATGGCCGAGCCGGACGGAACCCCGCCGGCCAGCACCACGTGACCGATACCGGCCCTGACGCAGACCTGGATCAGATCGTCGAGCTGCGGGTGCATCGTAATCAGATTGACCCCGAACGGCTTCGCGGTCATCGCCTGGGTCGCGGCGATCTCGCGCTCGAGCAGATCCGGGCCCATCGAGCCGCACGCGATCACCCCGAACCCGCCGGCGTTGGAGATCGCGGCAACCAGGGTGTGCTCGCTGACCCAGCTCATCGCGCCGCCCATGATGGCGAGATCGCTGCCGAGAAACGCCCTGCCCCGCGCCCACAGCCGGTCGAGCTTCGCCCTGGCGTTGGCGAACGCCTGCGGATCGCCGGGCGGCGGGGCAGCTTGGATCGAGTCCATCATCGTCTCAACCGACATCGAGGCCATAGGCGCTGTGCAGCGCCCTGACCGCCAGCTCGGTATACTCGACGCCGATCAGGACGCTCACCTTTATCTCGCTCGTCGAAATCACCTGGATGTTGATCGACCGGTCCGACAGGGTCCGGAACATGGTGCTGGCGACGCCGGCATGGCTGCGCATGCCGACGCCGACCACGCTGATCTTCGCCACGTCCGGGTCGGTCAGCATCTCGCCATACTGGATGTCGCCGTGCGCCGCCTCCAGAACCTGGATCGCGCGGGCCAGATCGGTCTTGCCGACGGTGAAGGTCATGTCGGTGGTGCCGTCGGCGCCGGTGCTCTGGACGATCATGTCGACGTTGACGTTGGCTTCCGACAGCGGCCCGAACACCGCGGCGGCGACCCCCGGCCGGTCCGGAACCTTGCGCACGGTCACCTTCGCGTCGTCGCGCGAATAGGCGATCCCGGCGACAATTTCCTTTTCCACGATCTCGTCCTCATCGACCACAAGCGTCCCTGGCAGCGTGCCGCGCGACACGCCGTCTCCCCCGTTCTCGACCGGAACCGGGCCGTCCTCGAAGCTCGACAGCACCTGGATGCGGACGCGCTCCTTCATCGCCAGTTCCACCGACCGGGTCTGCAGCACCTTGGCACCGACCGACGCCAGCTCCAGCATCTCCTCGTAGGCGATCTTGTCCAGGCGGCGCGCCCGCGGCACGATCCTGGGGTCGGTCGTATAGATGCCGTCCACATCGGTATAGATGTCGCAGCGATCCGCCTTCAATGCCGCCGCCAGCGCCACCGCCGAGGTGTCGGAGCCGCCGCGGCCCAGCGTCGTCACCCGGTTGTCGGGGCCGATTCCCTGGAAACCCGCCACCACCGGCACCTGACCCGCCTGCATCCTGGCGACCAGGAGCGCGCCGTCGATATCCTCGATCCGCGCCTTGCCGTGCGCGCCGTCGGTGCCGAACGGGATCTGCCAGCCGCTCCAGGAGCGGGCGTCGATCCCGGCGGTCTGCAGCGCGATCGCCAGCAGGCCGCTCGTCACCTGCTCGCCGGTCGACACCACGGCGTCGTACTCCCGCGCATCGTGCAGCGGCGACAGCGCCTGGCAATAGCCGACAAGCTGGTTCGTCACCCCGGACATCGCCGAGACCACCACGGCCACCTCGTCGCCGGACTCGACCTGGCGCTTGACCCTGTCCGCCACCGACCGGATCCGGTCGAGGTCGGCCACCGAGGTGCCGCCGAACTTCATCACGATGCGGGCCATGGAACCATCGTCTCCGGCGCAGCCGGCACCGCTCCCGGCGCTGGCTGCAGATAAGCGGCGACCGCGCGTTGCGGCCGGACGTCTGGCGGCTCACATAGCTTTACCCGGCTTTCGCGGGAAGAGGCAGCACCATGCACGCGCAACACATGAGCCACCCCGCCTCCGCGGCGCCGGACGAAATCGCCCGGTTCGGGCGTCTCGCCGCCGACTGGTGGGACCCGAACGGACCGATGCGGCCGCTGCACCAGATGAACCCGCTGCGGATCGGCTGGGCCGACGCGCATCTCGCGCCGCTGCGCCGGCGACGCGACGGGCGCACGCTGCGCCTGCTCGATCTCGGCTGCGGCGCCGGCCTGGCCAGCGAGGCGCTGGCGGCGCGCGGCTACGACGTGCTGGGGATCGATGCCTCGGCAGAGGCGATCGAAGCCGCCCGTGCCCACGCCGGCCAGAGGCCGGGCACCCACGCCGGCCTGCGCCCGGGCGAGGAGGCGAGGCGCGGCGGGCTCGACTACCGCGCCTGCGGCGGCGAGGCGTTGCTGGCCGAAGGGCGACGCTTCGATGCCATCCTGGCGCTCGAGGTGATCGAGCACGTGACCGACCCGGCTTCGTTCCTGCACCTGCTGTCGGGCCTCCTGGAGCCGGATGGGATGGTGGTGCTCTCGACGCTGAACCGCACGTGGCGGTCGCTGGCGGTGGCCAAGATCGGCGCCGAATATGTCGCCCGCCTGCTGCCGGTCGGCACCCACGACTGGCGACGCTTCGTCACGCCGCGCGAACTCGCCGCCCATGCCAGATCGGCCGGGCTCAGGATCACCGACATCGCCGGCATGACGCCGCGCCTGGCCGGCCTCTCCGGCGACTGGCAGGAAAGCCGCGATCTGGCGGTGAACTACATCGCTTCCCTCTCGAAAGCCTGAGGCAGGACCAGCCGGTCGCCGTCATCCAGGAAGCTGGCAGGCCGGTCCGATGCTGCCGGCGTAGCGGGTCCAGCTCTGGGTCTGGCCGAGGATCGGCAGCAGCAGGTAGCCGTGCAGTTTCAGCACCCCGGGCGACGGCGACCAGATCGTCGCCTGGTAACGATGGTCGTTGTCGGGGTCGCGGATCGTCCCGTGCCAGTGTCCCGGCTCCTCGGCCGGCTTGAACCCTTCGAGCAGAGTCAGGCCGCATTGCGGCCGGTGCTCGGTATCGGTTGGCATCTTGTCCTTGTAGCGCATACCGACCAGCCGCCCGCACAGCACCGGGCCGCAATGCGCGATCTCGAACACGCCATCGGCGTCCCGCGTCAGCCATCGGCCCAGGACCGGAGCCGCCGGATCGTCCGCACGCGCCGGCCGACCGTCGATCGCCACCGACAGCACAGACGCCAGCAGCGTCGCCCAGATCAGTCTCGACATGCTACCCATCCGCCGGCTTAAGCCAGGGAATCGACGCGACCGCGACGCCGGCGTCCGCCAGCGCCTCCCGGTCGCGCTCGCTGGCGTTGCCATAGATGCCGCGCTCCTCGGTCTCGCCACGATGCATCCGGATCGCCTCGTCGGCGAAGCGGTCCCCCATGTTCTCGCAGTCGCGCTCGATCGCCGCCCGGAGCCGCTGCAGCCCGGCCCTCAGGGTATCCGGAATTTCCATCGCCTGCCCGGGCGCCGCCGGGGTGGGAGCGGCGGTCCTGGCGGTCCTGACCGCGGGCGCCATCAGGCCGCGGTCCACCGTGCTGCTGCCGCAGGACGGGCACCGCAGCAGACCGCTCCTTGCCTGCGATTCAAACCCTGCGCTATCGCGGAACCAGCCCTCGAAATCATGGCCGTGCGCGCAGCGCAACTGGTAATGGATCACCGCAGCCGCCGCGCTCGTCAGGCGGCCAGAAGCGGGTCCAGCCCGCCCTTGCGGTCCAGCGCCATCAGCTCGTCGCAGCCGCCGATATGCCGGCCATCGATGAAGATCTGCGGCACGCTGGTCCGGCCGGAGCGCTGGATCGATGCTTCGCGCGCGGCGGACCCGCCAGGCGCATCGATTTCCTGGAACCGGACTCCCTTGGCCGTCAGCAGGGCGACGGCGCGGGTGCAGTATGGGCACCCAAACTGCGTATAGATCTCGATCGTCGCCATCATGCCTCGTCTCGAAGAAGCCGCCGAGCGGTATGCCCTGATCAGGCCTCCTGCGTAGCAGAATCGTGCGCCGACCACAGTCTGGCAAGGGCTGGACGGCGCAGCATCGGCGGAACGGCCTCGGGCTTCCGGCTCATTCCACGTCGCGGGCGGTCCGCGCCGCGGCGAGCACGTCGACCGATCCGACCCCGGCCGCGAGCAGCGCCCGGGCGCAGGCGCCGGCGGTGGCGCCGGTGGTCAGCACGTCGTCGATCAGCACCACCCGCTTGCCGACCAGCCCGGCACGGCGTGCCTCGCGCACCGCGATCGCGCCGGCGACCGCCCTGGCGCGCTCCTCGGGCGACTGTCCGATCAGCGGCGCCGTCTGCCGGAGCCTTACCAGCGCATCGACCGCGACCGGCCGATCGGCCAACCGGGCGACAGAATGCGCCAGGAGCGCCGCCTGGTTGTAGCGCCGCTGGAACAGGCGACGGCGATGCAGCGGCACCGGCACGAGCAACTCGGCGCCGTCGAGCATCGCCCGTCCCGCCCTGGCCATATGCACGCCCAGGACGCGCGCATTCTCGGTGCGGTCGTTGTATTTGAGCGGCAGGATCAGCAGCCGCGAGAATTCGTCGTAGGCGAAGGCCGCCCGAGCGGCGCGCCAGGGCGGCGGCGTCTCCAGGCAGGCCGGACAGGTGAGCGCGAAGCCGCCGAACGCGAGGCTGGCGAACCCGACCCCGCATCGCACGCAGCAGGGCGCCGTGATCAGCGTCGCCTTGCGGAAACAGGCGCCGCAGAGCTGCCCGGACTGGTTGGTGATGGTCTCGCAGGCCGGACAATGCGACGGCAGAACCAGGTCGAGCGCGCCGCGCCCGGCTGCGAGAACGACCGCGGAAACGGCTGCCAGATTGACGCCCCTGGCGGTCGCCAGGCGGTTCGCCACGGCAGTGCGTGCGGCGTTCGCGCGGATCGGCATCGTTGTCCCTCCGTTCCGGAATTGTCCATCGACCCCAGGCTCCCGGCAAGCCCGTCCCCTTGGCAGGCCGATGCGGCGGGCGCACATGCGGCCGGAAGCGAGGGAGGAGACGCAATGGACGACAGCCGGATCTTCGACCGCCGCGCCGTGCGGCTGCACAGGGAGCGCGCCGCCGGCCAGGTGGAAGCGGTCTCGCAGATCCTGGCCGCGTCCGCCGACCGCCTGCTCGACCGGCTCGACGACGTGAACCGGCGCTTCGAGCGCGCGCTCGATGTCGGCGGCCGCGGCGTGGTGGCGCCGGCGCTGCGGGCACGCGGCATCGAGACCGTGCCGTGCGACCTCTCGGCCGGCATGGCACGACGTTCCGGCGGCGCCGCGGTCGCGGTCGACGAGGAGTGGTTGCCGTTCGCCGCCGGCAGCTTCGATCTGGTCGTCGCCAACCTGTCGCTGCACTGGGTCAATGACTTGCCGGGCGCATTGATCCAGCTACGCGCATGCCTGCGCCCGGACGGGCTGTTTCTCGCCTCCCTGCCGATCCTGCCGACCCTGGCCCCGCTGCGCGCCGCGCTGCTGCAGGCCGAAGCCGAACTCACCGGAGGCGCGTCGCCGCGGATTTCCCCCTTCCCCGAACTGCGCGACTGCGCGTCGCTGCTGCAGCGCGCCGGCTTCGCGCTTCCGGTGGCCGATTCCGATTCGCTGGCCCTGAGTTATGCCGATCCGCTCGCCCTGCTGAGCGATCTGCGCGCCGCCGGAGAGGCGAACGCGATCCGGCTGCGAGAGCGGCGGATCATGCCGGCCGGGCTGATGCCGCTGGCCGCGTCGTTTCTGCCGCTCGACGCGCAGGGCAGGATCCCGATGACCCTGCATCTGGCGATGATGACCGGCTGGTCGCCCTCGCCAGACCAGCCCAAGCCGCTGCGGCCCGGCCAGGCCACCATCCGGCTGGAGGATGCGCTGGCGGCCATGCCAGGACCGGAAGACCCGTGCTAGAGAGCACGCTCCAACCGACAAGGGCCGACCGATGCCAGACCGGACCAAGCGTGCGACCCGCCCGCTCCTCACTCTCGCATGCGTGCTTGGAGCGATGAGTCTCGCGGCGTGCAGCGATACCGGATCGACGCAAGCTACCGGGTCCGAGGCCGCCAAGGCACGGTCGCCTTTGGCCAGTTCGCCTCCGGCGATGATGACGCCGCACGGCTACTGAGCCGGCGAGGCGCACGGCGACGATCTAGCCGCCGGTCACGCTCATGTGCCGGGCGATCGCGCCCGGTGCGTCGCGCCGGTCGATGATGAAATCGTGCCCTTTGGGCTTGCGATCGATCGCGGCGCGGATCTCCGCGATGATCTGCTCGTCCGGCAGCCCGGCGCGCAGCGGCCGGCGCAGATCAGCGGCGTCGTCCTGGCCCAGGCACATGAACAGCGTGCCTGTGCAGCTCAGCCGGACGCGGTTGCAGCTCTCGCAGAAATTATGGCTCATCGGGGTGATGAAGCCGAGCCTGCGGCCGGTCTCGGCGACCCGCGCATAGCGGGCTGGACCGCCGGTGCGATACGCGCTCGGCTCCAGGGTCCAGCGACGCTCGATCCTCGCCCGAACCAGCGACAGAGGCAGGTACCGCTCGGTGCGGTCCTCGCCGGTATCGCCCATCGGCATGGTCTCGATCAGGCAGAGATCGGCGCCGACCCTGCCGCACCAGGCGATCATCGAGTCGATCTCGTCCTCGTTGGTGTCGCGCATCGCCACCATGTTGACCCGCACCGCGAGGCCTTCGGCGCGCGCGGCCTGGATCCCCTCCAGGGTCCGTTCCAGCCGGCCCACCCGGGTGATGGCCCGAAACCGCTCCGGATCGAGCGTGTCTAGGCTCACATTCACCCGCTTGAGCCCGGCGCGCCGCAGCAACGGCGCGAAACCGGCGAGGCGGCTGCCGTTGGTGGTCAGGGTGATCTCGTCCAGCCCGGGACGACCCTCGCCGCGGTTGAGCCAGCCGCCCAGCGACTGCAGGAACCCGTCGATGCCGCGCCGCACCAGCGGCTCGCCGCCGGTAATCCGGAGGCGGCGCGTGCCGGTGCGGACGAACAGGCCGCACAGCCGTTCCAGCTCTTCGAGCGACAGCACCTCCGGCTTCGGCAGGAAAACCATTTCCTCAGCCATGCAGTAAACGCACCGCATGTCACAGCGATCCGTCACGGAGACGCGCAGGTAGCTGACGGCACGGCCGAACGGATCGATCAGGGCTTCGGTCATCGGTCGGCTGGCCTAGACCAGAATCTCGAGATCGACCAGTTCGGCGTTGATCAACACTTTGCCCTGATGCTCGAAATTGACCGTGACGCGATGACCGATCGCTGATTGCACCTGTCCCTCGCCCCAGTCCGGCTGCTCGGGATGCCGCACCCACTGGCCAGGCTCGATCATCGATCGGTAAGGGGGGCGCTGGCTCATCGATGCCGTAACGCCGGATCGGGGAATCGGGTTCGCATTTACCTTTTGTTCGCCTGTGCGGGCGCATCCTCCGTCAAGCACGATCGATGGAGCCGACGTTGGACGATCTCCTGGCAGAATTCCTTACCGAGTGTTCCGAAAGCCTGGCCGAGCTCGATCTCGCCGTTGTCAGGCTGGAGCGCACGCCGGACGACCGGACGACCCTGTCCCTGATCTTTCGCCTGGTCCACACCATCAAGGGAACATGTGGCTTCCTCGGCCTGCCGCGGCTGGAAAAGGTCGCCCATGCCAGCGAGACAGTCCTCGACAAGCTGCGCACCGGGTCCCTCACGGTCAGCGCCGACGGCATCGGGCTGATCCTCGCGGCGCTCGACCGCATCCGCCTGATCGTCGACACCATCAACCGGATCGAGGCCGAACCCGAGGGCAACGATGCCGACCTGATCGCGCAGTTGAACGCGCTCGCCGAAGGACGAATGCCGGAAGCCGCCATGGTCGCGGCACCGAAGGCGGCCGCGCCGGGCCCGGCCACATCGCCGGCCGGGATCCCGATGCCGGAAACGACCCTGGCGCTGGAGCGATCGCCGACGATCGCCCCGCCTCCGGGCGCCCCGCCTCCGGGCGCCGCCGCCGTTGCCGCCGCGCCGGATCATGCGCCCGAGAACGCGGTGGCCCGTGGCCAGACGATCCGGGTCTCGGTGGAGGTGCTCGAGACCCTCATGACCCTGGTCAGCGAGCTCGTCCTGACCCGCAACCAGTTCCTCCAGCAGCTCCGATCGAGCGGCAGTGCGGAGCTGACCGGGCCGGTGCAGCGTCTTTCGCATCTGACGACCGAGCTGCAGGAGGGGGTCATGAAGACCCGCATGCAGCCGATCGGCAACGTGTGGAACATGCTGCCGCGCCAGGTTCGCGATCTCGCGCACGATCTCGGCAAGCGCGTGGATCTGGTCATGTTCGGCGCCGATACCGAACTGGATCGGCAGGTTCTCGAGCTGATCAAGGATCCTCTCACCCATATGATCCGGAACAGCGCCGATCATGGGCTGGAAGGTCCGGATGAGCGCATCCGCGCCGGCAAGCCGGCGACCGGAACCATCACGCTGAGCGCCCGGCACGAGGGCGGCCATGTCGTGATCGAGATCGAGGATGACGGTCGCGGCATCGACGTCCGAAAGATCGCCGAAAAGGCGGTTTCGCGCGGCCTCGTCACCCCGGCACAGATCGAGGCGATGAGCGACACCGACATACGCGCCTTCATCTTCCAGCCCGGCTTCTCGACCGCCGCCGCCATCACCTCCGTCTCCGGACGCGGCGTGGGCATGGATGTCGTCCGCACCAACATCGAACAGATCGGCGGCCTGATCGAACTGCACAGCGTCCTCGGGCAGGGCAGCAGGTTCCTGATCAAGATCCCCCTGACGCTGGCCATCGTCTCGGCCCTGATCGTCGGTGCCGCCGGCGAGCGGTTCGCCATCCCGCAGAGCAGCGTCATTGAGGTCGTATCGCCCGAGGCCAATGCCGCGACCCGCATCGAGACCATCGACGGCGCCTCGGTGTTGCGCCTGCGCGAACATCTGCTTCCACTGATCCGGCTCGGCGCGCTGCTCAAACTTCCCGAAAAATGCTACCATGACGATGGCCAGCCGATCCGCAAGACCGACACTGTTGCGGTAATCGGCGTCGGCAACGCCAAGCTCGGCCTGATCGTCGACGGCGTGTTCGACACCGAGGAGATCGTGGTCAAGCCGGTCGCGAACGTGCTGCGCAACATTCCGCTGTTCGGCGGCAACACCATCCTCGAGGACGGTGCCGTCATCATGATCCTCGATCCGACCGGCATCGCCAGACATGCCGGTCTCGATGGCGCCCGCAAGGACGAAGCCCGCGCCACGCAGGACGAGGACCCGAGCCAGACCGGACGGATCGACATGCTCCTGGTCAGGGCCGGGATCGGCGCGCCGAAGGCGCTGCCGCTCTCGCTGATCTCCCGGCTGGAGACCTTCGCCGCCGAACGGCTGGAGCGCACCGGCGACAGGATCGTCGCGCAGTATCGTGGCGACCTCATGCCGATCGTGGCGCTGGACGGCACGATCGACCTTGCCGACCGGCTCTCGCAGACCGGCGCCAAGGCGGCCTATCCGGTGCTGGTGTTCGAGAATGGCGGCAAGCCGGTGGGGCTGCTGGTCGATGAAATCCTCGACGTGGTCAATACCGAGGCGAGGATCGAACTCGGCACCGACTCGGAGGGCAAGCTCGGCGTTGCCGTCATCGCCGACAAGGCGACCGATATCGTGGACGTAGCGTTTTGGCTGACCCGCGCTTCTGGCAACTGGTTCAAGAACGCCGTCGAGAAAAGCCACAGGCCGCGATTGCTGCTCGTCGACGACAGCAGCTTCTTCAGGCAACTGGTCGCGCCGAGCCTCGCGGCGGCCGGCTACGACGTCACCGTCGCAGACTCCGCGGAGAAGGCGCTCGCGCTGCGCGATGCCGGCCGCAGCTTCGAGGCGATCGTCTCCGATATCGAGATGCCGGGCATGGATGGATTCTGCTTCGCACGCGAGATCCGCGGCGGCGGACGCTGGGCCGATCTGCCGCTGGTGGCGCTGACCGGAAGCAACGTGGTGCAGGAAGCCAGGTCGGCCGGCTTCACCGACACCATTCGCAAGTTCGAGCGCGACACCCTGCTGCTCAGTCTCGAACAATGCCTGTCGCACCGAATTGCCGCTTGAAGGAGCTGGCCATGTCCGCCCACCACCAGCAATCGATCCATGCCACGCCGGTTCGCGCCGCGGACCATCTCCAAGAGGAAGGGTTCGTCACCCTGACGCTGGGCGGAATGCTCTGCGGAGTCCCGGTCCTGGCCGTCAGGGAGGTCGTGACCGACAGCAAGATCGTCCGCGTGCCGCTGGCGCCCGATGCGATTGCCGGCAACATCAATCTTCGCGGCCGCATCGTCACGGCGATCGACACGCGCTGCCGGCTCGGGCTCGAGCCGGCGCCGCAGACCGCCGAGCGCGTCGCCCTGGTCGCGGAGATGGACGGCGCGCTCTACGCTCTTCTCATAGACCAGGTCCTGGAGGTGCTGAGTCTGCGTACCGACCAGATCGAGGAGACGCCGTCGAACCTCTCCGCCACCTGGCAGACCTACAGCAAGGGTGTTTATCGCCTGTCGGAGCGTCTGATGGTGGTTCTCGACATCGAGCGTCTGCTGGCGCTGCCCTCTTGACGAGCTCCCATGCCGACAGGCTGTGCCTGATCGTGGACGATAGCCGCACCATCCGCCGCATCGCCAGAAAGATCGTCGAGGATGCCGGAATGCGGGCGGCTGAGGCCGTCGACGGGCTGGAGGGGCTGGAAACCTGCCGCAGCGCGCGTCCGGACTACGTCCTCCTGGACTGGAACATGCCGAGGATGAACGGTCTCGACTGCCTCAGGGCGATCCGACGCGAATTCGGCGATGCGCTCCCGCGCGTCATCCTCTGCACCACCGAGAACGATCCGGATTTCATCGTCGCTGCGATCGAAGCCGGCGCGCAGGAATTCATCATGAAGCCCTTCGACGCGGACATCCTGCTTGGCAAGCTGGAACAGGCCGCGCTGCCATCGGACCAGGACGTATGAGCGCGTTCCTGCCGCCCCGCACGCACGCCCTGCCGCGAATCCGCGTCCTGATCTGCGACGATTCGAGCGTCGTCAGGGCCCTGATCGCTCGTATCCTGGACGCCGAACCGGAGGTCGAGATCGTCGGCAGCGTCGCCAACGGCGCGATCGCGGTCGAGACGCTGAAACGGGTCCCCGCCGACATCGTGCTGCTCGATGTCGAGATGCCGGTGATGGACGGCCTGACCGCGCTGCCGCTGCTGCTGAAAGCGGATCCGCAGGTCCGCGTCATCGTCGCGTCAGCGTTGACGAGCGCCGGAGCCGCCATCGCCCTTCGAGCGATCCAGGCCGGCGCGGCAGACTGTCTCCACAAACCGCAATCCGACGCGCGGGAGAGCTTCGATCGAGAGATCCGCTCCAAGGTTCTGGCTCTCGGGCGCAAGCCGAGGGGCAGGAGCGTCGCGATCCCGGTCGCCAGCAAGGGTGCGAGTCTCGGCATGCTGCCCGGCCCACGGCTGAGGCCACGCCTGCTGGCGATCGGCAGTTCGACCGGCGGTCCGCAGGCGCTGTTCACCCTGTTCGGCATGCTTCACGCCAGGCTGTCGCAGCCGATCGTCCTCACGCAGCACATGCCGCCTTTGTTCACCCGATCTCTCGCCGAGCATCTGGCCGGTATCGGTCATCGGCCCTGCGTCGAGGCGGAGGACGGCATGCCCCTGCTGCCCAATCGTATCCATGTAGCGCCCGGCGACCGGCATCTGCTGGTCGAGGCGGCCGGCGAAGGGCTCGCCGCCAGGATCGTCGATACGCCGCCGGAAAATTCCTGCCGGCCCGCGGTCGATCCGATGCTGCGCAGCGCGGCCGTGGCGTGCCACGGACGCGTCCTGACGGTGATTTTGACCGGCATGGGCCGGGACGGCGCCGCCGGCGCACGCTGCGTGGTCGATGCGGGCGGCGCCGTGCTTGCCCAGGACGAGGCGAGCAGCGTGGTGTGGGGCATGCCGGGCGCGGTGGCCCGCGACGGGCTCTGCCATGCCGTGCTGCCGCTGAGCCATCTGGCATCGAAGATCTGCGCTCTCGCAGGCCCGGCATGAACGGCTTCGAGAGCATCGCCGCCGCGGTGAAGGCCCGCTCCGGCCTGTCCCTGAGCTCCGACAAGCACTATCTCGTCGAAGCCAGGCTCGATCCGATCCTGAAGCGACGCGGCCTGCCCAATCTCGGCGCGCTTGCCGACCGGCTGAGGCTGGATGCCGGCTTGGAAGCCGAGGTGGTCGAGGCGATGACCACCAACGAGACGCTGTTCTTTCGCGATGGCAAGCCGTTCGACCACCTGCGCGACGTCGTGCTTCCAGACCTGCATGCCGACCGACCGAAAGGCGCGCCGCTGCGGATCTGGTCGGCGGCCGCGTCGACCGGCCAGGAAGCCTATTCGTTGGCGATCCTGGTCAGCGAAATGGGCTCCATGCTCGGTGGACGCAGAATCGAGATCGTCGGCACGGATATCGCCAGGGAGCCGCTCAAGCGCGCCGAAGAGGGGCTCTATTCGCAGTTCGAGGTGCAGCGCGGTCTGCCGGCGCGCTTGCTGGTCAAGTATTTCGCCAAAGAAGAGGCCGGGTGGCGCATCCACCGCCCGCTGCGCGAGATGGTCCGGTTCAGGAACTGGAACCTGCTGTCTGACCTGTCCGGACTCGGGCGTTTCGACGTCGTGTTCTGTCGCAACGTGCTGATCTATTTCGACCACGAGACCAAGACCCGGACGCTGCAGGCCATAGCGCGGCTGATGAGCCCAGACGGCGCGCTCTATCTCGGAGGCGCGGAAACCATTCTCGGCATCGATTGCGCCCTGGTCCCTTATGCCGGCTCGCCCGGCATCTTCCGCAAGCAGGTCGCGACCGCCGGCCTCATACCGGCGCGATAGCGGGACGCCGGCCTCATGGCGGCTCCGTCTCAAGCACTGCAGACAGCCGAGCGACCAGGTCCGGCAAAGCCGGGACCGGCGATCGATCCAGGCTGGCGACCTGCCGCACGCCAAGACTGTTGCACAGCAGGAGCGTCTCCGCATGCGCCAGACGGTCGGGCGCGATCCGGCACTCGCTCACCAGGCCGGTCTCGAGCAGCAATCCCCTGGCGATGCCGGGAAGCGCGCCATCGACCAGGCGCGGCGTCCGCAGCCGACCGTCGAACCGGGCCAGCAGGGTCGCCGTGGTGCTTTCGGCGACCAGGCCTGCCGTGTTGAGCAGCAGCGCGTCATCCATGCCCTTGGCCTCCGCCTCCCGCCTGGCGAGCACGCTGTCGAGATAGTTGGCGCATTTGATCGTGCTGAGGGGCGAGAACTCGTTGCGCCGGGTGGTCCGCGCCACGATCAGGCGCACCGGGGCCTGCGAGACGGCGCCGTCCTGCGCGGCGACCAGCAGCGTCGGCGTTACCGACGGCGGGGTGGCGATGCCGCGCGGCGCCGGTCCGCGCGACAGGGTGACACGTACGCTGCCCTGCCGGGTACCGGTCTCCGCGATGACCGCCAGGACCGCTTCCAGCAGCACCCGATCGTCGAACGCGACCGGAATGCCGAGCAGGCCGGCACCCTGACGAAGGCGGCCGAAATGGCGGCCTGCATGCATCGGGCGACCGTCGAGCACCCGGATGGTCTCGAACACGCCGTCGCCGAAAGTGAAGCCGCGATCGTCGGGCGCGATCCGCACCAGAGCGGGATCGACCAGGACGCCGTCGTGCCAGATCCTCATGCGAACACCGACAGGAGCGGCGCGACCTTCGACAGCATCTCGCGATACTCCCCGATCGGATCGGAATCGGCGACGATCCCGCCGCCGGCCTGGGCGACGATGGTCGCGCGGCCCAGCATCAGAGTGCGGATGACGATGCTGCTGTCCATCGCCCCGTCCTCGCCGATCCAGACCACCGATCCGCAATAGGGTCCGCGGCTCGAGAGTTCGAGCGCGTCGATGATCTGCATCGCCCTTATCTTCGGTGCGCCGGTCACCGAACCGCCCGGGAACGTCGCCCGCAGCAGCGTGATCGCATCCTCGTCCGGTCGCAGCGTCGCCGTCACCGTCGAGACCAGATGATGCAGCGTGGCGATGCTCTCGATCTCGAACAGGGCGGGCACGGCGACGCTGCCAGGCACGGCGACGCGCGACAGATCGTTGCGCATCAGATCGACGATCATCAGGTTCTCGGCACGATCCTTCTCGCTGCGCGCGAGCTCCCGCGCGGCGCAAGCATCGGCCGTCGCATCATCGCAGCGCGGCCGGGTGCCCTTGATCGGCCTGGTCTCGATCGTTCCCCGCGCATCCAGGCTGAGGAAACGTTCCGGCGATGCGCTGGACAGCGCCCGCCCCTGCCCCCAGCCGATATAGGCCCCGAACGCGGCCGGATTGCGCGCACGCAGCGCGAGATGGACCGAAGCGGGATCGACACCGTCCGGACGCTCGGCGACATGGCGCATGGTCAGGTTGGCCTGGAAGATGTCGCCTGCCCTGATGTAGTCGAGCGTGCGCTCGATCATGCCGACATACGAGTCCTGCGTCCGGTCCGGATGCCAGGTCAGCGCCGGGATCGGCGCCAGCGGCGCGGGGGGCTGGTCCAGCCAGCCTAGCAGCAGCGCAGCGCGTTGCAGGGCGGTCTGGTCAGGGTGGACCCCGGTCGAGATCAGCCAGCAGCGCCGCTGCAGACGATCGAACGCCAGGACAAGGTCGTAGTGACCGAACCACAAAGCCGGCAGATCGGGATCCTGCGCGTGACGGGCCGGCAGGCGCTCGAGCGCGGTGCCGAGACCGTAGCCCAGCAACCCAACGACGCCGCCCATGAACGGTGCCGGTCCCGGTTCGACGACGCGCCGGGCGCGTGACACGAGGTCTGCGAGCGCCTGGAACGGGAGCGGTTCCCCTACCCGCCCGTCATGGCGCAACACGCCGTCGCGATACTCCAGCACCGAGACCGGATCGACGCACAGATACGAGAACCGGCTTCTCGGGCCGACCGGGCCGGCGCTGTCGAGCCAGACCGGCAGCCGCTGCGACGAGAGAGAGCGAAACGCCGCGTCCGGCGCCCGCCAATCGAGCGCCAGCACGTGCCGGCCGGAACCGTCAGGACGACGCGAGGAACGATCGGACATCGTCGTCCGGCACCAGCAGGGCGCGGTCATAGAACAGACCCTGCACCTGCTCGGCCTGATCGCAGCGCATCTCCCGGTAGCGATGACCGAACACCGTCGATGCGAACCAGAAGAACGTATCCGGCATGGCGGCGCCGGCGAACATCAGGATACGCGCGCCCGCGCCGGCGAACACCAGATTGGTCATCGCCGCCCCCATCGCCCCGGCCACGATCCGCGCATCGTGCAGGCAGGCGATCTGTTCCGGCAAGGTGAGGCCATCGGGGTTCATGACATGGAAACCGGCCTCCCTGGCCAGGCTTTCGACACGGGCGGAATCCTGGAAATCGCGCCGCATCTCGTTGCCTCTGGCGATGAACACGCGCTCGTGGCCGGCGCCTTGCGTCCCGGCCCGCAGAACCGCGATGCAGGCGGTGACGAGCGGCGACATGTAGGTACCATGCGCGGTGAGTCCCTCGACCAGGAGCAGACGATCGACCCTGACCGGCATAAGTCCGGAAACACCGACCAGCCGATCCGGCACGCCGATCCGACGCAGGCTCTCCTGCATCACCCCGCCGAGTTGCGGGTCGTCGACGTCGTGCACCAGCGCGCCCAGCGTGTCGCTCCTGATCCTGTCGCGCGCCAGTTGCAGCATCGGCAGGATTTCCAGCAGGAAATGGCCGTAATTGCCGGCACCGCGTTTCTTGCCGAGCACCACGGGATGGGTGAGGTGCGGCATGTCCGGGCCGGCAACCATCTGCGCACGGGCCCAGTCGATTTCCAGCGCATGATGCTGGGTCACGCTCTGGCGAAACAGGTTGCCGTCGCGGTCAAACACCAGCCCTTCATAGGCGACGACCACGTCGTGCAGCAGCCAGATCCGAACCGGGCGCGGCTCGAAATGCCCTTGCCGCTGCGCCCCGCAGGCGGCGGCGATGTCGGCGGGAATGCGTTCGGCGTAGCGTATCTCGGGCGGCGGGGCGTCGTAGGAAGGCGACTGCGCCTCGAACAGCAGCGACGCGGACGGCGGGTCGATCAGATCCATGACCGACCGCCGCGCACACGCCGATCAGTGACCGGAATTCTCTCCGGAGAAGTCCGGCGCGGCCAGGCCGGACGCATCGAGCTGGTGCACCAGTTCCGCCTTGAGGCGCTCCAGACCGTCGGCGCTGAAGGCCTCGCACCGCGCGACCAGCACCGCCTGGGTGTTGGAGGCGCGCAGCAGCCACCAGCCATCCTCGGTCTTCACCCGGACGCCGTCGATCGCCGACACCTGGGCGCCGGCGGCGTCGAGCCGTCCCGCGACCTCCTCGATCACCTGGAACTTGCGGGTATCCTCGCAATCGAAGCGCAGCTCGGGGGTGCTGACGGCGTGCGGCAGCGCGTCCTTCACGTCGGAGAAAGGCCCCTCCATGCGGGCGACGATGCCGAGCACGCGAACGGCGGCATAGAGCGCGTCGTCGAAGCCATACCATTTGTCGGCGAAGAACACGTGGCCGGACATCTCGCCGGCGAGCGGGCTGCCGGTCTCGGCCATCTTGGCCTTGATCAACGAGTGCCCGGTCTTCCACATCAGCGGGGTACCGCCGGCGCGCTCGATCTCGTCGAACAGCACCTGGCTGGCCTTGACGTCGGCGATGATGGTGGCTCCGGGGTGCGACTTGAGCACGTCGCGGCCGAGCACGACCAGCAACTGATCGCCCCAGAGGATCTGGCCCTTGTTGTCGACCACGCCGATACGGTCCGCGTCGCCATCGAAGGCGATGCCGATGTCGGCCCCCTTCTCGGCGACCGCGGCGATCAGTTGCTCGAGATTCTTGGCGACGGTCGGATCCGGGTGGTGCGCCGGGAAGTTGCCGTCGATGGCGCCATTGAGCACGGTATGCTCGCCCGGCAGCGAGCCGACCAGCCGCTGCAGGATCTCGCCGGCGGAGCTGTTGCCGTTGTCCCACACCACCTTGAGGATGCGGTCGCCGCCATCCCAGTCGGAGATCAGCCGGGCGACATAATCGTGGCTGACGTCGATCCTGCGATCCGAGCCGGTGGTCTCGCCGACCACCTCCCCGGCGCCGGCCAGCTTGCCGAGATGCTGGATCTGCGCGCCGAAGAACGGCTTGCGACCCAGCATCATCTTGAAGCCGTTATAGTTCGGCGGGTTGTGGCTGCCGGTGACCATGATGCAGCCATCGGTCTCCAGCGTGGTGGCCGCGTAATACAGCATCGGCGTCGGGCCGCAGCCGACGCGCAGCACCTCCATCCCGGACGCCTTCAGCCCCTCGACCAGGGCCGCTTCGAGCTCCGGCGAGGACAGCCGGCCGTCATAGCCGACGGCGACGGTCTTGCCGTCCTTGCCGGCGACGATGCTGCCGAAGGTGCGGCCGATCGCGAACGCGTCCTTGGCGTGCAGCGTCTGGCCGACGATGCCGCGGATGTCGTACTCGCGCAGGCTGGTCGGATCGAACGCATGGGTGAAGGCCATCAGAGCGCTCCCACGTAGTGCTTGAGGAATTCCCGCACCGCCGGACCGAGGTCGGGCCGCTCCAGCGCAAAGGCGATCTGCGCCTCGAGATAGCCGACCTTGTCGCCGCAATCGAAACGGCGGCCTTCGTAGCGCAGGCCGTGGAACGGGTGGGTGCCGATCATCTTGGCCATGGCGTCGGTGAGCTGGACTTCGTTGCCGGCGCCGCGCTCGAGCTTGCTGAGATGCTGCATCACGTCGGCGGTCAGGACGTAGCGGCCGATGATCGAGAGATTGGACGGCGCGTCCTCCGGCTTCGGCTTCTCGACCAGCCCGGTGACCTCGACCATGCGGCCGTCATCCTTGCCGATCTTGAGGATGCCATAGCGGTTGGTGTGCTCCGGCGGCACTTCCGACACCGCCACCACACTGCCGCCGGTCTCGGCATAGGCATCGGCGAGCTGCTTGAGGCACGGGGTCTTGGCCAGGACGATGTCGTCCGGCAGCAGGATCGCGAACGGATCGTCGCCGATGAAGGCGCGGGCGCACCAGATCGCATGACCCAGGCCGAGCGGCTCCTGCTGCCGGACGGACAGCATGGTGCCGGGCAGCATGCTGGAATCGCGCAGCGCCGCCATTGCTTCCGGCTTGTTCCGCTCCTTGAGCGTGGCCTCGAGCTCGTAGGCGCGATCGAAATACTCGACCAGGGCGGTCTTGCCGCGGCCGGTGATCAGACAGAACTGCTCGATCCCGGCGGCGCGGGCCTCGTCGATCGCATATTGGATGAGCGGGCGGTCGACGACCGGTAGCATCTCCTTGGCCATCGCCTTGGTGGCCGGGAGGAAGCGAGTCCCAAGCCCGGCGACGGGGAGCACTGCCTTGCGTAAGGGCTTGATCACGGTCTCTACCTTCGCTTGAGGACGCCGTTCCAGCCCGGCGCGTTTGAGCTCCGAGCGTGCCATGCGACGAGGGTGGCCGCAATGCGCCCCGATACCGCCCGCAGGCTTATCAGGGGCTTGGCGCCGATCGGATGGGAAAATCTGGTGCGGTCGAGAAGACTCGAACTTCCACGGGGTTTCCCCCACAAGCACCTCAAGCTTGCGCGTCTACCATTCCGCCACGACCGCACCGTGACATTCCGGGGGCCAGAGGCCATATCCGGGACGACGGAGGGGCGTATAGACGATGGATCAGCACTCGGCAATCACCCAACTGCAGGGTCCGCTGTGGCTGAGGAGCGCCGAGCCGGTCGAGTATCCCGAGGCGATGCAAACGATGCGCAAGCGGGTCGCGGCACTGCGCGAGCAGGACGCACGCGAGATGGTCTGGCTGCTGCAGCATCCGCCGACCTTCACGGCAGGCACGTCGGCCCGTCCGGAGGACCTGTTCAATCCGTACCGATTTCCGACCTACGCGGCTGGACGCGGCGGGCAATGGACCTATCACGGGCCAGGGCAGCGCGTGGCCTACGTCATGCTCGACCTGCAGCGGCGCCACGGGGTCGTGCCGCCACGCGACGTGCGGGCTTATGTCTGCGCGCTGGAAGGCTGGCTGATCGCAGCCCTGGCCAGGCTGGGCGTGGTCGCCGGCCGGCGGGACGGCCGGATCGGAGTTTGGGTATCGGACGATCGGACCGGCCGCGACAGCAAGATCGCGGCCCTCGGGGTCAGGGTGACTCGCTGGATCTGCTGGCATGGCGTGTCGGTCAACGTATCGCCGGCGCTCGACCATTTCGACGGCATCGTACCGTGCGGGATACGCGAGCATGGCGTGACCAGCCTGGCCGCATTGGGACTCGACGCGACCATGCAGTCGCTCGATGCCGCCCTCGCCGCATGCTGGCCGGACTTCTTCGGCGATGCGGTGCCGCCTATCCGGGAGGACTGAACAGGGCCGGATCGAGCGCGATGCCGCTCCGCTGATCGCTCAGCACGAAACGGGTGCGATGATGCTGGGAATCGACCGCTTCCAGGCCGGAGAGCATCAGAGTACCGTCCGGCCGGACCAGGAACAGCAGCGTCAGCAGGCCCTGGGCAGGATTCGAGGCGCGGTCCAGGGACAATTGCAATGCGCCGGCGCTGCGCTGGATGTCGGTCACGTCGATCTCGCCCGACAGACGGACCGGGCCGGCGAGCAGCAGCCCGAGCGGGTTGGCGGCGAGCGAGATCCGGGTGGTGGCGCCACTCGGTTCGTCATGCACCACCAGCCGCCCGCTGCCGGCGACCACGACGCGCTGCAGCGGCGGATCGTATTGCAGGCGCAGATGTCCGGTCTCGAACCAGGCGGTACCGAAGCTGATCGCATCGCGCTCCGGGCCGAACTGCGTGAACCTCGCCTTCAGACCATGCAGGGCATCGAGCGCCGACTGCGCCTGGTCGATGTCCGCCTGCTCGGCCGGACTGTGCGGCGTCGATGGCGGACCTGACGCACAACCACCCAGCCCCAGAGCGACGGCCAGGGCGACGGCCAAGGCAGTGCCTGAGCCGGGGCCCAGCGCGGCCCTCCGCATGATCAGCCTGTCGCCTCGGCGACATCCCTGAGACGGGCGGGGTCTTCGAGGTCGTAGAAGAGACGGTCGACCCGGGAGAAGTTCGGATTGAAGAACGGGTCGTTCCTGAAGAACGGCACCTTGCCCCAGCGCTCGTACATGGTCTGCTGCTCCCGGAAGAACCGTGCCTCCTGG